>NZ_CP126625.1:2800404-3111560 GCF_030219325.1 Geothrix sp. | reverse complement strand
TCGTGGAGGATCCGTGACGCGCAAGGCCTCGTCGAAGAAGCCGCCCCTGAGCGCCAAGACGCTTCCCGGGCTGCCCGAGATCCCGACGGTGGTGCGCACCAAGAGCGACGTGGATGCCCTGGCGGCCCCTGCCGAGTGGGCCCTGGTGGCCTATGCGGGTGCGGCCCTGGGCCGAGTGTTCCCGCTGGCGGCCGGGCAGGTGATCGTGGGCCGGGCGCCGGATTCGGGCGTGCCCCTGCTCGATGGCGAGGTCAGCCGCCAGCATGCGCGCTTCCGGGTCGAAGAGGGCCGGGTCCTGGTCGAGGATCTGGAGTCCACCAACGGCACGCGGGTGAATGGGGACCCGGTACGGGGGCTCGCGGAGCTGCGCCCGGGCGACCGCATCGCCATCGGTGGCCATGTACTCAAGCTGGTGTTCCTCGATCCGCTGGAGCGGGCCTTCCACGAGACGCTCCTCGACCTCAGCACCAAGGATCCGCTCACGGGACTGGCCAACCGGGGCAGCGCCCTGGCGGAGCTGCAGAACCGCTTCGGGCTGAGCCAGCGCTACGGCCGACCCCTCTCGGTGGTGGTCTGCGACCTGGACCACTTCAAGCAGGTGAACGACACCTACGGCCACGGGGCGGGCGACTTCGTGCTGCACACCTTCGGCGAGCGCCTCATCGCGACCCTGCGCGAGGCCGATCTGGCCGGCCGCATCGGTGGTGAGGAGTTCCTCATGGTGCTGCCGGAGACGGATCTGGCGGGGGCCCGGCCCTTCGCTGAGCGGCTGCGGAAGGCCATCGCCGCGACCCCGATCCCCCTGGCTTCTGGCGGACTCAGCGTCACCTGCAGCCTGGGCATCGCCGAGCGGACCGGGGATGATCTCAACGCCGGCCAGCTGCTGGCCCGGGCGGATGCGGCCCTCTACCGGGCCAAGGGCGGGGGGCGCAACCAGGTCTGCGAAGGCTAGCCCTCGCCGATCTCCGTTAGACTTTCCCAGATGCCCCTCGAACACACGCCCCCCGATCTTCCCCCCTGGGATCCAGCCTCCGTGCGGGAGGACGCGGAACTCCTGGGCGAGCTCGATACCCGCGAGTGGGTGCTGATCCGCTATGTGGGCCAGCCCATGGGCGAATTCATCCCCCTGCCGCTGGAGGGCCTGAGCATCGGCCGGGCGCCGGAGAATGGGCTCTGCCTGCCGGAACCCGAGGTGAGCCGCCGCCATGCCCGGCTGAACATCGCGGCGGATCTGGAGACTGTGGAGCTGCGCGACCTGGGCTCCACCAATGGCGTCTTCATCAACGGCAAGCGGGTCTACGCGAATCCCGGTCCCCTGAAGCTGAGGGCCGAGGACGTGGTGCGCGTCGGAGGGCATGCCTTCAAGCTCAAGCACATGGATGCCCTCGAGCGCCGCTACCACCAGGCCATGGTGGCCCGCACCACGCTGGATCCGCTGACGGGCGTGGGCAACCGGGCCACGGTCCTGCACCAGCTGGAGTCGCACTTCGACCTGGCCCGCCGCCACCGCCGGCCCCTGGCCGTGATCCTGGCGGACCTGGACTGGTTCAAGCAGGTCAACGACACGCATGGGCACCGGGCGGGCGACCGTGCCCTGGAATCGTTCGGAGCCCTCCTCCACCTCCGTCTCCGGGGCTCGGATCCCGTGGGCCGGTTGGGCGGAGATGAGTTCCTCATCGTGCTGCCCGAGACCTCCGTGATGATGGCCCTCAATGCCGCGGAGGGGTTGCGTCGGGCCCTGGCGGAGCATCCCCTGGAGTTGGAGGGCGGCCTGGATCTGCGGCTCACCTGCAGCCTGGGCGTGGCCGAGCTCAAGGATGGGGATTCGGACGGCGGTGCCCTGCTGGCCCGGGCCGATGCGGCCCTCTACGGCGCCAAGGCCGGAGGACGCGACCGGGCGTACCCGGCCCCATGAGCGGCCTGCGGCCCCCCGCGCAGATCGGCAGCGTGCGCCTCCTGGAGCCCCTGGGCGAAGGCGGCATGGCCCTGGTGTTCCGGGGCGAAGACCGCTTCCGCCCTGCCGCCTCCTGCGCGGTGAAGCTGCTGCGCCCGGAGGTCCATCGCGACCAGGATCTGGTCCGCCGCTTCCTGCGGGAGGGCGAAGTGCTCACGCGCCTCTCGCACCCCAGCCTGGTCGAGATCTTCGCCTTCGGCACCAGCGGCGCCTGGCCCTACCTGATCATGGAACTCCTGCCCGGCGGCAGCCTCAAGGCCTGTCGCGGCGAGGCCCCGGCCGCGCTCGTCCGGCGGCTGATCCCGGTCTGCGGCGCCCTGGGCGTGGCCCACGCGGCGGGCGTGGTGCACCGCGACCTCAAGCCGTCGAACCTGCTCTTCGCGGCGGACGGGCAGCTCAAGGTCACCGACTTCGGCGTGTGCTACTGGGAGGGCGAGGAGGGCCGCACCCGCGCCACCCGCAGCCAGATGGTGGTGGGCACGCTGGGCTACATGGCCCCCGAGCAGCACGGCGATCCCCGCCGGGTGGATGGCCGCTGCGATGTCTACGCCCTGGGCGCCATCCTCTTCGAGTTCACGACGGGCCAGGCCTACGCCCAGGTGCAGCTGCCCCCGGCGGCCGTGCGGCCTGGCTTCCCGCCCCGGATGGCGGGGCTCGTGATGCGGGCCCTGCAGCCGGATCCCGCAAAGCGCCTGCCCGACATGGCAGCCTTCGGCCGGGAGCTGGCCGACTGGCTGGAGAGCGCCGAGGCGGTGGGCTGGGGCGAGGAACCCCTGCCGGGCTTCTCGGCCCGGGACCGGGAGCTGGCCACCGTGGCGGGACCGCGCCGAGACGAGGGGCCCGAGGTCCGGTTGGCGCCCTACCTGGATGCCCTGGCCACGGGCCCCGTGGGTGCCCGGCGGGCCGCCGCCGATGGCCTGGTGGCGGCCGTCCGCGGCTCCGACGGCGGATGGCTCATCGCCGCCCTGGCCCGCTCGCCCGAAGGCGCCCGCTTCGCCCTGGCCCGGGCCCTGGGCAAGGTGGGCGGCACCGAGGCGCTGCAACCCCTGCTGGCCCTGCTGGCGGATCCCTTCGCCCAGCGGGAGGCCGCCGAGGCCGTTGCGGCCGTGGCCAGCCGCACGGGGCAGGTGGAGGTTGCGCTCAGGGCCCTGCGGGAGCCCGGCCTGGGGCATGCCTGGCGCTGGCCCGCCCGGGCGACCCTGGGCGACGAGGCCTGGGTGAAGGCCATGCTGACCGGATGGCCGGGCCTCACCCCGCCCTCCCGGCTCCAGGCCCTGGAGGCGGGCCGCCTCCTGCCCGACGACCTGCGATCCCGCCTGAAGGCGGCCACGGCCGATGCGGCGGGTCAGGCCCGGGCCACCTGGGAGACACTCTGAGCAACCTTGGGGTACCATCGGCGCTTCCCGACGAGGTGCCTGGATGGTCCTGCTCCTGCTGCTCATGGCCTTCGTCATCGGCTTGGTGATCCCCCTCCAGTCCGCCGTGAACAACTCGCTGCGGCAGGCGCTGGGCAGCGGCTCCCTGCTGGCGGCCCTGGTCTCCTTCGCGGTGGGGACCGCGGCCCTGGCCCTCACCTGCGTGGCCACCGGCCAGCCCTTCCACACCCTGGCGGGCCTGCCGCGCATCGCCTGGTGGGAGTGGCTGGGCGGCGTGCTGGGTGCCTTCTTCGTGTTCGGCTCGACCCTGCTGGCCCCACGCATCGGCATGGCGGCCATGATCTCGCTCATCGTGGCAGGGCAGGTGGTCTCGTCCCTGCTCTTCGACCGTTTCGGGCTCCTGGGCCTCCCCGTGCGCGACATCTCCTGGATCCGGGTGGCCGGGGCGACCCTGCTCCTGCTCGGCGCCGTGCTGGTGAACTTCGGGGACCGGTGGCTGGCGAAGGCCTAGCGGCAGCTCACCCCTTCTTCGTCCGCTCGGCCACCTTGTCCAGCGCCTCCCAGATCTGGTGGCAGTCCTCGCAGGAGGACCGGGGCGTGCCGCAGGGGAAACCATCGACGCCGACGCCCTGGCACTTGGGGTTCTGGAAGAAGTAGAGGAGCTCGCCCAGGGACGCGTGGACGCGGCTGCGCAGGGGCTCGTCGGGCAGGGCGCGCAGGTCCTGGATGAGCTTCCATTCGGCGGCGCTGAGTTCGGGACGGTCGATGGACTGGGACATGGACGCTCCGGAAGGGCTGAGTATAGCGGCCCGGGTCCCCGTCGGCGGAGGTTCCGGCGGTTCCCCCCTGCCGGGCCACGGCTCGTCCCGCACTGGTGGGCCTCGCCCCTAAAGCCTTCCAGAGGGAAGGGTTGGATCGCAGGTTTCCTGTCTCAACCACCTTTGGGAGGTCCACCATGAGACAAACCCTGCTCAGCTTCGGCCGCATGGCGGCCCTTCTCGCCGCCGGGCAGATCCAGGGCCTGGCCCAGGGCACCCAGACGGCCAGCCTCGTGGGTCAGGTGGTGGACGCGGCAGAGGCCCCCATGGCGGGCGTGGAGATCCGCCTCAGCAGCCCCTCGCTGCAGGGCGTCCGCGTGGTGGTCACCGATGCGGGGGGCCGCTTCGCCGCGCGGCTGCTGCCCCCCGGTCTCTACCGCATCAGCCTGTCCAAGGCCGGTTTCACCACCGTCACCCGCGAGGAGCGGCTGGGCCTTGAGCAGAACCTCAACAGCCGCTTCACGCTCTCCAAGGAGGCGGGAACCACCGTCGAGGTGGTGGCCTCCTCGGTCCGACAGGACAAGACGGAGTTCAAGACCTCCACCAACTTCTCGAAGGAGTCCATCGACGCCCTGCCGGTGGACCGCAACCCCCTGAACGTGGCCCTCATGGCGCCGGGCGTGGTGGAGAACCTGAACCAGGACCGCGGCGGCATGCAGATCCGCGGCAGCCAGGGCACGGGCAATCTGTGGCTCCTGGACGGCCAGAACTACGCGGACAATGTCTACAACGGACCCCGCGCCAAGTTCGTCACGGACGCCATCGAAGAGACGCAGGTGATCACGGGCGCCATCCCCGCCGAGTTCGGCGACGTGGAGGGCGGCGTGGTGAACACCATCACCAAGTCCGGCGGCGACGAGTTCACCGCCCAGCTGCGCTGGGACCTCAGCAGCGACCGCTGGAAGGCGGCCCGGCACGGGGAGGACGCCAGTGCGTTCTCCGACAAGATCAACCAGGAGCGCATGTTCCAGGTGGGCGGCCCCATCGTGAAATCCAAGCTCTGGTTCTACACCAGCTACTTCAGCACCGCCCAGGACACGGCCCAGAGCCTACCCACGGACCAGGCGGCCATCGGGGCGCCGGTGGGCGCCCCTTACACCCAGAACATCAAGGACATCCGGCGGCAGCTGAAGCTCACCTGGGCCATCACGGACCGGCACACGCTGGTGGGCACCTACCACGGCTACAGCGAGACCTTCGCGAACATCGACTACGTGGGCAGCGGCGATGGCTTCTTCAGCACGCGGCGCTTCACCCAGGAGATCTACGGCCTGCAACTCCGCAGCCTCCTCACCGATGTCCTCACCATGTCCTTCAAGATCGGCAAGAAGGACCAGAAGATCGCGGTGGGCTCCAACAACGTGGCCCTGCCCATCTTCAACAACGACGACGGCTACTTCTACCGGGCCGGCTACTTCGATCCCCGGGATCCCGGGGACATCCGGAACAACCAGACCGCCAACCTGAAGTTCTCCTACTTCGCCTCCAGCGCCGACAGCAGCCACCAGCTCGACCTGGGCTGGGATTACTACCGGGGGACCACCAGGGCCTCCGGGGCGCAGACGCCCTATGACCTCCTCATCGGCGGAAAGGCCTGGAATTCCTATGTCGCCGCCGGCGGCCTCGACCTGACCAATGGCACCGTGAACACCGATGGCGCCACCACCTTCAGCTACCTCACCCAGCCCGGAGAGGCGGGCACCGAGCAGCACGCGCTCTACGTCAACGACAAGTGGTCCCTGAACAAGCACTGGAACGCCAACCTGGGCCTGCGCTGGGACAAGTACACCGCCGAGGACCGGGCCCTGAAGCGGACCACGGCCTCGAACAACGCCCTCTCGCCCCGGCTGGGCGTGAACTTCGACATCCTGGGCGACAGCGCCTGGATCCTGGGCGCGGCCTACAGCCGCTACAACGGCAAGCCGCTGGAGATCCAGCTGAGCGTGGCCACCTACGTGAACAACCCCATCGCCGCCACCTTCGGCTACAACGGGCCCGCGGGCGTGCAGCCCTTCTCGGCCCTGGCCAATCCGGCGAACTACAATCCCATTCCGCTGTCCTATACGGATGCCGCCGTCAACATCAAGGTGGATCCCAACCTGCAGGCCCAGACGGTGGACGAGGTGCAGCTGAGCGCCCTGCACAACTTCAAGCACAAGACCCTGGGCGAGGGCTACCTGAAGGCCACCTTCATCAGCAAGACCTGGAACCACCTCATCGACCTCCGGGCCGGCAACGATGGCACCGTGGCCAACCCGGGCGGCGGCAGTCCCCTCTACATCACCTACTGGCACAACGAGCCCGGCGCCAAGCGCGACTACCGGAGCGTGGAACTGGAAGGCGCCCTCGCGAAGGGTCGCTACACGGTGAACGGCAACCTCGTGCTGAGCCGCCTGAAGGGCAACTACGAAGGCGAGGTGAAGGGCGCACCCGGGTCCGGCGCGGGCTACGACTGGTTCACGGTGCAGAACGGCGTCTCGATGTACGATCCCGCCGTGACGAACCCCTATGGCTACCTGCTGGGCCACGTGCCCCTGCGCTCCCGGATCAACACCATCGCCCGCTGGGCCAACCCCCTGGGCGAGCTCACGACCGGCCTGCTGTTCAGCTATGACGGCCCTCAGACCTACAGCCACATCCGGGTCATCACCGATCCCAGCAGCCTCAACCCCGCCATCGATCCCCAGGCTGCCGGGCTGCGCCTCTACCAGTACCGCAACAACATGCGGGGCGACGGGACCTACCACTCCCAGTACTACCTGGACCTCAGCGTGCAGCAGGACTTCCGGCTCCTGACATTCGGAAATGGTCGCAAGGCCAGTGCCTACGTGAAGGCGGTGGTGGAGAATGTCTTCAACCACCAGCAGCAGGTCACCTTTGGCACCGGCTATGCGGCCCTGGCCTCCGGCGATCCGATCTCCACGCCCTTCGCCCCCAATTCGGGCTTTGGGGCGGCCGGTCCCACCAACTACGGGCGGGCCAGGCGGATGTACCTCAGCACGGGGTTGAAGTTCTAGTCCCCTAAACGCCCTCCGACATGTCTCGTAGCCCACGCACGATCTCTGACATCCAGGAGGCTCCCATGGCCCTCGCCCGACCCCTCGCCGCGGCCGTTGCCGCCGTCATCCTCTGCGCCTCACTGGCGGCCCAGTCCCAGGTGATCCAGCCCGCCAAGGCGGAGAAGACCACCGAGACGCGCACCCTGCCGCTGGCCTCGGGTTCCACTCTGAAGGTGAAGAACGTCAACGGCTTCATCCATGTGGAGGCCTGGGATCGCGAGGAGGTCCAGTTCACGGGCGAGTTCAAGCCCAGCAGCAGGGACGAGCAGGTGAAGGTGGTGGTCGAGGCCGGCAATGGCGCCCTGGAGATCCGGGGCGAGTACCCCAAGCACACCGGCTGGGGTTCGTACCAGGGGCCCCAGTGCCAGATGACCCTCAAGGTGCCTCGCCGCATCGCGCCCACGATCGAGACCGTGAATGGGGAGGTCAGCGTCAATGGCACCCAGGGCAAGGCCGTCCTCAGCACCGTGAACGGCGGTATTCGCGCCTCCAACCTGCAGGAGCAGCTGAAGGCCGAGACCGTGAATGGCAGCATCAACCTTGACCAGGTGAAGGGCAGCCTGAACCTGCAGACCGTCAACGGCGCCATCAAGGGCTCGGGCCTGGACGGTCAGGGCAGGGGCATCAAGGCGGAGACCGTGAACGGCTCCATCCAGCTCCAGCTGGGCGGCCTGAAGGGCCGCCTGAAGGCCAGCACGGTCAACGGCGGGATCTCCTTCAACGCCAAGGGCGCCGAGCAGGTCGACGTGAAGAAGCACCGCGTCACCGCCGTCTTCCCCGGCGGCGACCAGGGCATCGACATCGAGACCGTGAACGGCGCCATCACGCTGGACTGAGCGGACCGCCAGGAAAGCCCGGCCCTCGCCACAGGCGCACGATCGCTACTTCGCGACCAGGGTGCCTGTGGCAAGGGTGAGGGGAAGAACCGTGCCGGTGTCGGAGAGGGTGTTCCCCGCCGTGAGGGTGAACCCGATGGTGGTGTTGACCGGGACGGCATTGGCCTTGAGAACGAGGCAGATGCGGGCGAGGGGCTGGCCGAGCGGAACGGCCCCCGCCTTCCGGAAGACCGCCCCATGCAGCGCGCCGCCGCCCTTGTCCGTGCCTGTCAGGACCACGGCGCCGCCGGGATCGAAGGCCAGGTTCTGGACCAGCCCGGTGGTGTTCGGTGGCTGGACCCAGGAGACCTTGGCGGGATCGGCCGTGAGGATGAACGCCAGGCCCTGGCCGTTCTGGCTGGACGGCCCCACGAGGTCCAGCACGAGCCGGGAGGGTGTGGAGAGGGCGGCATTCCCCAGGAGGCGGTAGTCGGCACTGACGGGGTCCGTATAGGCCAGTGCTGTCGCCATGGCGGGCGGGGGCGGGGGCGGGTTGCCGCCGCCGCCGCAGGCGACCGCGAGCGCCAGGACAGCGCATCCCAGGGTGGATTTGACTCGGAGCATGAGGGCCTTTCTCATAGCCGGGCCAGCAGCAGAGCCAGGTCGGCGTCATCGACGAAGCCGTCCGCATTCAGGTCTGCGGGGGAGTTGGCCACGGGGACGCCCGGGGCGTAGTGCTTCAGGAACCATGCCAGGTCGAGCACGTTGACGGACCCATCGGCGTTGAGGTCGAAGACGATGGTCAGCACCTTCAAGGTCGCCGCCGCGCTCAGGACACTGCCCTGGCCGTTGGTGACCAGGACCTGGTAGCTGCCCTCATCTCTTGCTGCGGCCCCGGGGATGGTCAGGCTGCTGGCCCGGGCACCGGGAATGTCAACGCCGTCCTTCCGCCACTGGTAGGAGAGGGGCCCCGTGCCTCCGGCGACCACGGAGAAGGTGACCTGGGTGCCTGCGGACACGGAGCAGCTGACGGGCTGGGTGAAGATGGAAGGAAACTGGGAAGTCTGCACCACCAGGTCGACCTGGGTCAGGTTGACCGCCAGGCCCTTCATCGCGCCTCCGCCCGGGGGAAGGGAGACTGTGTTCAGGACGAGGGCCAGCACGATGTCCTGGCCACGGAAATCCAGGAGGCTGACTTCCGCCTGGCCGTAGTACGCATCCGTGTTGGGGGGTGCGATGGTCGCGAGGGTCGCCCGGACCGCGCCGCTCGGGTCCCGGACCTGCACCTTGAGGCTGTCATCCGGGGGATTGGAGAAGGACAGCATGCCGTAGGGGAACGTCAGGGTGGCCGAGGCGGCATTCGCCGGAATCGACACGGGCTGGGAGAGGATGGCCGGGAGGGCGGGCCCCATGACGCCGGCATTGCCGGCGAGGGTCTCCACTTCGGTGTCGTAGATGGAGCTGCTCCAGGCGACGCTCCAGTTGGTGAAGGTCCAGTCGGCGAGTCCGGCCTCGAACCCCGGGTTCTTCAGGATCTGGGCAGAGGTGTTGTCCGTGGTGAAGCCCAGGGGCGACGAGGCCCCCTTGTTCCCGGCGGCATCGAAGGCATTCAGCACGAGCTGGTGGTTGCCATCGGCGAGGCCCCGCGAATCGAAGGACAGCCTGTGGGGGCCCGAGGTCGTGGTGCCCACCAGGACGCCATCCACCAGGAAGTCGATGCGGGTGATGGCCAGGTTGTCCTGGCCGTCGGCGCTGAGCTCGATCACTCCGCTGGTTCCACGGATGCCCCTGCTCCAGACCACGGGTGCTTCCGTATCCGGGGCCTCCCCGATCCTGAGGGACACGTTGTCGAGGAGGAATTCGGAGAGGCCGACGCCACTGGGGTAGAACGTGACGCCGGAGATCGTGTCTGATTTGGCGATCTGCCGGTCCTGGCCGGGCGAGGGTACCACCATGGGAACCGCAGGGCGCACCGCTACTGGGGCGATGGCAGGGACCGGATGTGCCGCGTCCTCCCGTCCTTCGAACCAGAGCTGCACGGTCTTCCCACGGTAGGCGGACAGATCGAGAAGATGCTGGCGGTAGTCCTTCTTGGCCGGAATGGGGATCGCGATCCGGCTGCGATCCAGGTTGGAATAGGTCGCCAGGGTCTCGAGAACTTCCCCGGTGGTGGCCCGGACCTGGACCTGGAAGGTATCCCGGGCCCGGTCGTCGGGTTCCTGGGAGAAGACCTCGAGCCAGAAGCTCAGGACTGCACTCTGGGCCTCGGCGGGGATCGTCACGGTCTGGTGGATCGACTGCGTGTTGGTGTCGCCGACGCCGCAGAAATCGCCGCACCACCAGCCCAAGTAGGGCCAGGCCTGAGAGATGACGCCGATGGGATCGACCCAGGCCGAGTGCCGTTTGTCGATGCCGCCGTCGTAGAGGCTGCCGAATTCGAAGTCGCCCTGCAGAAGCAGCTCATAGAACGGGTTCGACAGCTGGAAGGGGACCGGCGCGGAGTAGGTGACGTTGCCCACCGTATCGGTCGCGGCGAGGGTGAGGGTGTGCGGTCCCTTGGGGATGCTGCGCGAGTCGAAGGCCAGCCCGTCGATGATGCTGGCCTGCCCGCCCAGCGTGCGGGTCGCCACTCGGCGTTGATCCACGAAGTAGACCAGCAACGCCACGCCCTTGTTGTCCTGCGCGTGGGCGGTGAACTGGATGGTGCCGGTGCTGCCGTCCACGGAGGCGGACACGGTGGGGGGTTCCAGGTCGTCCCCGTCTCCGGAGGCATAGCCCACGTTGATGGCCGCGAAGGCGTTCCGGACAGCCTGGAATTCGGCCGAGCCCGGGCCGTAGAGATCGATGGCGGCCCGCAGGGCGGCCATGCGCGCATGGAGGTAGGTGCTGGCCGAGGTGAGGTAGGTGGTCAGAGCGCGGTACCAGATCCGGGTGGCCTTGTCGTTGCCGAGGCCGCTCATGCCCCCGGGCAGGTAGGGCGAGGCATACACCGAGGCGGCGTTCGCGGAGGCCCCCTGGGCCAGGAAGTAGAAGCAGCGGTTCATGGGGCCGCTTCCGTAGTGGACGTCGAGGTTGACCAGGCTGGCGGACCAGGCGTCGGGGCTCGATCCGTCCAGGCTCGGCTTGTACATGTAGCGGAGCGGATGGTTGAAGGCCGGAGTGCTCAGCTGCTCGCCGATGGTCCAGTTCCCGCCGGTGTCGGGCACCACGGCTCCCTTGCCGCTGGCGCCTCTGGCGTAGAACTCGACCATGGTGCCGAGGATGTCCGAGGTGGCCTCGTTGAGGGATCCGGATTCTCCGCTGTAGATCAGGCCAGCCGTGGCGAAGGTGACGCCGTGGCTGAACTCGTGTCCGACCACGTCCAGCGAGGTCAGTGTCTTGAACTTGCTGCCATCCCCGAAGGTCAGGCAGAAGCACTCGTCCCACCAGAAGGCGTTGTCATAGTTGTCGCCGAAGTGGACCCGCGCCCGGGTGGGGGTGCCCGCTCCGTCGATCCCGTTCCGGCCCAGCACCTGGCCGTAGAAATCCCAGGTCACCTGGGTGCCGAAATGGGCATCCACTGCGGCTGTCTGGCCGTTGGGGGCCGTGGTGGACCCTCCCAGGAGGTACTGCTGGCCATCCCCCCAGACATCATCCGCATCCTCGTAGAGGTCGCCGTTCAGGGCCATGTCCCAGCTGTGGTTCATGTCGAGGGTGACGTTGCCGCCCCGCCCCACGTCCCGCAGTTCATGGCCCAGGCCACCGGGTGCGGTCGAGAGGACGACGGTGCCGCTGTACTGGGAGAGACCGGTTCCCGTCGTCTCCAGGGCGGACCACTTCCGGAGGATGGTGCCACCGTGGGCATCCACCAGGAATCCGGTCAGGGCGGCCCCGCCGGTCTCGCTGCCATGGGCGGCCTGCACGTGGTAGGCCAGGCGGAAGCCGACCGTCTTCTCCACCACCTCGATGGCATTCAGGTCCTGACTGGGCTGGACGGGCGTCCCGGTGTCCCGGTGGACCCGCTCCACCTCCGGGAGGATGACCAGCTCGACCTTCGGCGTGACCGCAAAGGGGCCGCGCAGCTTCAGGTTCTCCGACACGATCCAGAGCACTTCCGAGGAGGTCAGGGTCGGGCTGGTATGGACGGCGATCTCCCCCACCACGGATTGGGTCAGCAGGAATTCACGCCCATCCTTGCGGGCGTGGGTGATGCCATCCCCACCCCAGACGCGGACGCCATGGACGGTCTGGATGAACCTCGCGTGAGTGGATTCGTCGGCGTCCCGCCGGACGGAGACGATCCTTTTCTGTTGGGCGGCCTGGAGGCCCGGCCCTGCCGAACTGCCGGCCAGCACCAGCCCGAGCAGGAGGGAGACTGCGGGTCTGGTTCGGTGCGGTCCCAGGTGCATGTGCAGCATCTACCCTCCAACGGAGGCGGTCCCATGGAGGCTGGACTCCGGCTCCAACAATCGATCAAGAGCTTAGGTGATGATGGTATCTGGAATTGATGCCATCCACTGCGGGTTCGGCGAGGCGGGGAGAGGTTATCTGTACTTCGCCGCCATGGCCTTCAGCGTCGAGACCAGGTGCTCCCGGAGGGACCTGGGCTCCAGCACCTCGGCATCGGGCCCGAACTGGAGGATGAAGCGGGTGGGGCCTGAGGGCTCGGTGGCCTGGAAGGCCAGCAGCACGGTGCCGCCCTTCTCCTTGCGGACCTCTACGCCGGGCAGGGCGGGCGGGGCGTCCAGCAGGGCCTGGGGCCAGTTGGTGCCGGAGACGCGGACCTGGATCCGGAAGGGCGCAGCCAGGCTGTACCAGCCGCCGATCTGCAGGTCTCGGGCCTGTTCCAGGGGCCGCTTGTCCGGGATGAGGCCTCGCCGGGCCAGGGCCTTCGCCTCCTCGATGCGGGCCAGCCGGAAGTGCCGGGGCTCCTGCTTGGCCTGATCCCAGGCCAGCAGGAAGGCGCCGCCGGAGAAGACGTCGTGGGTGAGGGTGTAGGGCACCACGGTGCGGGCGCTGGTGCGGCCCGTGGAGGCGGCCTTGTAGGTGAGGTCGAGCTCCCGCGGGCCGTCGGGGTGCCCGAGCGCCAGCAGGACCTGGGTGAGCATCTTCGTGTCGAGCGCCTGCTGGTCGTCGGCGCCGCCCCGGACGCAGACGTGCTCCTGCAGGGCCCGGAACAGGTCACGGTCGCGGCTGCTCAGGTGGCTGTCCGCCAAGGTGCGCAACCCCTCCAGCTGGTCGAACCAGAGCTCCGTGGCCGTGCCCTCCAGGGCCATGAGGGCCACCTCCAGCGCCATGCGGGCGTGGGGCGTGATCCGGCTGTCCCAGTCCGGGGCCTTCTCCAGCGTGAAGTGGATGACGGCCGGGAGGCCCTGCCGGGCCTTGCCGAAGCGCGCGCCCTGCTCCTCCAGCAGCTGCACCGCCCGGTCCACGGTGCGCGAGGCGACGCCCCCCAGCTTGCGCATGAGGCCCTCCTTGGTGATGCCGTGCTCCCCGGCGTCGCGAATGGCCTCCAGCACGATCTGCAGCCGCTCGGGCTTCACCAGGTGGCCGCCGTCGGGGCGGGGGGATTCAAGCACCTTGCGGGACGCGGCACGGGCCATGGCGACCTCCGCATCCAGGATTGGCCAGTGATTGTCCAAGGGCAAGGACTATCGGGGCCCTAGATCTGCCAGAACCCTTCGAAGGGACCCGCATCCCATCGGGAAGTCTCGAGCACCGCATGGGCTCCCGCGTAGAGGGCGCTCCAGAGGGCGGCCCGCAGCGCCGGCTCGCCCCACCTCGCCAGCGGCAGCGGCACGCGGGTGTCGTGGTCCCAGCCCAGGCGGACATTGAGGCGGCGGAGCCGGGCCATCAGGCCGGCATGGTCCAGCCCGGAAGTGAAGGGCGTGGCGGCTCCCACCATCTGATCCCGGGCATGGTAGGGGCCCCGGCCGCTTTCGTCGTTGAACCGCGGTCCTCCCAGCACTTCGGGAGGCACGGCCTGCCCGGCGGGGTCCCAGGCCAGGCCCGAGGCGGCCGCCGCCAACTCGGCGACCCAATCCCAGGGGGTGCCCGTGGCACTGAATGCGGCCGCCGGCGGATCCATGGCCAGGAGCCCCAGGGCCACCCCCTCGGCCCGGTTGCGGAGCTGGGCGTAACTCAAGGTGCCCCAATCCGGGGCGGTCAGGGCGGGACGGTCCTGGAGCCGGGCGGCGCGCTGGATGAGCAGGTCCCGCAGGGTGGTGGCCATGGCTGGAAGTATTGCAAGACAAGGACCAGGGCCATCCCAACTTTCTTCCATCAACCCTTTTCCGCCGGCCCGGGTCAGTGGAGTTGTCCGATTCCTCACCCTCTCATCTGGAGCCCCGGCTCCGACCTCTGGAGATCCCCATGCGCCCTTCGCTCAAGACCTTCTCCCTGCTGGCGGTGCCCGCCCTCACCACCCTGGCCCTGACCGTGGCCTGCGGTGGCAGCAGCGGCTCCTCGTCCCCGGCCCCCGTGGCCACCGGCTCGGCCTCGATCATCCTGACCGACGCCCCCTCGGACCAGTGGTCGGCCGTCGAGGTGGTGGTCACCAAGATCACCCTGCGGAGCAAGGCCGACCATGCCAAGGAAGTCGTGGCCTTCGAGGGCGCCACCGCCAAGATCAACCTGGTGGACCTCGACAGCGTGGGCGAGCTGCTCGCCACCGCCCAGCTTCCCGTGGGCACCTATGACGCGCTGCGCGTCACCATCGATCCCGCGAGCGTGAACCTGGTGAAGGCCGATGGCACCACCGTGCCCGCCGGCCAGGTGCACGTGAACGGCGCCAGCGTGCTCGTCGCTCTCGAGACGGACCTGGTGGTGACCACCACCGGCAGCAATGCCGTGCAGATCGACTTCGACCTGGGCCATCCCCTCTTCCTGGTCCAGCTGCCCAACGGCGACTGGGTCCTGAACCTGCAGGTCAAGCATCGTCCCAACCCGAACGGCATGATGGGCATGGGCCAGATGATGTTCCGGCACCGCCGCGGCACCATCGCCTCCGTCGGCGCCTCCAGCTTCGTGCTGCACACGGACAGCGGGAACGACCTCACCGTGAACGTGGGCGCCGGCGCCTGGTTCTTCGATGCGGACACCAAGACCGTGGGCAGCTTCGCAGGCCTGGCGGCGGGCAAGAACGCGCTGGTGTCTCTGCGCATGCAGAGCGACGGCAGCCTCTGGGCGGTGCGGGTGTGGTACGGCGTCAACGCCCTGCCGGGCTGGACCCCCGAGGGTCACGTCGTCGGGGTGGACCGCGTGAACAACAAGCTGCTGGTCAGCACCAATGCCAGCGTGCCCCGCGCCATCGCCATCGATGCCGACACCACCTTCACCTTCCGCACGGACCAGACCCTCGGGACTGGAACGGCCACCCTGGCCGATGTGTGGGTGGGCTTCAAGGTCCAGGTGGACGTGAAAGATCCGCTGCAGGTGCCGATGCACGCCAAGTCCGTGAACATCCAGCGGGCCGTGGATGGCGGTGCCATCAAGGTGGCGGACGCCACCCAGTTCACCTACACCCACCCTGTGGCCGGCGACCGGGTCCACGCCTACGCCAATCCCTTCACCTGGTGGTATCTCGGCTTCCCCGGCGTGACCTCCACGAGCAGCGGCGCCTTCGCGGCTGCCTGCGCCGGCTCGGGTGACGTCAGGGTCCGTGGCGTGAGCGACCTGGTCTGGAACAGCGGCACCAGCGCCTGGGATGCCAACAACGCGATCTTCCTGCCCGTGGCGCTGCCCAAGGGCACCATCAGCACCTCGTACAATGGCGGGCAGCTCGGCTTCACCTTCACCAACTCCGCCGCGGCCACGCAGAACATCACGGTCAGCCTGAACACCACCGTGGGCATGCAGCCCGCCGTCCTCGAAGTGGCGAACCAGTCCGGCGTCATCACCGTGACGGCCATTCCCGAGAGCGCCTGGGCCACCAAGCTCGTCGCCCCCGCCGTGACCCGGGTGGCCGTGGTGCCCAAGCCCGATGGCACCTACGCGGCCTACTCCGTGGTCGTGTTCTCCGGATTCTGATCGTCGACCCTTCCCGACTGCATGCGGCACCCCCCGGGGTGCCGCATGTGTGTTGAAACACATTCTCAGGGATCCTTTGCGAGAGATCCCGCACACAATGAGTCACAGGCCTTCCCCCACCCCCGGATCCGATGGTTCCCTCCACCGGATCTTTCTGCATCTGGAGATCCATGCACCCACGGTTTCCGCTCCACCGGCCCCTGGCCGCCCTCCTGCTGATGATGGGCGCCCTGCTCCATGCCGCCGGACCGGGTGGTCCCGCTCCGGCCATCCAGCTGAAAGACCAGGGGGGGAAGGCCTTCTCCCTGGAAGCCCTCAGGGGGCAGGTGGTGGTGGTGGATTTCTGGGCTTCCTGGTGCGGCCCCTGCCGCAAGAGCCTGCCGGAACTGGATGCCCTCCAGGCGCGGTTCGCAGGCCAGGGGGTGCGCGTGGTGGGCATCTCCCTGGACGCGGATGCCAGCGCCGTGGCGACCTTCCTGGAGAAGGTGCCCGTGCGGTTCACGATCCTCCACGATCCGGCGGGCCAGACCGGCGAGGCCTTCTCGGTGGTGGCCATGCCCACGACCTTCATCCTTGACCGGGAAGGCCGCATCGCCGCCCGCTTCGAGGGGGGCTCGCACGCCCAGGAGGAGGCCGCCATCGTGGCCGCCTTGCTGGCGGGAGGCGCCGCGGCGGGTGAAGTCCGCGTCGCGGCTGGGCTGCAGGCCACGGGCGCCCTCAAGGCCTGGCGGCGCGGCCACCTGGCGGATCCCATCATGGCCCTCGATGGCGACCGGCTCACGGCCCTCCTGCGGGAACACGTCCATGCCAGCAAGGAAGGGGCCGCGGGCAATGGCGGCGCGGCGGGAGGTGGCTGTGGCTGCAACTGAACGCGCCTTCATCCTCCGGCGCAGGAGCCGCCTGGTCCTGCGGGGCATGCCATGGATGGTCGCGGGCCTCGGCATGCTGGGCGGTCGGGTCGCCCGGGCCCAGTCCTTCGTGGAGCTGCGCTATCTGTTCTACAGCGAGTCCGATGGCCGGACGCGGGTCCAGAACCCCACCCTCCTGCTCCACCACGAGTTCAGCGAGGCCCTCGGCCAGATCGACCTGCTGCTCTCCCACGACAGCATCTCCGGCGCCTCGCCCACGGGCGCCTATCCGACCCTCAGCGTGACCACCAGCACCTCGGCCTCGGGCCAGACCAGCACGAACGCGGCCGGCAAGATCCCGATGGCGCAGTACACCGACGAGCGGAAATCCGAAGGGATCACCTACAGCCGCCGCTTCGGCGCCCACCTGCCCACGGTGGACCTCTCCCACTCGGTGGAGAAGGACTACATCGCCCGGGGCTACGGCCTCTCCGATGCCTGGACCCTGTTCGAGGGCCGCGGCACCCTCCACTACGGCATCTCCCTGTCCGACGACACCGTGGCGCCGGTGACCAGCACCCTCCGCCAGCCGAAGAAGACCCACGGCTACTCGCTGGGATGGACCTGGGTGCTGGGCGAGGACGACCTGCTGGATGTGGGCCTCTCCCGCATGAACCTCAAGGGCGATCTCAACGAGCCCTATCTCATCGTGCCGGTCGGCATCACCACGGCGCCCGAGCGCCGCCCGGACACCCGCGCGCGGGATGCCTACTTCGTCAAGCAGGCACACTACTTCGAGTGGGACGGCGCCCTCAAGACCACGTACCGCTTCTACCGCGACGACTGGGGCCTCAAGGCCCACACCCTGGACTTCACCTACGACCAGCACCTCGACGAGGGCTGGATCCTCACGCCCCGGGTGCGCCTCTACAGCCAGAACGCCGCCACCTTCTACGACGCCAGGTTCGCCGCCCCCCAGACCTACATGTCCTCGGACTACCGGCTCTCGGCCTTCAGCAGCGTCCTGCTCGGTTGCGCCATCTCCACCGAACTCTCGGAGGGACTGACGCTAAGCCTCGGGGCCACCTACCAGATCCAGCAGGGCAAGAACCCGGTGACGCCGCTGCAGACCGCCGCCACCGGGAGCTCTCCCGCTGTCTACGCAGGCCCCACGACCTCCGCGGCAGACGTCAACACCACCACCGCCACCCTGAGCCTGAAGTGGCAGTACTGACGGCGCCGGAGTCACGGACGCTCTACCAGGCCCGCTTCCCCCTCATGGGCGGCGAGGCGGAGGTGAAGTTCGTGGATGTCCGTGGCCAGGACGCGGCGACGACCCTCATGCAGGCGGCCGTGGCCGAAGCCCGGCGGATCGAAGCCAAGTTTTCCCGCTACCGTCCGACCAGCGTGATTTCGGAGATCAACACCGAAGCAGGCGGTGCGCCGGTGATCATCGATGACGAGACCGAGGGCCTCGTGAGGGCCGCGCTGGACCTGGCCGTGCTCACGGAGGGCCGGTTCGACCCCACGGTGGGCGTGCTCCGGCGGGTCTGGGATTTCCGGAAGGGCGTGGTGCCCGCCGAGAAGGCCATCCAGGCCCTGCTGCCCTGCGTGGATGCCGGCGCCGTGGAGCTGCGCTGCGGCACGGTCCGGCTGGCGCGGCGGGGCATGGAACTGGATCTCGGCGGCGTGGGCAAGGAGTATGCGGCGGACCGGGTGGCGGAACTGCTCCGGGCGGGAGGCGCGGAATCGGCCCTGGTGAACCTGCTGGGGGATGTGCGCACCGTGGGGTCGCGTGGCGATCGGAAGCCCTGGGTCATCGGCGTGCAGGACCCCCGCGACCGCGACCGCTTCCGGCTCGCCATCCGGGCGAAGGGGGACTGCGGCATCGCGACCTCGGGCGACTATGAACGCGGCTTCGAGGTGGAGGGCATCCGCTACCACCACCTCCTGGATGCCACCACGGGGCACCCCGCCCGGGGCCTCGCCTCAGTCACGGTGGTGGCGCCCACGGCCTTCGAGGCGGGGCGGTTGTCCACGGCCACCTTCCTGCTGGGGCCGCAGCGCGGGCTGCACCTGCTCGAATCCTCGACCTCGGTGGAGGGCGCTCTCATCACCGAGGCCGGCGAGCTGCTGACGACTACGGGTCTCGCGAGGATCGCCACCTTTGCCTAAGCCCGGGCCGTAAGGGCCCCCACGGTGAAGTTCGGGTGCCGGTCCATGAGGGGGCGGGGCGGCGGGGTATGCGCGATCTGGGCGAACCCGGCGTGGCGCAGGGCCTCGTCCCAGGCCTCCGGCGTGAGGAAGCCATGGCGGGGACGCCAGCGGGGATCCAGGGTGACCTCGGTGAAGCTCTTGATGAAGTTGAAGAAGAACTCCAGGTAGAGGGGCTGGTCCAGGGTGGGCTTCAGGCACTCCCCGATCACCAGGCGGCCGGATGGTTTCAGCCGGCTCCGCAGGTCGCCCAGGGTGGCTTCGAGGTCCTGGGCCACGTGCAGCACGTTGATGCCCACGATGGCATCCAGGCTGGCGGGCCCGATGCCCTGGTCTTCGAGCGGGCGGTTCAGGTCCAGCGCCTGGAAGCTGAGGGGAAGGCCCGGGGCGGCGGCCTTCAACTCGCGCTGGGCGCGGCGCAGGAAGGTCGGGGCCACATCCGTGAAGCGGTACTCAGCGATGCGGGCGAGCCAGCCCTCCTCCGCGCCCTTCCACGCCACCAGCTGGGCGAAGGAGCCGGCACCGGCACCCAGCTCCATCACCCGGGCCCCTTCTGGCAGCTGCTCGCGCAGGGCCAGCAGGGCGAGCAGGTTGTTGGGGTAGTAGCACAGGTTCTCGTTGCGGAAGTAGGAGAGCCAGAGGGGGAAGAGCGTCAGGTCGAAGAGCAGGCCCTCGCCGGCCTTCCCTTCGGTGAAGTAGGGGCGGATCCGCTCGCGCACGCCGTCGAGCAGATCGAAATTGACGCCGTGGTCCGGGGCCTCGGCCTCCATGAGGGCGCGGATCCCGGCCAGGTCCAGGGGCGGGTTGCCGCTCAAGGTGTAGACCTCGCCCATCCGGGTGAGCAGGCCCTCATAGGTGAGGAAGGGCAGCATCCAGGCCAGGGGTTTCCGGACCTGGTCAGACAGCCCAAGGCAGAGCTGATCAAGCGTGGTTCCGGCCCGGAGCCGGTCCTCCCAACCCAGATCCAGGAGCAGCAGCAGGCAGATCCGGGCGGTGTACAGCTCCGAGGCCCGGTGCATCAGCAGGAAGGGCCGGGTGAAGAGCCGGATGATCTCGGACCCCTGAGGCCCCAGCAGCTCGAGGCTGGGGACAGCCTCGATGGGGCCGAGGAGTGAGTCCATCAGTCCATCATCTCGCTGATGCTCCGTCCTCCGTGGATGCGCAGGATCGCGTCGCCGAAGAGCGCCGCGGTGGAGAGCACCTTGAGGTAGGGCATGGCCTTGGCGCGCTCGGGGGACACCGGGATGCTGTCCGTGACCACCAGCTCGTCCAGGTTCGCGGAGTTGAGCGTCTCCAGCGCGTTGCCCGAGAACACGGGATGGGTGACGCCCACGCGCACGGACTTGGCGCCCAGCTCGCGGAGGATGCGGGCGGCCTCCTTGATGGAGCCGCCGGTGGCGATCTCGTCATCGTAGATGATGGCGTCGCGCCCCTTCACGTCGCCGATGAGGGCCACGCTCTGGGCCTTCTCGGAGTCATCGAAGCGGCGCTTGTCGATGATGGCCATGGGCACCGACAGGCGCTTGGCGAAGTGGCCGGCGAACTTGGCGGCGCCGGCATCCGTGGCCACCACCGTGGTGTTGCCGAGGTCCTTGGTCAGGAAGTAGTTGGTGAGGATGGGCGTGGCCAGCAGCTGGTCGGCGGGCTTGCGGAAGAAACCGAGGATTTGGGGGGCATGCAGGGTCATGGTGAGCACCCGGTCCGCGCCGGCGGTTTCCAGCAGGTCGGCCACCAGGCGGGCCGTGATGGAAATGCGCGCCTCGTCCTTCTTGTCGCTGCGGGCGTAGGGGAAGTAGGGCAGGACGGCGGTGATGCGGGCGGCGGACGCGAACTTCAGCGCGTCGATGAGGATCAGCATCTCCATCAGGTTGTCGCTGACGGGGGGGCAGGAGGACTGGATCACGAAGACATCCGCCTCGCGGACGTTCTCCTCGATCTTCACCTTGATGTTCTCGTTCGAGAACCGGGTCACCTTGAGGCGGCCCAGGGGCATGCCCATGTGGGTCGCGATGCCCCTCGCCAGCTCCGGGTGGCTGCTCCCGGAAAAGACCTTCATCTCGCCGAACATGGATCCCCCGATCGTAAATTCAGTGTAACCCAGCGACCGGGTGGCAGTCGTCACAGGGAATGGGGAATCGGCCGGAGGTGGGGAGTTGCCCCTCTCCCCTCAACCCTCGTCGGCGCTGGGTCCGTACAGGGACGGCACCGGCACGTCCAGCAGGCGCAGGTAGACGCTGAGCTGGGCCCGGTGGTGGACGAGATGGTTCATGACGAAGCCGCGGTAGACGGCGATGCGCGGCATGGCGAGGATCACCTGGCCTTCATTCTTCAGGGTCCAGATCACCTGAAAGTCCTCATCACTTGCACTGGAGAGCGCCTCCAGCGCTTTTTCCACACCCGCATCGAGGGTTCGGAGCAGGCCTTCCACCGTATCGCTGGGCTTGGGCTGCCTGGCCCGGGTCTCGGGGAGTCCGAAATCCAGCTCCGTCTCCGTCATCGTGGTGTGGGCCCAGCCCGGCACCGTGACCAGGTGGTTGGCCAGATCGTGGAGGCTGAAGGACTTGGGGTGGGGACGGAAGTCCATGCGGTCCGCGGGGATGCGCTCGATCACCCGGCGGAGGCCGGCCATTTCGTGCCCGAACTCGGGAAGAAGGGATTGGGAGATGGACATGGGGGCTCCTTGGGTTGAGGCCTGAGCATGGCGCAGGGCTCCTGACAGCCTGGTGGCAGGAGAGATCAGGCCCCAGCCGGATTCTCGGCCCGCATGCGCCCGAGGTAGCTCTCCAGATCCTGGCCGCGCGTGGGCTGGAAGGCGTCCATGAGCTCGCCAGCCTGGATCCGGTCCACGCGGAAGGTGCGCAGGGCTTCGCGCAGCTCGCACCAGGCCGCGAGGTGCCAGCGGTAGCCCCAGAAGATCAGACCCAGCGGCTGCACCACCCGGTCCGAGCTGGTCCCATCCGCCCGGGCGTAGGCGATCCGCACGCGGCGTTGCTCCCGCAGTCCCTGGCGGAGCACGCCGAGGAAGCGCGCGGTCTCCGGCGGCACATGGAAATCCGGAACCAGGAACGGGAGGTCCGACAGGGACTTCCGGCGTCCCGCCGGTAGGACCGCCTCCACCTTCCGGAGGAGGCTCTCTGCGGCCTCCCGGAGCGAGGGATCCCCCCAGGCCGCCACGATGCGCGCACCCAGGAGCAGCGCCTCGCCTTCCTCCGCGTTGAACATGAAGGGCGGGAGATCGAAATGCCGGGGCAGGCGGTAGCCCACGCCCGCCTCGCTCTCGATGGGAACGCCGGAGGCCATGAGGTCCGCGACGTCCCGGTACAGGGTGCGCTCGCTGATGCCCAGTTCGCGGGCCAGGCGGGCGGCCGTGCTCACGCGATCCCGCCGCAGCAGCTGCACGATCTGGAAGAGCCGATCGGCGCGACGCATGGCGGGGCCCGGAAACCTAGACCTTGCCGCCGCCCACCCGCTCGATGCGGGCACCCACGCCCTGGAGCTTCTTCTCCAGGCCCGAGTAGCCGCGGTCCAGGTGGTAGATGCGGTCCACGATGGTCTCGCCCTGGGCCACGAGGCCGGCGATCACCAGGGCGGCGCTGGCGCGCAGGTCCGTGGCCATCACGGTGCAGCCCGTCAGGTCCGCGGGGCCCGCCACGATGGCCGTGTGGCCGTCCGTGCGCAGGTTGGCACCCAGGCGCTCCAGCTCCATGGCGTGCTGGAAGCGGTTCTCGAAGATGCCCTCATTGATGACGCTGATGCCGCAGGCCTGGGTCATGACGGCCATCACCTGGGCCTGCAGGTCCGTGGGGAAACCGGGGAAGGGCAGGGTGGTGACATCCTTGGAGCGCAGTTTCTGGCCCGGTTCGCGCTGGACGCGCAGCTGGCGGCCATCCTGGCCCTCGCGCTCCGTGATGACGCAGCCCGAACGCTCCAGCAGGTCCAGCAGCGAGCGCAGGTGCTCCGGTTCGCAGCGGTCCAGCACCACGTCGCCGCAGGCGGCGGCCACGGCGCAGAGGTAGGTGCCGGCCTCGATGCGGTCGGCGATGACGGCGTGCTCACAGCCGTGCAGCTCCGACACGCCCGTGATGGTGAGGGTGCCCGTGCCGATGCCCTCGATCTGGGCGCCCATCTCCACCAGCAGTCGGGCCAGGTCGCCGATCTCGGGCTCCAGGGCGGCGTTGCGCAGGACCGTGGTGCCCTCGGCCAGGGTGGCGGCGGTGAGGATGTTTTCCGTGGCCCCCACGCTCACTTTCTCGAAGGTGTGGTCGATGGCCTTCAGGCGCCCCTTCACGGAGGCGTGGATGTAGCCGTGGCTGATCTCGATGCGGGCGCCCATGCGCTCCAGGGCCTCCAGGTGGAGGTTCACGGGGCGGGCGCCGATGGCGCAGCCGCCGGGTAGGCTCACCGTGGCTTTGCCGAACCGGGCGAGGAGGGGCCCCAGCACCAGGATGGAGGCGCGCATGGTCTTCACCAGGTCGTACGGGGCCTTCGGATCCTCCGAACCGGCGCAGGCCAGCTTCGCCGTGAGCTCGAAACCATCGGGATGGGCCTCCAGGGAGGCCTCGGTACCCAGGGCCTGGAGTACCTTCACCATGGTGCGGATGTCCGCCACGGCGGGCAGGTTGGACAGGACCACCGGTTCCGCGGTCAGCAGCGTCGCCGCCAGACACGGCAACGCCGCGTTCTTGGCACCCGACACCCGGATGCGCCCCCGCAGGGGATGTCCACCTTGGATCACCAGTCGGTCCATCGAAACTCCAGCCTTCCAGCGTAGCCCAACCTGGCCGGTGCCCGCCTGGAAGCTGGGGCCTCATCGCGCCGGGGAACCCCCCTACTTCTGGCGCGTGTAGGCGATCTCCATGGTCTTGACCTCTTTCCCGCCCCGGATTTCGTACCACTCCATGACGTGGGAATCGTCATCCGCGATCTTCACGGTCTGCCGGACCTTCACCATCGTGCCCGGCTTCATCACGTTGACCATGTCGCCCTTGTAGGTGAAGGTCTTGGCGGCGGGGTCGTACTTTCCCGTCATGAGCATGATGGAGGTGCCCATGTTGTCGGCCCAGGTGGCCGTGAAGTGCTTGGCCACGTTGTCATAGCCCGTGAGTCCGAGACCCTGGAAGGCCATGCCGCCGAACGTGCCCTTGTACTCCCCCTGGATGAAGCGTCCGTCCATCAAGGACGTGTAGACGGCGGTGCCGGTGGACGTCTCGGGTGGAGCTCCGGGCTGCATCCACATCTTGGTGGCGAAGTTCCACTGGCCGGCGAGCGAGGCGAGGAGCTTGTGGTTCGGGCCCGGTGCGGCGGCCTTCTGCCAAGCGTCCATCATCGCCTGCTGATCGGCCGTGGGGGCTTTCGGCTTCGCCTCCTGGGCCGGGAGTGGCAGGGCCACGGCCAGGCTGGCGGCGGCCATGGTGCGCGTGAAGAGTCGTTGCAGGGACATGATCGGCCTCCTACAAGATGCTCGGGAACGAGCGGAGGAATACCGTATCACAGCCGAGAAAAATTAATTCAATTCTCACGAAATAGCTGTTTTTTCATTTCAAGACTCTTGGAGGGAGGACGCTCTTAGAGGATCCGCCCCTGCATCGCCGTGGGCGGGAGTGGGCCCCAGCGCCGTCCATCCTGGCTCTCGGGCCGGTTGTCGCCGAGAACCAGGAAGCCCGCTCCACAGGTCAGGGTGCCCTGGCCGGAGCGCTCGGGATGGGTCACCCAGGGTTCGTCGAGGCGCTGGCCGTCGATCCAGACATCGGGACCCCGCCAGGTGACCGCTTCGCCCGGCAGACCGATGACGCGCTTCGCGGACGAACCCGTTGGACCCGCCACGATCCACACTTCGCCGCGTCTCGGGGCATGGCTGATCCAGGCCCTCAGCGCCCAGCGCAGGTCGTCATCCCTCAGCGCCGGTTCCATGCTCCGCCCCGCCACGCGAACCGGATGCACGACAGCCAGCGGCGATACGGCAAGGACCACCGCGGCCAGGGGGATCCAGGGGCGCATGGGGGTCTAGGCCCTTACCGCCAGCCGCCGTCCCGTCCCGTCCGTCAGCGCGACCTCCCGGAGGCGGGCCGGGGCCGGGACAAAGGGGGCGAGTTCGGCCAGCAGGCGCCGGGCCAGGGCCAGGGGGCCATCCAGGCCCAGGTCCGAGAGCAGCCGTCCCTGCAGGGGGGCCAGGCTGCGGTCCAGGGCCGCCTCCAGGTCGCGGAAGTCCACCACCACGTCGAAGCCGTCCAGGCCCTGCCGCGCGGTCACCACCTCCACCGTGTAGTCATGGCCCTCCCAGGCCTCGCCGGATCGGAACACCACCGACAGCGGGCGGGTCACCGCGGCTTCAAAATGAAGGGGGGGGGGCGTGGTCAACTCGGGCTCCAGGACCTGACTCCAGGTCGGGCCTTCAGTTTCGCATGGCCACCGGTACACTGGGCCTTCGACCACATACCTGATAACCAGGTGGGACAATGGAAGGACCCCGGCCACGCCGGGGCCCGCACAGACCGCTCATCGCAAGGAGTCGCCCATGAAGGCCCTGGAAATCGCTCTGTTCTGGCTCATGACCCTGGGTGCCGCCGGTTTCTTCGCCTGGACCATCCGCCAGCGGCTGGCCACGCTGAAGGCGGGCCTGCCGGATAACCGCTTCGACCAGCCCTGGGTGCGCCTGAAGGGCGTGTTCACGCTGGCCATCATGCAGAAGCGCATGGTGCGCGACAAGTACGCGGGCTTCTACCACATCCTCATCTTCTGGGGCTTCTGCGTCCTGGCCCTGCGCTCCATCGGCCTGGTGGTGGAGGGCCTCTTCCCGGCCTTCCACATGACCGAGGCCCTGGGTCGCTTCGGGTATGGGTACCAGTTCACGAAGGACATCTTCGAGGTGCTGGTGCTCCTGGGCCTGGGCCTGGCCGCCTGGCGCCGCCTGGTGGTGAAGCCCTGGCGCCTGGAGAACTCCTGGGACGCCTGGGCCACCCTGAGCCTCATCGGCAGCCTGATGATCACCGACCTGCTGGCGGATGGCGCCTACATCTGGCTGCACAACCCCGCCTGGAAGACCTGGGCGCCCGCGAGCCTCTTCATCGCCAACCTGCTGCGGCCCCTGGGCGGCACGGGCCTGCTGGTGCTCTACAAGAGCATGTGGTGGCTGCACCTGGCGATCCTCTACTTCTTCGCCAACTTCCTGCCCTACTCCAAGCACTTCCACGTGTTCACGTCGCTGTTCAACATCTACTTCCGCGAGCTGGAGCCCAACAAGAACCTCAAGCCCATGGACATGGAGGCCGAGCACTTCGGCATCAACAAGATCCAGGACTTCACCTGGAAGCAGATGCTCGACTTCTACACCTGCGTGGAGTGCGGCCGCTGCCTCGAGAACTGCCCCACGACGCTCACCGGCAAGCCCCTTCGTCCGAAGGATTTTGGCACCGACCTGCGCGACTACCTGAAGGCCACGCCCCTCGACCAGATGGGCCAGGACAAGTCGGTTCCCGAAGATCGCCTGCTCATCGGCGGCCCAGTGCCTGAGGGCTCGTACTGGAAGCGCGACGAGGAAGCGGCCCCCTGGAGCAAGGAGCAGCTGGAGGGCTGGATCAGCCAGGACACCATCTGGGCCTGCACCAGCTGCGGCTACTGCGAGTGGGCCTGCCCCCTGCAGATCAGCTTCGTGGACAAGATCATCGGCATGCGCCGCTACCTCACCCTCGAAGAAAGCAACTTCCCCGCGGAGGCCCAGGTCGCTTTCAAGGGCATGGAGCGCCAGGGCAACCCCTGGAACCTGGCCCAGGCCGACCGCGCCAAGTGGGCCGAGGGACTGGAAGTGCCCACCATCGCCGACAACCCCGAAGCCGAGTATCTGTTCTGGGTGGGCTGTGCGGGTTCGTACGATGCCGCCGGGCAGAAGGTCTCCCAGGCTCTGGTGAAGCTGCTGAAGGCGGCCAAGGTCTCCTTCGCCATCCTGGGCACCGAGGAGAGCTGCACCTGCGAATCCGCCCGGCGCCTGGGGAACGAGTACCTCTTCCAGACCGCCACGGAAACCAACGTGGAGCTGCTCAAGGGTCACGGCGTCAAGAAGGTCATCACCAACTGTCCCCACTGCCTCAACACTCTGAAGAACGAGTACCCGGCCTTTGGCGGTGACTTCGAGGTGGTGCACGGCACCGAACTGGTGGCCAAGCTCATCGGCGAAGGCAAGCTGAAGATGGAACAAACCGTGGATGTGGACCTCACCTACCACGATCCCTGCTACCTCAGCCGCATCAACGGCCAGGTGGAGGCGCCCCGCGCCATTCTCGACGCCATCCCCGGCGTGAAGCTCACGGAGATGGAGAAGCACGGCGAAGCCACCATGTGCTGCGGCGCGGGTGGCGGACGCTTCTGGCTGGAGGAGCACCTGGGCAAGCGCGTGAACCACGAGCGCTTCGAACAGGCCCTGGAGACCAAGGCCACCACCATCGCCGTGGGCTGCCCCTTCTGCAACGTCATGCTGAATAACGCGGCGGGCGAGACCAACCACGAGGGCGTGGCCACGACGGACGTGCTGGAGCTGGCGGCGAAGGCTCTGAAGTAGGACGAAGCCGATTCACGTGGGGCCAGGCTCGGGTCGACCTTGACCCGAGCCTGGCCCTGGCGCATGGTGGTGGCCAATCTCGGGTGTTCCGACAACCACGAGGAAATTCGTCCAACTGGGCTCCCGATCTTGTGGACGCACCAGGCAAGGCACAGTGAATCCGGTCCCAACGGCGGTGAAAGGCGGTCCCCATGCTGAGACGCGCGCTTCGATGGTTCCTGCTTGGCGCTTTCGCCTGCGCCGGGTGCCTGGGGGGCGTCGGAGCCGAGGGCGATCCGCAGCAGCCGAGGGTCAGGCTCTCGACCTCCATGGGTGTCATCGTCGTCGAGCTCGATGCCCAGAAGGCCCCCCTCTCCACCGCCAACTTTCTTGGCTATGTCCGGTCCGGCCACTATGACGGCACCCAGTTCCATCGCGTGATGCCAGGATTCATGATCCAGGGCGGCGGCTTTTCCGAGCAGATGAAGGAAAAACCGACCGGGCCGCCCATTCGAAACGAATCTGGGAATGGGCTCTCCAATCGCCGCGGCACTCTGGCCATGGCCCGGACCAATGATCCCGATTCGGCCACGGCACAGTTCTTCATCAACGTGCGGGACAACCCGATGCTGGATCCCCCCGGACGCAATGGCGGCTACGCGGTATTCGGCCGCGTCATCGATGGGATGGAGGTCGTCGATGCCATCCGGACCGTTCCCACGGGCAGGGTCGGCCCGCATTCGGACGTGCCCCTCTCGCCGGTCATGATCGAACGGGCGGAGTTGCTCACTCCAGGAACGGCCACCCCTGTGGCGGTACCGAGGCCCAGCGAACGCGCAGGAACCGGGCCGGTGCGCGTCAGGTGGCGGCTGGTGTCGAGTTTCCTGAAGACCCCCCATGGATCGTTCCAGCTGACCGAACAACTCTGCAAGCGGGTGGGTGAGTTGACGGATGGGGGATTCCAGATCTCAGCCCTCGATGGCGGCAGCCTGTTCCCAGCCCGGAGGCTGGTTGACGAGGTGGGCCGGGAGAAGGGGGTCGAGGCGGGACACGTGGTCGCCGACCTCTTCGTCAGCAGGAATGCCGCCTTTGCCTTCGATTCGGCCCTGCCCTTTGGCCTGAGCGAGCGACGACACAAGGCCTGGATGAGGGGCGGAGGCGGTCTTGGCCTCATGCGGGAGTTCTATCGCCCTTATGGGCTCATCAGCTTCCCAGGCGGCAGCGCCGGGCCCCGGAAGGGGATCTGGTCCCGCAAAGAAATCCATTCACTGAAGGACCTCAAGGGCCTGCGGGTCAACATCCAGGGGCTTGGCGCCCAGGTGTTCGCGGCCTTGGGGGCAGCCCCCCAGAGCTTCCCACCCAACGAGGTGGTAGCGGCGCTGGAACGCGGGACCCTGGATGCCGCCGAGTGGCCCGGCTCCGGCGCGGATGGAGACCCGCGAGGGCTGGCCAAAGTGGCGAAGTACTACTACCACCAGGGCTGGATGGAATCGAGTACGTACCTCACCTTCTACGTGAACCTCAGGGCCTGGGAATCACTCTCCGAGACCTATCGGGCAGCCTTCGAAAAGGCCTGTGCCGAGGTTGACGCCACTCCCGCGGCCCAGGGCGACCGCCTCGACCCGGCCGGATTCAAACGACTGGCAGTACCAGAAACCAATATTAGGACGTACCCAGCTGATGTGATGGATGGCGCCCGTGCCGCCGCACAAAGGCTCTATGCCGAGGAGGCGGCGAAAAACCCGGAGTTCAAGAAGATCTACGAATCCTGGGAGAAGTCCCGCAATAGCTCCTGGGGAAAGTCCAGCAACAGCCGCTGACTATGGCCAGCGTTGTTCATGGCCATCCCATCCACCAGGGTGCTCTCCAGTCGCCCCGGCCAGGATGGTGTGGGTGAGGTCGGGCTGGGCTGGCACCTTTCCGGATCGACATGGTCGGGCCCGGACGCCAGTACCTTCAACGAACTCGACTCGGCCTTCCATGGGGCCATCGCCCGCGCCACCGGCAACCTGCTGGCGGCCGAGCTCACCATCGCCTTGCGCGAGGCCCAGCGCCCCCGGTTGTTAGCCTCGCTCCGGGCGGTGCTGGACCTGCCTGCCGTCACGACCCGGCTGCGCGCCGACCACCACGGCATCTACGAGGCGATCCGCCAGGGCCAGCCCCAGGCAGCGGCGGACCGGGTGGAGGCCCATATCGTGCAGTTCTACGGCCCGGTGAGCTGAGGCTCCTTGGGGTTCAGCGATTCGGCAGGACCTCCTTCAGCAGGTTCCGCGTGTCGCGCAACATGGCCACGGTGTCGTCCCAGCCCAGGCAGGCGTCGGTGACGGAGCAGCCGTACTTGAGGGTGGAAAGGTCCGCCGGGATGGGTTGGTTCCCTTCTTCGATGAAGCTTTCGACCATGACGCCGATGATGGAACGGTTGCCCCGGCGGATCTGGTGGGCGCAGTCATGCAGCACCAGGGGCTGCAGGCGCGGATTCTTAAGGCTGTTGGCGTGGGAGCAATCCACCACGATGTTCTCGGCCAGGCCCGCCTTGCGCAGGGCGGCCTCGGCCAGCGAGACGCTCACGGTGTCGTAGTTGGGGCGTCCGCTGCCGCCCCGCAGCACCAGATGGCCCAGGGCATTGCCCCGGGTGCGCACGATGGCGGCCTGGCCCTGGTCGTTGATGCCCAGGAAGCTGTGGGGATGGGAAGCGGAAAGGATGCCGTTCACGGCCGCGCCCAGGTCGCCGTCCGTGGCGTTCTTGAAACCCACGGGGGTGGAGAGGCCGCTGGACATCTCCCGGTGGGTCTGGGACTCGGAAGTCCGGGCCCCGATGGCGGTCCAGGCAATGAGGTCGCCCAGGTACTGGGGCGTGATGGGGTCGAGGGCCTCGGTGCCGGCGGGCAGGCCCAGCTCGCCGATGCGGAGCAGGAACTCCCGGGCTTTCCGGACCCCCTCCTCGATGTGGAAGGAATCGTCCATGCGGGGGTCGTTGACGAAGCCCTTCCAGCCCGTGGAGGTGCGGGGCTTCTCGAAATAGACCCGCATGACCAGCAGCAGGGTATCCGCGACCTCGTCGGCCAGGACCTTCAGCCGCCGGGCGTAGTCCAGCCCGGCCAAGGGATCGTGGATGCTGCAGGGGCCCACCACCACCATGAGGCGGGGGTCCTCCCGGGCCAGGATGCGCTGGAGGTCGCGTCGGCCGATGGCCACGGTCTCGGCGACGGCATCCGGCACGGGCAGAGCCGCGTGGACCTCGCCCGGCGAGGGCATCCGGTCGAAGGCGTCGATGTTGAGGTTTTCGAGGGCCTGGTGGGTCATGGTCGCGGCTTTCCTAGGAAACGAAAAACCCCGATCCCTTGGGAGGATCGGGGTGGTCGGTGGGGGATTCCGGAGTTTAGGAAGGACCCTGGCCGCGCCACGCGCGATCCGCGCGGGGGCTCCAATAGGGATAGGTAAACCGGTGGGACATGGGGCTTCCAGGGGGTGACTCATCCTGAAGCAAGGCGAGATGGATTTCAACCATCATACAAAATTGTCGAAGCAATATTTATTTGATACAATTTTGTAAAAGATGCCCCCGGAGCCCCCATGAACCCCTCGGAGGACGCCCTTCTTCTTTCGCCCCTGCTGGAGCTCAGCCACGCCCTGGCCGCCTCGGACATTCGCTCGGCGCTGCCCCGGGCCCTGGAGATCCTGTCGGAGGCCTTCGGGGCCCTGAACGGGGCCATCCTCCTGGCGGACGAGGAGGGCCGGGGGCTGCGCATCGAGGCGGCCCGGGGCCTGTCCAGGCAGGCGGCAGAGCGAGCCCACTACAAGGCGGGGGAGGGCATCAACGGGCGGGTGCTGGTGAGCGGCAAGGCCGTGGTGCTGCCCCAGGCCAGCCAGGAGCCCCTGTTTCTGGACCGCACGGGCGTGCTCCGGGAGCAGAAGCGCAAGAAGACCGAGCTCTCCTTCTTCTGCGTGCCCATCTTCCTGGACCAGAAGACGGCGGGGACCCTCTGCCTCACGGTGCCCTACGACCGGCACCGCGACTTCGACCGGGACACCAAGCTGCTGCAGATCGCCGCCTCCATGGTGGGCCTGGCCATGAAGGTGGCCCGGCTGGTGGCCGCCGACCGGCAGCGGCTGGTGGAGGAGAACCAGCAGCTGCGCCTGGAGCTGCGTGAGCGCTACGACCTGCGCCACCTCATCGGGCACAGCCACGCCATGCAGCGGGTCTACGAGGCCGTGGCCCAGGCCGCGCCCAGCAGCACCACGGTGCTCATCCGGGGCGAGTCCGGCACGGGCAAGGAGCTGGTGGCCCATGCCCTGCACTACAACTCGCCCCGGGCTGAGAAACCCTTCATCAAGGTGAGCTGCGGGGCCCTGCCGGAGAACCTCATCGAGTCGGAGCTCTTCGGCTACGAGCCCGGCGCCTTCACGGACGCGAGGCACCAGAAGAAGGGCCGCTTCGAGCTGGCCCATGGCGGCACGCTGTTCCTGGACGAGGTGGGGGAGCTGTCCCCGGCCACCCAGGTGAAGCTGCTGCGGGTGCTGCAGGAGCGGGAGTTCGAGCGGCTGGGCGGGGTGAGCCCCGTGAAGGTGGACGTGCGGCTCCTCGCCGCCACGCACCGGGACCTGGAAGCCGCCGTGAAGGCCGGGACCTTCCGCGAGGATCTCTACTACCGCCTGCAGGTCTTCGAGGTGTTCATGCCGCCGCTCCGGGAGCGCCAGGCGGACATCCTGCTGCTGGCGGACCACTTCGTGGAGAAGGTCGCGGCGGCCCAGGGCAAGGACGTGCGCCGCATCTCCACCTCGGCCATCGACATGCTGGCGGCCTACCACTGGCCCGGCAACGTGCGCGAACTGGAGAACGCCATCGAGCGGGCCGTCCTCGTCTGCGAAGGCGGCGTGATCCACGCCCACCATCTGCCCCCCTCCCTGCAGACAGCGGAGGTCTCCGGGACCCTGCCGGGCACGGGTCTGGGGGAGGCTGTGGCCGCCTTCGAGCGGGACCTGCTGCAGGACGCCCTGAAGTCCGCCCGGGGCAACCGCTCCCGTGCCGCCCGGCTGCTGCAGACCACGGAGCGCATCCTGAACTACAAGGTTCAGAAGTACGGATTGGAGCCGGAGCGCTTCCGAAACCTATAGAAATTACAAAAATGTAAGTCATTTACAGTGATAATACATTTTTGTCATTCCATGATGGCATTGTTGTTCGATTTTATTTTTTATAAACAATTAAATATCAATATTTATAAACAATTCTGCTGAGTGAATCTGTATCGGCACAGTCCCTGCCAATGGAATCAGGCAGGGGGGCCGATGGCCGGTCCCCTGGAATCCAACCATGCGGAGGGGACCATGACTACCGGGAGCGCCCAGAGCCTGCCCTGGACCCTCGTCGTGCCCATTCCCAGCACGACGCCGGGGCGCTTTTCCCTGAGCAGGCGAACCCTGTACCGGGCGCTCGCCGTAGTCGTGGCCCTTGCGGCCATCACGCCGCTCTTCGCTGAGGCCGATGCCGACAGCCCGCGGGGAAACCCGCAGCTTCAGGGGGCCGATCCGCAGACGGACTGAAGGACCTCCGCACCGCCAACCCATTCCACTCGTCCGGGGTTCCGACCCTGGCGCAGCCCTACCTAGAAGACCCATTTTCGGGAGTCATCCATGCGGTTCCGGATCCACCTCGCACTCTCCGCGGCCCTGTCCGCCGGCCTGGCCGCCCAGAGCCCTGCGCCACCGCCCGCCGCGCCCGCGCCTCCGGCGCCGCCCACCCTCCTGGGCTTCGCGGTGAGCGGATCGACCACGATCGGTTCCCAGTACATCTTCCGGGGGCTCACCCAGACGGATGGCAAGCCCACGGTCCAGGCAGAGCTCGACCTGGTGCATCCCTCGGGCTTCTACCTGAGCACCAGCCTCAGCAACATCTCCTGGTTCACGGACCAGAACCTGAACACGGCCAGCGCTCCCGTGATGGTGGGGTCCGTGGCCTCGGCCAGTGTCGAGGTGGACCTCTTCGGTGGCTACAAGTGGGGCTTCGCCAAGGACTGGGCTCTGGATGTCGGCCTCTACCGCTACCTCTATCCCGGCACCTACGACAGCCTCGTGGTCTACAAGAATCCGGCCACGACGGAGGCCTACCTGGGCGTGAGCTACAGCTGGGCCAGCCTTAAGTATTCCCGGGTGATCAGCGGCGCCGATTTCGGCGTCGCCGGCGCCGAAGGCACCACCTATGTGGACCTGACCCTGGCCTACCCCCTGGGGGAGAGCGGCTGGACCATCCTGGCCCATGGAGGCAAGACCACCTTCGCTTCGAAGAACGGCGCCGACAACTCCCCGCTGGACTACACCGACTACAAGCTGGGCATCGCGAAGGAACTCAAGGGCTACACCTTCACCCTGGCCGGCACTAACGCGGACACCAAGGGCCTGGCCTCGGACAACCAGACGCCCCTCTACGACAACGCCATGGGCCGGAACATCGGCAAGGGGCGGGTGACCTTCACCATCGCCAAGGCCTTCTAGACCTGGTACCCACGCACGCCGCCTTCCCGTTGGCGGAGTGCAGAACCTTAGTACCCGAACAGCGACCCATTTTCCAAGGAGCACCCCATGGCACGGATCAGGCACAGGGAGGAGTCCCTCCCCCTGAAGGACAAGCTCGCCAGACTCGCGGTCCGCATGCAGGATCCCGAGTGGCGCCGCTACGGCTTCACGCTGGCCTTCGGCAAGGTCCTTGGACTTGCCGTGGTCCTGGGGATCATGGTCCTCCTTCCGGCCCTGACGGGCGGGCATGCCACCAGGGTGGACACGCCGATGGCGGTCCTCATCCAGGCCACCCCGGAAGCGGCTCCGGCTCCGCCCGCCGCGGTGCCGGCCCCCGCTCCCGCCCCGGCTCCGCCCGTGGTGGCCGCCAAGGACATCGTCAACCCGCTGAACACGGTCTGGACGCTGCTCGCGGCCTTCCTCGTCTTCGCCATGCAGGTGGGTTTCGTCATGCTCGAGGCCGGCTTCTGCCGCTCGCGGGAGACGGTGAACGTGCTGGTGGAGTGCGTCTTCGACACCTGCCTCTGCGGCATCCTCTTCTGGGCCATCGGCTACGCCTTCATGTTCAGCGAGGGCAACGGCTTCATCGGCTACCACTGGTTCTTCCTCAAGGGCGCCCCGGCCACCTTCGGCACCACCGGCGTGGCCATCCTGGCCCACTGGATCTTCCAGTTCGCGTTTGCCGACACCTGCTCGACCATCACCTCCGGCGCCATGATCGGCCGCACCGATTTCATCGGTGACATCCTCTACAGCTTCGCCGTTTCCGGCTTCATCTATCCCATCATCGGCCACTGGGCCTGGGGCCCCGATGGCTTCCTGGCCACCATGGGCGCGGCGGGCAAGTTCCTGCCCTCCCTGGGCATGAACTTCCATGATTTCGCGGGCTCGACCGTGGTGCACACCATCGGTGGCGCCGTGGCCCTGGCCGGCGCCGTGGTCCTGGGCCCCCGGCTCGGCCGCAAGTTCAAGAGGGATGGCGGCGGCCCCATGACGCCCCATGACCTCACCATCGCGGTGTGCGGCGGCCTCCTGCTCTGGTTCGGCTGGTACGGCTTCAACCCTGGCAGCACCTTGTCGGCCATGGACTTCGAAGGCATCGGCCGGGTCTCCGCCAATACCACCCTTGCGGCCTGTGCCGCGGGCCTGACCGCCGTGTTCTACATCTATGCCCGCACCGGCAAGTGGGACCCGGGTTCCATCACCAACGGGTTCCTGGCGGGCCTGGTGGCGATCACCTGCCCCTGCTACTGGGTGAGCCCCTTCGGCTCGGTCATGATCGGGGCCATCGCCGGCGTCATCGTCATCCTGGGCGTCGACCTGCTGGAATACCTCCGCATCGACGACCCCATCGGCGCCGTGCCGGTGCACATGATCAACGGCATCTGGGGCACCCTCTCCCTTGGCCTCTTCGCCAGCGGTGAGTTCGCCGCCGCCGGCAGCGATCCCGTCGCCCCCGACCTGTCCAGCAAGCTCACGGGCCTCTTCTACGGCGGCGGCTCCAAGGTCCTGATCGCCCAGGCCATCGGCAGCGGCATCACGCTGGCCGCCACCCTGGCGGTGTCCTTCGCGGTGTTCTATGCCCTGGACGCCATGGGACGGCTCCGGCTGTCGGAGGAAGGCGAGCACGATGGCCTGGACATCCACGAGCACGGCATCTCGGCCTATCCCGAGTACGTGATCTCGGCCCTGGCCTCTCCCGCGGGCGCGCCCCTGAGGGTCCCGGTCTCCGGGAAGAAGTGAGCGGCCTCCCCCATGTCACGTCGTCATAGGAGTCACCCATGAAAATGATCATCGCCATCATCCGCCCGGACAAGTTCGAAGCGGTGCAGGCCGCCCTGGTGGCCAAGGACATCTACCTGATGACCGTGTCCGACGTCCGCGGCTGCGGCACCCAGAAGGGCTACGCGGAACAGTTCCGGGGCAACAAGATCGGGCTCGTCCGGCTGCTCCCCAAGGTCAAGCTCGAGATCGCGGTCAACGAGGAGTTCGTCAAGCCCGCGGTGGAGGCCATCATGTCGGCCGCCAAGTCCGAGCCCAGCCACCTGGGCGATGGCAAGGTCTTCGTCCTGAACCTGGAGGACTGCTACCGGGTCCGCACGGGCGAAACCGGGGGTGCGGCCATCGGGCCCTGAGGCCCGGCCAGCTGGGGTTGTCAGCTCCGCGGGCGCCCTCCAGGGTGGCAATGGCCCTTGCCAGTGTCTCCCCGGGGGGTTCGCCCCGTTCAGTACCCAATCGCCCCGGGCAACCCGGAAAGGTCCCGCAGTTCGCCGTCCGGGGCTGCGGGAAGGCGTTCCGGCATCTGGCCGGTGCGGTTGCACCAGAGGACCTTCATGCCGCAGGCCTTGGCGGACCAGGCATCCCAGCCGTTGGCAGAGAGGAAGCAGAGCTGCCCCATCGGCAGGTTCAGCCGCTGTGAGGCGAGGTGGTACACGCGCGGATGCGGCTTGAACACGCCGACTTCCTCCACCGAGAGAAGGGCCTCGAACCGGGATCCGAGGCCGGCATTCGCCACCGCTGCGGCGAGCATCGCCGGCGTCCCGTTGGAGAGGATGGCGAGGCGCACACCCTTGGCCTGGAGGCCTGCCAGCGTGGCGGGCACCTCTGAGTAGGCGGAGATGCGAAGGTAGAGGTCCATGAGGCGCTGGTGCAGCCCCGGGTCGGCCAGACCCAGGCTGGCCATGGCAAAGGACAGGGCCTCCCCGGTGACCTGCCAGAAGTCGGCGTGCTGGCCCGACAGGCCTCTCAGCCAGGTGTACTGGAGCTGCTTGCCGCGCCAGAGGTCCGAGAGGGCCTGCCAGCGGTCGCCCAGTTCCTCCTGCGCACCGCGGGCCACGCTGCCGACGTCGAACAGGGTGCCGTAGGCGTCGAAGACGCAGGCCGAGATGTCCTGAAGGAGGGGGGTGGCGGGCATGACTGGCCTCCTTTCCGGGATCGGTTCGTCACATCGCGTGGGAGCAGGCGCCCAGCATACTGCCCTTCCCGGGTGCCGCTCACTCCCCTGGATCGATTCCGCTAAGCTAGCCCCATGCCCGTCGATCCCCGCCTCCTCGAGATCCTCTGCTGCCCGGCCTGTCATGGCGACCTGGCGGAAGTGGCGGATGGCCTGCACTGCCAGGCGTGCGGGCTGCTCTATCCCATCGAGGACGGCATCCCCGTGATGCTGGTCGATGCGGCGAAGAAGGTGGGCAAGTGAGACTGGACCGCGCCCAGGCCGAGTCCCTGCTCCAGCGCATGGAGGGCCGCAAGGTGGCCGTGCTGGGCGACGTGATGCTGGACGAGTACCTGTTCGGGGAGGTGAACCGCATCTCGCCCGAGGCGCCGGTGCCCGTGGTGCGGGTGCTGCGGGAGCGGGCGGTGCTGGGCGGCGCGGCCAACGTGGCCGCCAACCTCAAGGCCCTCGGGACGGAACCGCTGCTCATCGGGACGCTGCAGAAGGACGGGGCGGGGGACCGGGTGCTGGGCCTGCTGACGGGCCTGGGCGTGTCCATCTCGGGGCTGGTGCTGGATACCTCCCGTCCCACCATCATCAAGACCCGGGTCATCGGGCAGCAGCAGCAGATGCTCCGCATCGACCGGGAGGATCCGGGCCTGCCCGACGCCGCGGTGCTCCTGGGGCTGAAGGACCGCCTGGAGCGGGCGCTGGGTTCGGCGTCGGCGCTGATCGTCTCTGACTACGCCAAGGGCACCATCAACGAACCGGTGATGGACGTGGTCCGGGCCCAGTGCGCCGCGCGCGACATCCCCTGGATCGTGGATCCCAAGCCGGCCCACAAGGCCCTCTACCGGGGCGCGACCCTGATGACGCCCAACACCAAGGAAACCTCGGAGCTGACCGCGCGCGATGCGAGGTCGGACATGGAGGTGACCATCGCGGGCCGGGCCCTCATGGCCGAGCTGGACCTGAAGGGCCTGCTGGTGACCCGCAGCGAGCGGGGCATGGCCCTGTTCGCACCCGATGCGGAGCATGCGGCGCCCTGGATGATCCCCACGGAGGCCCGCGAGGTCTTCGACGTGAGCGGGGCCGGCGACACGGTCATCGCTGCCTTCAGCGCCGCCATCGCCGCCGGCGCCGATTGGCGCGAAGCCGCCATGCTCGCCAACGCCGCCGCCGGCGTGGTGGTGGCCAAGGTGGGCACCGCCACCGTCACGCCGAGCGAGCTCCTCGGCCACTACCACGAGCAGGAAGCGAACTAATTCCGCAGTTCGATGGCCAGGAAGAACTTGTCGCCGGAGGCCAGGCGTTCCTTCACCTGGGTGAAGTTCAGGTCGAAGGTCTCGGTCTCGCCGGGCTTGATGGTGCCGACCTTGGTGCCGCCGGAGGCCACGCCGATCAGGCGGCCCTCCTTGTCCAGCACGGCCACGGCGAAGCCCGGCACCTTCGGGTACTTCCCGGTGTTCGTGACCTCGACCTGGGCCCGCGTGCCGAACTCCGCACCCTTCAGGAGGCTGAAGAACCCGGGCTGCATGACGCGCTTGTTGAAGAAGATGCTGCTGACCTTCAGCCCGTCCAGGTTGACCGTCAGGGGGATGATGCGATCCCAGGCGAAGGGGAAGGTCTCGGCATAGAAGGACAGCGGGGCCGCGGAGGCGGTGGCGGCCGGCGCCGCCTGTGTGGTCTTGGGTGCCGGTGCCGGGGCCGGGGCTGGGGGCGGAGGTGCGGGGGCAGGAGCCTGGGCCGGAGCTTCCGCGGCCGGAGGCGGGATCTGGAGCGGGGGCTCCTGGGCCAGGCCCAGGGCGACGATGAGGCACAGCATCTGCATGTCAGCTCTTTCCGAACAGGCCGCCGAAGAGGCTCTTCTTGGAGGAGGAATCCCCGATGCCGGAATCCAGGCTGGGGGCGCCGCTGCTCCGTTCGCGGCGGAGGCGCTCGAAGACCGGCCGCAGGCCCGGCACCTTGTGGGCCTCCAGCCAGTTCTCGCTGTGCTGCCGGGCCACGAGGTGGTTCTCGAGGATGCGGCCCTCCTCCACCCAGGCCATCAGCTGGGGCATGGTGAGCCCGCCATAGATGTCCTCGCCGATCTTCAGGCGCAGCAGCTCGGCGCCCGTGTCGGGGGATTCAGGGAGGGGGGCGAAGGAGCGCGGCACGGGCGCCGTGGCGGCGGGGTCCCGGTACGGTGCCGGCGTCGTGGCCAGGTCCGAGGCGCGCAGCGCCACCGTGGATTCCGCCGGCGCCGAGGCGGCGGCGATGATGGCCTGCATGTCCTCCTGGCTCAGACGCATGGTCGAGCTGGACGGACCGGCCAGGTCCTCTTCCGTCAGTCCTGCGGCGGTGGGGCTGTCGCCGAGGGTTTCCGTGCCCGCGGAAGGCGGGTTGGCGGGTGTGGGGCCGAGCGTGGTGTCCAGGGCGGACAGGGCGGCTTCCATGTCCATGGCGTGGGGATCCTGGCCCACCTTCAGGCTGCTGGCGGTGGGGGCGTTGCCGAACAGCTTCTCGATGGCATCCCGGGCGGAGGTGTAGCCGGACAGGGTGGTCTCGGTGATCTCGGGCGGGAAGGTGGAGGCGGGTTCGGCCTTGGCCTCGGGCAGCGATTCAGGCACTGCCACCAGCGTCTTCTCCAGGATCTCCTCGTCCGCCACGTCCAGGTCGCCGAGGGTGAGGGAGGGGGGCAGTGCCTCGGCGGGCGGCGGTTCGTCCAGGTGGACCGACTCGATGACTTCGGGCATGGGCTCGGCCGCGACCGGCTCGACGGGAAGGGCCAGCAGCCGCTGGACCACGTCCCCCACGGGGAACACGCCGCCGCAGGAGAGGCATTTTGCCCGGCGGATGACCGGCTTCAGCCGCTCGGGGCGAAGGCGGTAGCGGGTGGTGCAGCTCGGGCAATGGATCGCTTCGGCCACCGGTCACTCCTGGCGTTTCGAGCAGGATAGCACCGAGCCAGGGTTTGGCGTCCAGCCGGGCCGGGTATCCTCGAACCACGGAGGCATCGTGCAGGGCGTGTTCATCACCATCGAGGGCGTGGAGGGGGCCGGCAAGTCCACCCAGCTGCTCCACCTGTCGGAGCGCCTGCGCCGTCTGGGCCTGCCCCTGGTGGTGACGAAGGAGCCCGGTGGCACGGCCCTGGGCCGGGAGATCCGGCGCCTCCTGCTCGAGCGCCACGGCAGCGGGGAGACCTGGTGCGCGGAGGCCGAGCTGTTGCTGTTCTACGCGGACCGGGCCCAGCACCTGGAGACCGTGATCCGCCCCGCGCTGGCGGCCGGGAAGGTCGTCCTGGTGGACCGTTTCGAGGATTCCACCCGCGCCTACCAGGGGGCCAGCGGCGTGGCGGAGTCATCCCTGGACCGGCTCAACGAGCTGGTGCTGCGGGGGCTCAAGCCCCACCTCACCGTGATGCTGGACATGGATCCCGAGACGTCCCTGCAGCGGGTCGAGGTCCGCAACCTGTCGCTGGGGGCCGAGTTCGCCGAGACGCGCTTCGACGAGGCCGAGCTGGACTTCCACCGGCGCGTGCGGAACCGGTTCCTCGCCATCGCCCAGAACCATCCCAACCGCGTGGCCCTGATCCCGGCGCGGGATCCGGTGGATCAGGTGGAGGCCGCCATCTGGCTGCGGGTGGCCCCCCTGCTGCGCAACGCCGGTTTCGGAGTCGATTGATGTACTCGCCCGACATCGCCGGCCACCAGGCCATTCGCGAGCGCCTGCTCCAGCGGCTGCAGGGAGGGCGCATTCGCGGCTCGCTGCTCTTCACGGGCCCCGAGGGCATCGGCAAGCGCCGCGTGGCGCTGGAGCTGGCCCAGCGCGAGCTCTGCCTCCGGCGCAGCGCCTGTGGGCAATGCGAGGGATGCAGGATGTTCCAGGGGGACGACCTGCCCTTCGAGCTGCCGAACCTGCTGCGCATCGTGCCGGAGGGCAAGGCGGGCGTCATCCGCATCGACCAGATCCGCGAGGGCCTGGATTCCAACAACCAGCCCCGGTTCAGCCGCGGGGTCATCGAGTGGGCCGCCCTGGCCCCGGCCATGGGCTGCCACCGCTGGATCCTGGTGGAGGAGGCGCACCGCCTCAACGAGTCCAGCGGCAACATCCTGCTCAAGACCCTGGAGGAACCGCCCCAGGACACCCACTTCATCCTGGTCACCCACCGTCCCGAGGCGCTCCTGCAGACCATCCGCAGCCGCTGCGAGCGCATCCCTTTCGCGCCCCTGGCCCCCCGGGAGGCCTGGGCGGTGGCCCAGCGGAACGGCTGGCTGGAGGCGGACCACGACCGCTGGCTGGCCCTGGGGGAGGGCAGCCTGAGGCACCTGGACGAGGCGGCCTTCCGTCGCGCCGAGGCCCAGGTGGAGGCCTGGCTCGCCCTGATGGCCGGTCGCTCCTTCGGCGAGGCGTCCGAGTCCCTGTTGCCGGAGAAGGAATCCGCCCTGGCCCAGGGCGAGCAGCTGCGCCAGCCCCTGGAGCTGCTGCTGCGCCTGCTGGCCGACCTGGCCCGGATCCGCGCCGGGGAGACCCCGGCCCTGGCGCCCTGGCGGGAGGAGCTGGCAGCCCTGGCGACGCCCGAACGGAACCTGAAGGCGCCCCAGGAGGCCGCCCTCCAGGCCCTGCGCCACCTGCCCCGGAACCTCAGCCCCGAGCCGCTGATCCGGGAAGTGGCGCTCGCTCTGGTGTCGTGACCGGGATCACCGGCCCGGACGCTAGAATGGGTTTAGGAGCCTCGACTCCTGAACGGGAGAGCCCATGTCCGAACCCCTCTACGGCCACGACCTGCTGAGCCTGCTGGTGGAGAAGGGCGGGACCTGCCCGCTGGAGGACCTCCGTGCCGCCTCCGAAGCGGTCCACGGCAAGGCCGCCATCTACTGCAACTGCCACGGCGACAGCTTCGACTTCGACGGCGTCATCGCCTTCCTGGGCAGCAAGGGCAAGATCCAGGTGGCCGGAGGCCGCGTGAGCCTGGGCATGGCACCCGCCTGCCAGCACTGAGTTGGGCCTTCCATTCAGGACGGCGGCAAGGGCCATTCTGGAAGGATGGGATAGGATCTCCAGGACTCCCCACCAGGGACCCATGACCACCGACTCCGACTCCCAGCGCGCAAGCCACGCATCCAGGCCCCGCATGATCCGGCTGGGCGCGGGGTTCCTGGCCCTGAACCTGTTCGTCGTGATCATGGCGGCGGTCTCCGCTCGCAACAGCCTGCGGAACCACCAGGACCGCGCCATCGCCACGGCCCAGAACCTGAGCCTGGTGCTGGACCACTATGTGGCCGACACCCTCGGCAAGGCGGACCTGGCCGTGTCGGCGGTGAAGGACGAGGTCGAGCGCCGCCTGGCCGACCCGAAGGCCAACACCCCGGACCTGGACGCCTTCATCCAGCGCCAGCATGCACGGGTGCCGAGCCTGCTGGCCCTCCGCGCCGCCAACGCCGAAGGCGTGATCGATCACGGCAGCGGCCAGGAGGCGAAGACCCGGGTCAGTTCGGCGGACCGGGAGCATTTCATCAGGCTTCGGGACGATCCTGCCGCGGGGGTGGTGGTCTCGAAACCCCTGGTGGGCAGGCTCACGGGGAGCTGGGTCGTCATCGTCGCCCGCCGCCTGGAGCACCCGGACCATCGTTTTGCCGGGATGGCCATCGGGGTGATCGCCCTGGGAGATCTCCAGAAGGCCTTCTCGGCCCTGGACGTGGGACCCCGCGGCTCCGTGGCCCTTCGCGACCTGGAGCTCGGCCTGGTGGCCCGGCATCCCGAGCCTGTGCCTGCGGGAACCGCCGTGGGTTCGCAAGTCGTCTCCCAGGAGTTCCGTGCCTTCACCCAGTCCGGCAGCCAGGCCGGGACCTTCCGGGCGCTTACGCCCTTCGACCATGTCCAGCGAACGTTCTCCGTGCGCAAGGTTCAGGGCTGGCCCTACTACCTGGTGGTGGGGCTGGCCGAGCAGGACTACCTGAAGGGCTGGTGGCGCGAGGTCTACCAGGAATTCGGCGAAGTGGCGCTGTTCCTCTGCCTGACCCTGGTGGTCTTCCTGTTGCTGCGCCGAACCTGGCTGCGCCAGCAGGCGGCCCAGGAGCGCCTGGAGCGCCTGCTCGCGGAGGTGAAGACCCTCGGCGGCATGCTCCCCATCTGCAGCCACTGCAAGAAGATCAGGGACGACAAGGGCTACTGGAACCAGATCGAGGCCTACCTGAACGAGCACACCGAGGCCGAGTTCACCCACGGCATCTGCCCCGATTGCGCGAAGGAAGTCTTCCCTCGCAGCGGCAAGCACACGACGCTGTAGGGCGGAGGTTGATCGTCCGGAGTCCGGCCTGAATACAATGCTCCTGGGAGGCTCCATGCAGCTGCTCCGCATCAACCACCTGGGCATCGCGGCCGCGGGCCTGGACGAGGCCATGGCGCGCATGGCGCGGCTCTTCGACATGGCGGCGGACCACACCGAGGAAGTGGTCGAGCAGAAGGTGAAGACGGCCTTCTTCCCCGTGGGGCAGAGCACCCTGGAGTACCTGGAGAGCACCGACCCCGAAGGCCCCATCGGCAAGTTCCTGGCGAAGCGCGGCCCTGGCATCCACCACGTCTGCTTCGAGGTGGATGACATCGACGCCGCCGTGGCCCAGTTGCTGGCCAAGGGCGTGCGCATGATCGACCAGTCCCCCCGGAACGGTGCCCACGGCTGCCGCGTGGCCTTCATCCACCCGGCCGAAACCGGCGGGGTGCTGATGGAGCTGAGTCAGGGGGGCTGAAGGATTGCCTCACGACCCGAGGTTTGTTTGACACGGATTGGATCTGCCAGACCATCTCACCAGCAACCCCAAACCCAAGGAGTCGAACATGAGAGGCAAAGCCATCGTCCTGCTGGTCGTCGCGGGTTTGACCATTCCCGCGTTTGGATCACCCGCTCAAAAGAAGGAAGAGAAGCCCAAAGAAACCAAGACCATCGGAACGGATAAAAAGACCGGAGGCGAGGCCCCTGGCGACAAAGAAAAAATGGAGAACATCCAGAACAAGACCAAGGAACTGAAAGAGAAATCCAAGGCCGAGGCAAAGGAGCGGACAGAGAAAGCCAAGGCGGAGAAGGCCAAAAAGAACCCCTGAAGATCACGGTCAACAGGTTGGGGGCCTGCCATTGAGTTGGAGTGGAGACTGCTGGTTTTCGCGCCACCAGTCCGGTTGGTACCTCTCACTGCTCCGTCAGCCCACCCATCCCAGATACCCCAGCCACAGCGCCCGCCCGAAGAACACCACGATGGGCGTGGCCAGGGCCAGGAAGCAGCCGAAGGGCAGCATGGTTTGGCCCGAGACGGCCTGGTCGGAGTTGCGGCGCAGGAGCATGAGGGGCAGGCCCACGGCGGCGCCCAGGCCTGCGCCGAGGAAAAGGATGCCCAGCATGGGGGCCCAGCCCCAGAAGGCGCCCAGCCAGGCCAGCATCTTGAAGTCGCCCATGCCCAGGCCGTCGGTCTTGCGGATCCACTTGTAGAGCTGGTTCATGAGGGCAGGGACGCCGTAGCCCACGGCCAGGCCGATGAGGCTGGCCTGCCAGGTGACCGCCGGCTCGAAGCCAGACCAGGCGGGAGCCGGCTGCAGGCCGTTGTGGAAGGCCAGGGCCTGGATGAGGTTCCCGCTGCCCGTCCAGATCTTCACGAGGGCCTCGGGCCGCAGGACCTGGGGCAGGGTGAGGAGCACGCCCAGGGCCATGAGCGGGAACTGCAGCACGTCCGGCAGCATCATCTCGGTGAAGTCCGTGAAGAACAGGACGATCAGCGCGAAGCCGCAGACGAGGCCCTTGAACCAGATCAGCGTGCCGAAAGGGAAGAGCCAGGGCGAGGCGGCGAACAGCAACCCGGCCAGCAGCTCCACCAGCGGGTAGCGCACGGGGATCTTCCAGCCGCAGGCGGCGCACTTGCCGCGCAGCCACAGCCAGCCGAGGAGGGGCACGTTGTGCCAGGGCTTGATCTTGGCCTTGCAGCCGGGGCAGTGGCTGGCCTTGGTGACCACGTTCCGGTCGGCGGGCTCCTCCTGGGGCAGGCGGTGGATCAGCACGTTGCCGAAGGAGCCCAGCACCAGGCCGAAGGGGGCCAGCAGCAGGGAGAGCAGCCAGGGCGGGAGGTCGATGAAGGACATGCGTCCACGATAGCGGGGACTTCCCGGCGATTCGCGGCAGAATGAAGTGTCCTCTCCAGGAGTCCCCGTGATCCGATCCGCCCTCGTCGCCTTGGCCCTGCCCCTCATCAGTCTGGCCCTGCCGCTGGCCGCCCAGGCCCCCGCCCCCCAGTCCACCCCGGCCCCTGCGCCCGCCCCTGCGGCCAAGCCCCGGGTGCAGCTGCTCACCAGCTATGGCCCCATCGTGGTGGAGCTGGAACCGGAGCTGGCTCCGAAGACCGTGGCGAACTTCCTGCAGTACGTGCAGGATGGCTTCTACAAGGGCACCATCTTCCACCGCGTCATCGACGGCTTCATGATCCAGGGCGGCGGCATGCTGGACACGCTCCAGGAGAAGCCCACCCGGGACCCGATCCTCAACGAGGTGGGCTCGACCTTCAAGGCCGGTCTGAAGAACAGCCGGGGCACCATCGCCATGGCCCGCACGGCGAACCCCCACAGCGCCTCGTCCCAGTTCTACATCAACCTCGTGGACAACCCCAGCCTGGACCCCCACGGCTTCAGCGAGGAGGGCTTCGGCTACTGTGCCTTCGGCCGCGTGGTATCCGGCATGGAGGCCGTGGACAAGATCGCCAAGGTGCGCACCGAGTGGCGCCGGGGCATGGGCGACATCCCGCAGTTCCCGGTGTATCTCAAGGACGCGGTCCTGCTGCCGCCGCAGTAGGATCATGACCGGCCGTCCCATCTTGCGCCCCCTGCTCGTCTGGGCCGCCGGTTCCCTGGCTTTGGCGCTCGCGGTGGTGCTCTGTTTCCTGCTGGCACCCCTCCTGGGGGGGGCGGGCGCGTTCTGGGCGGTGGCCCCGCGGTACATCCGGGCCACGGCCTGGGCCTTCGGCATCCGCCGGGAGCTGGAAGGCTGGGAGGATCTGCCGGCGGCGATCCGGGAGGGGGCGCAACCGGTCATCTTCGCGGGCAACCATGCCTCGCTCCTCGACCCGCCCCTGGTCATCTCCACGCTGCCCGGAAGGCCCCTCTTCATCGCCAAGCGGGAGCTGGCCCGGGTGCCCTTCCTGGGCTGGGTGATCTGGCTGGCGGACTTCATCTTCATCGACCGCAGCCGCCGGGAGACGGCCGTGGAGAGCCTGCGGACCGCGGCCCGGCGCATCCGCGGCGGCCAGTCCATCGCCGCCTTCCCCGAAGGCACGCGCAGTCCCGATGGGTGCCTGCTGCCTTTCAAGAAGGGGGTCTTCGCACTGGCTTGTGAGACGGGGGTGCCCGTGGTCCCCTTCGCCATCCGGGGCGGCGTGGACATCCTGCCCAAGGGCTCCTGGCGCGTGCGGGCCGGCACCTACCGGATCAGGGTGGGCCAGCCCCTGCAGCCGCAGGGCTTTCCCAGCCCCGAGGCGCTCCTGCAGGCCACGGAAACCGCGGTGCGCGAGCTTCTGGGGGAGGCCAGGGTCAGTTCACGACCTTGATGGAAGGCGCTGGCCCCTGGGGGCGCTGCCGGTCCTTGGGGATGAAGATGGCGCCGAGGACGGAGGCGACGACACTGGACACCAGGGCGCCGAAGAAGCCCGCCCAGAAGCCACTCACGGTGAAGGTCAGGCCCAGCTTCGCAGACAGTGCCCCGGCCAGCCAGAAGACCAGGCCGTTGATGACGAGGCTGAAGCAGCCGAAGGAGCAGGCCATGGGCACCAGGGCGATGAGCTTCAGGAAGCTGCCCACCGTGGTGTTCAGGGCCGCCAGGATCACGGCCACGATGAGCAGGTCGAGGAAGGAGCCATGGCCCAGGCCCTTGACGACGGAACAGGCCACCAGCAGGCCGATGGCCGAGAAGACGAAGCGCAGCAGCACGCTCATGACGGCATCCCGTCCTTTTCGTTGGCCTGGGTGATGACGCTACCGGGGGGCACGCTGCGCGTGAGCCACACGTTGCCGCCGATGGCCGAACCCTTGCCGAGGGTGATGCGGCCCAGCACGGTGGCATTGGAGTAGACGATGACGTCGTCCTCCACCACCGGGTGGCGCGGGACGCCCTTGACGGGGTGGCCCTCGGCATCCAGGGGGAAGCTCTTGGCGCCCAGGGTCACGCCCTGGTAGATGCGCACGTTGCGGCCGATGACGCAGGTCTCGCCGATGACCACGCCCGTGCCGTGGTCGATGAAGAAGCGCTCGCCGATCTGGGCGCCGGGGTGGATGTCGATGCCGGTGAGGCTGTGGGCGTGCTCGGTGATCATGCGGGGTAGCAGGGGCACGCCCAGCTTCAGCAGCTCGTGGGCCAGGCGCTGGCTGGCCACTGCCAGCAGGCCGGGGTAGGAGAAGAGCACCTCCTCGGGGCTGGTGGCCGCGGGATCGCCCTCGAAGCCCGCCTGGATGTCCGTGGCCAGCAGGTGGCGCACCTGGGGTAGCCGGGCGAGGAAGGCCTGGGCCAGCTCCACGGAGCGGCCCCGGCACTCGGTGCAGGCTGGATCCGAGGCCATGAGGCCCCGCTGGATCTGGTCCGACAGACCGTGCAGCACGCGGTCCATGCGGGCACCCAGGTGGTAGCGGAGGGTCTCGGCCGTGAGCTCGGAGGCGCCGAAGTAGCCCGGGAAGAGCAGCGCCCGCAGGTCCTCCACCAGGGCTGCCACGGCCGTGCGGGAGGGGAACTCCCGGCGGCCCAGGGGCATCTCGGTGAGGGCCGTGGAGGCTTCGGCCAGGGCTTCGACCACGGCGTGGAGATCGGGCTTGGGCGCGGCGGGGGGTTTCTTCATGCGAATGAGGATACTCCGGGTTTAGAGTGCCTAACAAAACCCCGACGAGGCCGCGATGAAGTCAGGCAGGATGCACCGCAAGGAAGGGCCCGCAGGGCAACGTGGTTCGTTGTTCAAGGGGCCTGACGCCGCGGGGCGCCTGCCTGGCTTCATCCCTCCGGGCGAGGGCCGGCGGGCGTCGCGATGCCGCGTCACGCTCGTCGCGCGTAGTACCCGCTACGCGTCTCCTCGCCTTCCTTGCCTCGCTCGCCCGGCGACCCTCGCGCGACCCCGTGGGGGTTCTGTTAGGCACTCTCAGTACGTCCAGGTCAAGGCACAGCCCGTTTCCTTGGCCACCTTCTCCTTCAGGGCCTCGTCGTACTTCAGGCGCAGGCCGTGGCCGGCCCGGACCCGGGCCACGAGGCCCTCCTTGGAGCGGTACTCGAAGGTCACGGGCAGCTCGCCCTTGTGGTCGCCGAAGATCGTCGCCAGGCGGGGCGGGCACTCACCCGGGGGCAGCCGCACCAGGGCGCCGGTGAAGCCCAGGCCCTGGAAGCCCTCCAGGGGCTCCAGCAGGGTGGCGAAGACCTTCACCACGGTCTGCTCCTCGTCCTCCTCGCCATCCGGGCCGTTGCCATTGCCCTGGATGGTCTCCACCCGCAGCTCACCCGTGATGCGCAGCATGGCCTCGGGCACGGCGAAGTGGCGGTACCGCTCGAAGGGCCGCAGGGAGGACTTCTTGGTGAGGGGATCCCACTTGCTGGCCATGAGGAGGACTTCCATCTTCCCCGTCGTGTCCTCCACCTGGAGGATGGCCCAGGGCTCCCCCTTCTGGTTGGTCTTGAAGGCCACGGTGGAGACCATGGCGCCGAGGGTCACCTCGTGGCGGTCCCGCAGGCGGCCCGAAGTGGCATCCTCCACGATCTTGGCCAGGGTGCCGTGGGTATGCACCTGGATGGCGTCGGCGAATTCCTCCAGCGGATGGCCGCTGACGAAGAGGCCCAGCACTTCGCGCTCGGCGGCCAGCCGGACCTTGCGGTCCCAGGGCTCGATGTTCTCGGGCACGCGCCAGTCCTCGCTCAGCGTGGCCATCTCGGCATCGTCGAAGAGGCTGGTCATGCCCGTGTCGCCGGTGCCGCGGGAGGCGGCGGACACCGCGTCCGGCAGGCCCTGCAGCAGGGCGGCGCGGTTGGGCTCCAGGCTGTCGAAGGCCCCCGCCTTGATGAGCGACTCCCACACCTTGCGGTTGGCCTTCTGCAGGTCGGTGCTCTTCAGCGCATGGAACAAGTCCTTGAAGCGGCCCTCGGTCTTCCGTGCCTCCAGAATGGCCTGCAACGCGGCGTCTCCCAAGCCCTTCACCGCGGCAAATCCGAACCGGATCTGCAGATCCCCCGTGGCCGTGAAATCCAGGGTGGATTCATTGATGTCGGGGCCCAGCACCTCGATGCCCCGCTCCCGGCAGTTCTGCACGTACTTGGCCACGTCGTCCGTGCGGCCCGACTTGGTGGAGAGCAGGCCCGCCATGAACTCCACGGGGTAGTTGGCCTTCAGGTAGGCGGTCTCGTAGGCCACCATGGCGTAGGCGGCGCTGTGGCTCTTGTTGAAGCCGTAGCCGGCGAAGAACTCGATGAGGTCGAAGAGCTCGGCGACCTTGGTCTTGTCGTATTTCCTCGCCGCGCCCTGTTCGATGAACTTGGTCTTCTCCTTGGCCATCTTTTCCTTGTCCTTCTTGCCCATGGCCCGGCGCAGCATGTCGGCCTCGCCCAGGGAGTACCCGGCGATGAGGCTGGCGATCTGCATGACCTGCTCCTGGTAGAGAATCACGCCGTAGGTGGGCGCCAGGATCGGCTCCAGGTCGGGGAACATGTAGGTCACGGCCTCACGGCCGTGGCGGCGCTCCACGTACGTGGTGCCCATGCCCGCACCCAGGGGGCCCGGGCGGAAGAGGGCGTTCAGGGCGATGAGGTCGTCGAAGCGGTCCGGGCCCAGCTGGCGCAGCAGCTGCTTCATGCCGCCGGACTCGAACTGGAACACGCCGTCCGTGTCTCCGGCAGCAAAGAGCTCGAAGGTCTTCCGGTCGTCGAAGGCGCGGATGGTGGTCATGTCCTTGGGCTGGCCGTGGCGCCGGGCGATCACTTCCTGCGTCTTCGCGATCTGCGTGAGCGTCTCCAGGCCCAGGAAGTCCATCTTCAGCAGGCCCGCGCGCTCGGCCTCCACCATGGTGTACTGCACCATCACCTTCTTGTCCTTATCCACGCTCAGCGGCGCGAACTGCGTGAGCTCGTCCGGCGCGATGATGACGCCGGCCGCGTGGACGCCGGTGTTGCGGGACAGGCCCTCAAGCCGGGCGGAGATGTCGAGGATGTTCTTCACCTCGGGGTCGGACTCGTACAGCTCGCGCAGCTTGTCGCTCTTCTCCAGGGCCTCGCCGATGGTCATGGGCTTGCCGGGTTCCTGGGGCACCAGCTTCGTCAGGTTGTTGGCGAAGGCGAAGTCCTTCTCGAAGACCCGCGCCACGTCCTTGATCACGGCCTTGGTCTTGAGCTGGTTGATGGTGATGATGCTGCTCACCTTGTCCTGGCCGTACTTCTCCGTGACGTAGTCGATGACGCGCTGGCGGCCGTCCCGGCAGAAATCGATGTCCACGTCGGGCATGGACACGCGCTCGGGGTTGAGGAAGCGCTCGAAGAGCAGGTCGTACTGCATCGGGTCGATGTCGGTGATCATCATGGACCAGGCCACGATGCTGCCTGCCGCCGAGCCGCGGCCGGGGCCCACGGGCACGCCCATCTCCCGGGCCTTGCGGATGAAGTCCCAGACCAGCAGGAAGTAGCCGGGGAAGCCCATCTTCAGGATCATGTCCAGCTCGAAGGCGAGCCGCTCGCGGTATTTCTCCTCGCTGTGCTTGAGGGTGCCCGCCTGCCAGAGGGGGCGGCAGCCGGCCAGGCGCTGCTCGAAGGTCTCCTTCGCGATGTGCACGAAGTAGGAATCGAGGTCGTAGCCCTCGGGCACGGGGAAGCGCGGTGTCACGGGCTTGCGCGTGATGGGGAAGAGGTCCACCTTGGCGGCGATCTCCAGGGTGCGCTCCAGGTATTCCGGGTGATCGGGGAAGACGGAGCGCATCTCCTCCGGCGTCTTCACGAAGAACTGGTCCGTGGAGAAGCGCATGCGCTTCTCTTTCGCCTTGGTGGTCTTGGTGCCGATGCAGAGCAGGGTGTCGTGCAGGTCGGCGTCGGCGTGGTTGAGGTAGTGGGCGTCGTTGGTGGCCACCAGGGGGATGCCGAGCTTCTGGGCCAGCTCCATCTGGAAGGGGATGATCTCCTTCTCCTTGTCGAAACCCTGGTCCTGGATTTCCAGGTAGAAGTCCTCGCCGAAGATGTCGCGGAAGTCCCGCGATACCCGCTCCGCCTGGTCCAGGCGGTTCTGCAGGATGCGGGCCTGCACTTCGCCGCCCAGGCAGGCGGACAGCGCGATGAGACCCTCGCTGTGCTGCCGGAGGAGATCCTTGTCGACGCGGGGCTTGTAGTAGAAGCCCTCAGTGAAGCCCGCGGATACGAGTTTCGAAAGGTTGGCGAAGCCCACGGGATTCTTCGCCAGCAGCACCAGGTGGTAGCCCGCGTCGCGGGAGCCGCTGGGATCCACGCAGTCCTCGAGGCCCTCCTCGCCCGTCGCGTTCTTGGCTTCGAGTTTCTTGTCGAAGCGGGTCTTGGGCGCGACGTAGACCTCGCAGCCCAGGATGGGCTTCACGGCCCAGTTGCCATCGGCGTCCTTCGTCTTCTCGCAGGCGTCGAAGAGCTTCATCATCCCGAACATGTTCCCGTGGTCGGTGACGGCCACGGCGGGCATGCCCGAGGCCCGGCACTTCTTCACGAGATCCGGAATGCGCGTGAGGCCATCGAGGAGGGAATGTTCGGTGTGCAGATGGAGATGGGCGAAGCTCATTCGCCCATTCTCCGATGGATGCCGCGGCTTGGGGCAAGTGCCCCAGGTTCAGTGCCGGGAGAGGAGGCGTTCGAGGGTACCCCGCAGGACGTCTTCCGGGACCCCAGGCTCCAGGCGGGCGTGCGGTCCTTCGGTGGTGGGCCCGCCGATCTGGACCCAGCGGGGGCGCCTCCGGACCAGGTCGTCCTCCCGCCAGACCGAGAGGATGCTGGGCTCCCGGGCCCAGAGCAGCACGCTCGGATAGGGGCCCTCGCGCGGGGGCACCGTGCCCCAGGCCTGCACTTCGGCCCCCCAGGCGCGCAGCAGCGCCTGGATCCGGTTCTGCTCAGCGCCCTCTTCCATGCCCAGGCCCACCACCCAGCCGGACAGGAATCCCTGCTGGCCGGGCTGGGTCTCTTCGTCCCGCTCGTACCAGCCAAGCCGTTCCTGATGGTGGAGGACCCGGCTCCGCACCCGGTAGGTGGTGCCATCCAGGGCGACCAGCGGCACATCCGGCGTGGCCTTCAGCCGCTCCGGCCAGGAGGCCCCGAAGGTCTTCTCCATCATGGGCGAGGGACGATCGGTGCGGAAGGCCTGCCCCGGGACCAGGCTGCGCCAGACCTCCACCTCGGCCTCGGCCCGGTGGATGCGGGACTCCATGCCGCTGACCATGAGCCACTGCCAGGAGGTTCCGACGCCCATGGCCAGGAACACGAGGCTGAAGCCGGAGAGGCGGACCTTCATGTCGAAGAGGCTGAGGGCCGCGATCTCCACCACCACCGGCAGCGTCAATCCCAGGAGCCCCAGGAACAGCCGGCGGCCCATGGGGTCCTCGTCCTGCCGGGCCCGCAGCGTCCAGTAGACGATGAAGCCGCAACCCGCCAGATAGGTGACGTTCGACGCGTGGTGCATCCAGGTGTCCCAGGAGCCCGGGTGGGGCAGCAGGAGGTTGCGGATGTAGCTGGGGATCATGCCCAGGGCGATCCAGAAGGGGAAACGGCGGGGGATGTGGCGCGGGAAGAGGTTCGTGAGGGCGGTGCAGAGGGCGATGAAGCCGAAGGCCACCAGCAGGCTCTGGGCGCGATCCACCAGGTCGGGGTTCAGGGAGGGGAGGGTGCCGAGCACCAGGACGCTGTGGCGCAGGGCCACCAGCAGGCACGTGAGCGAAAGCCAGCCCATCATCCGGTCCCGGCGGGACAGCGCGTCCGTGCCGAAGCTGATGAAGAGGGCGAGCAGGGCACCGGCCTGCAGGGCATCGAGAATGGGCCATTCCAGGAGTTGCATGCAGAGGCGTCCGGGCGGTGGGAGGATGGGTACAGCCTAATCCATTTCGGAGCCCGCTTCGTAGCCGCCTTCAACCTGGAGTCCCTCTTGATCGCCTTCGAAAACCTGGAAGTGCGCTACGCCGCGACCGCGGCGCCAGCCCTGAAGGGCCTGAGCCTTTCGCTCGAGCGCGGGATCGTGGGCCTGCTGGGGCCCAACGGCGCAGGCAAGTCCACCCTGCTGAAGGCCCTGCTGGGTCTGCTGACCCCTTCGGGTGGCAGCGGCTCGGTGCTGGGGGTGGCCCTGGGCGCGCCCGAAGCGGCCCGGCTGCGCTCCCGCATCGGCTACATGCCGGAGTACGACGCCCTCATCGAGGATGCTTCGGCCTACGAGCAGGTGGCCTTCTGGGGTGAGCTGAGCGGCCTGGCGCCGGAGGCCTCGCGGGACCGCGCGCACGAGGTGCTGTACTTCGTGGGGCTGGATGAGTCCCGGTACCGGCCCGTGAGCGGCTATTCCACGGGCATGCGCCAGCGCGTGAAGCTGGCCCAGGCCCTGGTGCACAGCCCCGAGCTGATCTTCCTGGACGAGCCCACCAATGGCCTCGATCCCGATGGCCGGCGCCGCATGCTGGACCTGGTGCTGCGCGTGCACGCGGAGCTGGGCACGGGCGTCATCCTGGCCTCTCACCTGCTGGGCGACGTGGAGCGCGTGGCGGACCAGCTGGTGATCCTCGACCAGGGGGAGATCAAGGCGGCCGGCTCCATGGCGGGCCTCCGCAAGGCCCTCGCGAAACGGGTGGAGCTGCGCTTCCTGGATCCCCTGGATGCGGCGCAGGAGGCAGCACTGGCGGAGCTTGGAACCGTGCTGGAGGCGCGCAACGGGCTCTACGACCTGGAACTGATGGAAGCCGATCCGGTCGGCGCCTTCCGCTGGGCCGAAAGCAGGGGCGCCACCCTGGTGCAGGTCACGCCACGCCACGACCGGCTGGACGAAGTGCTGCTCCGGGCCCTCCATCCTCAGACGGGAGCCTAGTCCATGCCCATCTACGCTCCGACCCTGCCGCCCGCGCCGGACCTGCACCAGGGCCATCCGCCCGTCCTGGTGCTCATGCGCTTCGACCTGACGCGGCTCTGGCGCCAGAAGATCGGCCGCTTCTTCAGCTTCATCTTCCTGATGATCCTGCTCTTCCAGACCGGGTGGATCTATGCCAAATACCTGATGCAGACCAACCAGGCCTTCAAGCCCTTGAATGAGTTCGGGAAGAACATCTTCACCCAGGGGGCCGAGTTCCAGGCCGGGCTGCTGAACCCCACGATGTACCTGCTCTGGTTCCTGGTGGCCCTGGTGGGGGGCGGCCTCGTGGCGCGGGACACCCTCTACCGCGTGCGTCCCCTGATGTACGCGCATCCCGTGGCCCCGAAGGACTACTTGCTCGCCAAGCTCGGCTTCGCCTCGGCGCTGCCCTTCGTCATCCTGCTGCCCTTCGCCCTGCTGCCCTGGGCCATGTCCCTGCTCCTGGCGGGGCTCCAGGGGCCGGTGTGGGCGACGGCGCCGCTGCGCCTGCTGCCGGCCATGGCCATCAGCTCGGTCCTGATGGGCTCCCTGGCGGTGGGCGCCTCCAGCATGGCTGCCACACCGCGGGCCGGCATCGGCTGGGTGCTTGGTCTCGTGCTGGGGGCCGGCACCCTGGCCTCCATGATCCACGGCCTCACCGGGATCAGGGCCGTGGATGCCCTGAACCCCATCATGCTGGCCGAGGCGTGGCCCCAGCTCCTCGTCGGCGTGGACCATCCAATGGTGGCGTGGCTTCCGGCGCTCCTGGGCACGGCCTTCCACATCGGTCTCTGGACCTTCGTGGCCTCGCGGCGCACACGACCCTCCGAGGCGGTGATCTGATGATTTCGCTGGACCGCGCCTCCCTCCGCTACGGCCCCATCCTGGGCCTCAGCCCCACCACCTTCGAGCTGCCCGACGGCGGCGGCATCACGGGCCTGCTGGGCCCCAACGGCGCCGGGAAGTCCTCGCTGCTGCAACTGCTCTCGGGCCTCCTGCCACCCTCCGGCGGCGACGTCCGCGTCTTCGGCGAGGCCCCCTTCCGCAATCCCGCGGTGCTCGCCCGCCTGGGGCTGGTGCCCGAGGGAGACCGCCTGCCCACGGGCCTCCGCGCCGACCGCTGGCTCCGCATGATGGGGGAGCTCTCCGGCCTGTCGGGCGAAGGTCTGAACGCCGCCGTGGCCAAGGCCCTCACGACCGTGGGCATGGCGGACCGCGCCCACCTCACCTTCGCGCGCATGTCCAAGGGCATGCGCCAGCGCATCCGCCTCGCCCAGGCCCTCATGCACGAGCCGGAGCTGCTCATCCTGGACGAACCGTTCAATGGGTTGGACCCGGAGGCCCGGCTCACCCTCATGGCCCTGCTGCGCGGCCTCGCGGAAGGGGGCACGCGCATCCTGGTCTCCAGCCACATCCTCGGCGAGATCGCCCAGCTGACGGACCGCATCCTGCTGCTGTTCCGGGGCCGACTGCTGGCCGAGGGCACGGTCACCGAGATCCGGCAGCTGCTGGACCGCCATCCGGTGGAGCTGCGTCTGACGGGCGAGGCCCAGGTGCTGGCCCGCTGGGCCGTGGAACAGCCGGAGCTGGCGGCCCTCCGCATCGAAGAAGGGGCCGTGGTGCTGTCCGTCCGCTCGCCCCGGGACATCCTGCCCCGCCTGCAGAAGGCCGCGGCGGAAGGGGGCATCCCCCTGCGTGCGCTGGATCCCCTGGACCTCAACCTCGATGCCGTCTTCCAGTATCTGACCAAGGATCACGCCTAATGCTGTCCGGGGATTCCTCGCTGCGCGAACATCCCCGGGCCCCTGCGCCCGGAGCGGGCAGAGCCCGTCCCGGGCTTGCTGGTCCAGTGCATGACCTTTCTGAACTCACCTGGGGGAAATCATGACTGTCCTCGCCCCACCTTCTCCCCTGGCGACGATCCGCGCCACGGCGCGGGGCTACCTGCCCCGCGTGTTCCAGGGCCGGGGCTGGGTGCTGGCCTCGCTGGTCATGGTGCCCGTGGCCCTCAGCCTCCTCATCTACACCGTGGCCCAGATCAAGGGTGGGGAAGGCGGTCCCCGGCCCGGCGAGGCCCTCAAGATCTTCCACGAAGTGCTGGTGAAGATGATGCTGCCCATCATGGCCCTGGTGGCGGCGCCGGCTGGCATCCGGGAGGACCTGGAGCAGCGCACCCTCCCCCTGCTGTTGGTGCGGCCCGCCCCCGCCTGGGCGCTGCCCCTGGGCAAGGGCCTGCCCTGGTTCGCCTGGGGCGCCGCCTGGCTCATCCTCGGCACCCTCGGCCTCCAGGTCATCGGCGGGGATCCGTCCCTGCTCCCGGGGCGCCTGGCGGCCCTGGTCAGCGCCTGGTGGGGCGAACTGGCCCTGATGACGCTCATCGGGCTCCTCTTCAAGCGCGGTACCCTCTGGGGCGCCCTGTACTTCTTCCTGTGGGAGCCCTGGGTCCGCATCTTCCCACCCTTCCTCCAGCGGCTCACCTTCACCCACCACATCGAGAGCCTCGCCGGCAGCCGCGCGGCGGAAATCCAGACCAACCAGCTGCTGGCCCAGGAGCAGGTGACCACCCATCCGGTCCTGGCCTGCTTGGCCCTCCTCGCTTTCGGCCTGCTCTGCTGGGCCCTGGCCGGCTGGAAGCTGCACCGCATGCCCGTGGGCCTGGCTGGAAGCGAGGCGGAGGGGTAGGAGCCCCGGGCGGTAGACTGGTGGAATGCCGAATGCTCCGCACCGCACCGTCACGCCCGAGGGCACCGAGATCCTGATCGAGCCGCTGCCCCATGTGCGGAGCTGCGCCGTGGGGTTCTGGGTGCGTCGGGGGTCCCGTCACGAAGGCTCTGCGGAAGAGGGCCTGGCCCACTTCCTGGAGCACACGGTCTTCAAGGGCACCGCCGCCTACCCCACGCCCGACGAGCTGGCGGCGGCCACGGACCGCCTAGGCGGGCACGTGGACGCCTTCACCGGCAAGGAAGTGGCCTGTTTCTACGGGAAGGTGCTGGCCGACCAGCTGCCGGAGCTGGTGCACCTGCTGGGAGAGTTGGTGACCGCGCCCCGCTTCGAGACCGACGAGCTGATCCGCGAGCGCGGCGTCATCCTGGAGGAGATCGCCCAGAGCGAGGATCAGCCCGACGACTGGGTGAGCGAGCTGTTCTACGGGGGCTTCTGGGAGGGCACGCCTCTGGCTCACCCCATCCTGGGCCGCCGGGACCAGGTTTCGAGCTATGGGCCCGCTGAGGCCCGCGCCTTCTTCGACCACACCTACCGGGCGCCGAACCTGGTGGTGGCCGCCGCCGGCGCCATCGAGGCGGCGCCCTTCCTCGACCTGCTGAAGCCCATCCTGGACCGCCTGCCGGCGGGGACGGCGCACGCCGCCATCGCCGGGGCGCGGACCCGGCCCTTCCTGCTGAACGTGCCCCGCAAGGATCTCCAGCAGGCCAACCTGGTCATGGGCTTCCCGGCGCCGGATCACCACTCGCCGGACCGGGCCGCGGCACACCTGCTCAGCCACGTGCTGGGCGGGGGCATGGCCTCGCGCCTCTTCATGGAGCTGCGCGAGCGCCGAGGCCTCTGCTACCAGGTAGGCAGCTACCTCAGTCCCTACGCGGATACGGGCGCCCTGCAGATCAGCGCCAGCTGCGCCCCGGCCCAGCTGCGGGAGCTGGTGCAGCGGACCATGGCCGAGTGCGCCCGCATCCGCGAAAAAGGCGTGGAGGCCGACGAGCTGGTCCGGGCCAAGCTGCAGGCCCGCACGGGGCTGGTGTTCAGCCAGGAGAGCAGCAGCAGCCGCATGTTCAGCCTGGCCCATCAGGCCATCCACCTGGGCGAGCTGCGCAGCCTCGATCAGCAGATGGCCGAGATCGAGGCCGTGACTCTGGACGACCTGCTGCGCGTCGCCCAGAACCTGCTCGATCCAGCCCAGCTGGGCGTCAGCGCCCTCGGCACCCGGCGGGGCTGTGACATCCGGGCGCAGGACCTGGTGGCCTGAGGGCCCCTGGTCGTCACTTGGGCATCTGGGTTCCCCAGTAGCAATCCCGGAACAGTGGACCAAAGTCCTTGCGCCCGGCCATGCTGGCGATCTGCTCGATGGAGGGGGTATTGGCGGCCTTCCACCGGAAGTTGGCGATGATGGATTTCATGAAGAGGGCGAAGGCCTTGTCACCCATGTCCTTGTGCAGGGCTGCGAGCAGGAGCGCGCCCTTCTCATAGAGCAGGGAGGTCCGGGCAAGGAAGGAACCACGGGGGTCCTCGATCCACTGAAGCCGATTGGCGAAGGGGATGGTGCCAGAACCGGCGTAGGCGCTGGCCTGGTTCCGCCAGCGGCTCAACATGCCCTCATAGGCGCTGCTCCCCTGGTTCTTCATGCTCCGCATGGCCAGGGCGGAGGCATAGTTCGCGAAGGATTCCGTAATCCACTGCTCTTCCGGCGTCGCCATCTTGACCAGATGCCCCCAATACTGATGGGCGATCTCGTGAGCGAAGCGCTGGTTGATACCCTTGGTGAAGAGACTGCTGAGCTCGTCCATCTTCCCGTTGAAGGCCTCGTTGGTGATGATCATCATCCCGGGAGGGGCCTGTCCGAAGCCGAAGGAATTGACCTGGATGATGTTGAACTCCTCAAAGGGAAACTTCTCGAACAGGTCCTCGTAGAATCCAATGGTCTGCTGGGCAATGCCTATGAGCCGCTGCTGCATGCCGCCGCCCTGGTTGCCGTAGGCAGCCACTCGGATGGTGAGGCCATCCTTCACTTCCTCGGTGAAGGTGTAGGCCCCCGCGAACATGGAGAAGAACTGAACGGGTTTGTCGATGCGGACTTCGAGGAGGTTTCCTGAGTCGCTCTGGCTTCGGCGGATCGTCTTGCCGGGTGCTACGGGCACGTCTTCTCTGGGCGTCTGGATGACGGCATGGACCGTGTAGGCCTGGCCGTCCATGTCGGGCTGGGGGAACCAGGGCTCCACCCCCAGTTCCCAGTAGCTGTCACCACCGGGGCGGAGCAGGATGGCGCCACCGTACTCGAAAGTGAGCTTGAAAGGCTCACCCGCCGGGTGGGGCCGATCCAACTGGACCAGGATCGTGTCATGCCGATGGTGGAAGGGGAGGCTGTGCCCTTCTTCATCCACGACCTTGGAGACTTTGTAGATGCCCAGTTTGTAGGTGGGATCCACGATGTTGTAGAGGTTCAGAGATATGACGGCCAGGCCCTCGTCTCCAGCAACCAGGGTCTCCGTGACCTTCAGGTCTGCGCCACCCAGGCTTGCCTTCATGTCGATATCCACGGCCGTCAGGTTCAGCAATGGCGATAGGGGGGCCTTCCAGGTCCAGCCGATGGGCTGATCCGAGAGCAGCACCCTGCGGAGCCCGTCATAGACCGCCGGCCGGTACGGGCCCGCGACGGACCAGAGTTGTTCGCGCTGGGAACCGCCCTGGTCCAGGGTATAGATGAAGGGGCTGTCCACTCCGGTGATTTCCGCCCGCGCCAGGCCGCGACTGGGTGTGTTGGCCAGGTGGGCGGCAAAGTCATGACTCCGGTCTCCCAGGCCGTCCCGCTTGAAAAAGGCCGAGTCCTTGGTGAAGGAGTCGCTGGGGGTCTCGGCAGGCGTCCCGCTCGGGAGGGCCAGGATCAGACCTTCCTGCCAGAGGGTGAAACTTTTGAGTTCCACCGTCAGGACCTGCTGGCCCTTCTCCTCGGAGAGGATGGCCTTGGTATTGATACCTCCGATGTTCTTCTTGTAGTTCGAAGCCAGCGCCGCCCGCTCGAGGGGTTCGTCTGAGCGGTAGCGGAAGGAACCCTTCCCCTTGAAGTGGAATCCGAGCGTCCGCCCCGCGGAGACCATGGGTGCCACGGTGCCCGAGGTCATGGTGAAGGTCATCCGTCCCATGGGGAGGGTCCAGTCCTTGACGGTGAACGCTTCACCCAGATTGGGCTGCTCACTGTAGGTGGCGACCTGCTTGAGGAGAGACACGGGCGTGGGGCCATCGGCCGCGAAGCCCAGGTTGACGAGACCGAGCATGGCCAGGATTAGACGCAGCGGGGCGGCAGCAGACATGGGTGAGCTTCCTTAATGGATGATCTGATCAGCATATCGAAACGGTCTCGATTCTGAAATGGATCCACGGCCAGCCGGTACACTGCCCTCTATGTCCGGTTCAGGATCCATGCCCTGGGATCACCCCGCCCCTGAGCGGGAGGGACTGCCCTCCGCCTGGTCGCTCTTTCCCGAGGATCTGGCGGCCTTGGGTTGCCCGGGCAGCGCCCTGGAAACCTTCAAGCGTCTGCACCGCCCCTGGACCTGGAAGGGGGGCGTGCCGAACCTGGGCACTGGCATCCGGGCCTGGCTGGAGGCTGTGGCGGACCTCCGTATGCCAGCCCTCGTGGAGCGCCAGCCCTCCGATGACGGCTCCACCAAGCTGGCTCTGGAACTGGCGGACGGGAAGCGCATCGAGGCGGTCCACATGCCGCGCCGGGTGCGCAATCCCCGGGTGACCTACTGCATCTCCAGCCAGGTGGGCTGTGCCATGGGCTGCACCTTCTGCGCCACGGGCAGCATGGGCATCCTGCGCAACCTGCAGGCCGGCGAGATCCTGGGCCAGGTGCTGGCCCTCATGGCGGAGTTGGGCCCCGACCGCGGCCACGAGCTGACCCTGGTGTTCATGGGCATGGGCGAGCCCCTGCACAACCTGGAGCACCTGCATCGGGCCATCCGCCTCATGTGCCATCCCGCCGGTCTGGGGCTGGGGAAGAACCGCATCACCGTGAGCACCTCGGGGCTGGTGAGCGGCATCGACAAGCTGTCGAAGCTGGAACCCCGGCCCCTCCTGGCCCTCAGCCTCAACGCCACCACGGACGAGGCCCGGGGCCGCACCATGCCCGTGAATCGTGTGTGGAACCTGGCCCGCCTGCGCCGTGCGCTGGATGACTGGGGCCTGAAGCGCGGCGAGAAGTTCTGCTTCGAGTACGTGCTGCTGGCGGGTGAGAACGACACCGAGGCCGACGCGCAGCGGCTGGCGGACTGGCTGGGAGACCTCCGCGGCGCCCACAACCTGAACCTCATCCCCATGAACGAGCACGCCGCCAGCGCCTTCCATCAGCCCAGCGAGGACCGCGTCCAGCAGTTCGCCCGGTGGCTGAAAGCCCGGGGTTGCTTCGTCACCGTGCGCCGCAGCAGGGGGCGGGACGTGCAGGGGGCCTGCGGGCAGCTGGTGAAGGGGGAGTAAGCGGTTTTCCCTTTGCGCCTTCGCGCCTTTGCGTTGAATCTTTTTGAATGCGCATTCCGGTCCATCAGCTCCCCCACGGCCTCGGCCTTGACCTTCCGGCGGCGGCCACGCCCCACGCGGCGGGCATGGACCTGCGGGCGGCGATTCCGGAAGGCGAGACCTGGGCCATCGCGCCGGGCCAGCGACGCCTCGTGCCCACGGGCCTGGTGCTGGCCATCCCACGGGATTTCGAGGGGCAGGTGCGGCCCCGCTCGGGCCTGGCCCTGCGCCACGGGCTCACGGTACTCAACGCGCCGGGCACCATCGATGCGGACTACCGCGGCGAGGTGCAGGTGCTGCTGGTGAACCATGGCGAGGCCCCCTTCGAGCTCCGCCGCGGCGAGCGCATCGCCCAGCTCCTGATCGCCCCGGTGGCCAGCTGGACCTGGATCCCCGAACCCACGGTCGAGGCCCTGGGTGACACGGAGCGCGGCGAAGGCGGCTATGGCAGCACGGGGCGGTAAGAGTTTCCCTGGAATAGCCGTTCAAACAGCTATACGATCGGTCTCCCATCCCAGGAGGCTCCCATGCGATCCGCCGCCCTCGCCCTCTCCCTCGCCGCCCTTCCCGTCCTCGCCGGCCAGCCGCTGAGCTATGCGGACGGGGCCACCAAACTCGCGGGCTACCTGTCCCACCCGGCCGACGCCAAGGGCAAGGTGCCTGGCGTGGTGGTGATCCACCAGTGGATGGGGCTCACGGACCATGAGCGCAAGGTCTCCGACGACCTGGCCAAGCTGGGCTATGCGGCCCTGGCGGCGGACATCTACGGCGAGGGCGTGCGCCCGGCGAACACCGGGGAGGCGGGCAAGCTGGCGGGCTCCTTCAAGGGCGACCGCGCGCTGTACCGCCGCCGCATCGCCGCCGCCATCGAGACCCTCAAGGCCCAGAAGGGCGTGGACGGCAGCCGCATCGCCGTCATCGGCTTCTGCTTCGGCGGCACGGGGGCCATCGAAGCGGCCCGGGGCGGCTTGCCGGTGAAGGCGGTGGTCTCCTTCCATGGCGGGCTGGACGTGCCTGCGGGCTACGCGCCCGGCCCCATGTCCGCCAAGGTGCTGGTCTGCCACGGGGCCGATGATCCCTGGGTGCCCGCCAAGGACGTGGCCGCCTTCCAGGACGAGATGCGGCAGGCCAAGGCGGACTACGTGTTCGTGGCCTATGCCGGCGCCGTGCACGCCTTCACGCAGAAGGAGGCCGGCAGCGACAACAGCAAGGGCGCCGCCTACAACGAGGCCGCCCACCGCCGCAGCTGGCAGCACATGAAGGATTTCTTCCACGAGGCCTTATAGACGGACATGGCTGCGCCCCGCGGTCGCGGGGCGCAGATTGAAAAACCTAGTGGGCCCGGTTCGGGTAGACCGGCTTCCGGGTGGGCACCGGCGGGTTCCGCTTGAGGGAGGCCTCCACTTCCTGGATGGCCCGGTCCAGCTGCGGATCCCTGCCCTGGGTGAGCAGGGTGGGATCGTCGATCACCTCAATGTCGGGATCCACACCGTAGCCTTCCACGATCCACTGGCCTTCCTTCGAGAAGATCCCGAAGGTGGGCACGGTCACGTTGCCGCCGTCGATGAGGGCCGGGGCACCGCTGATGCCGATGAGTCCGCCCCAGGTGCGCCGCCCGATGAGGGGACCGAGCCCCGCCTTCTTGAAGAGGAAGGGGAAGCAGTCGCCGCCGGAGCCGCTCCAGCCGTTGATGAGCATGGCCATGGGGCCATCGTGGGCGATGGGGGGCCACTGCCAGTCCTTGCCGTCGCGCACGCCGTAGTAGTTGAGGGTCTTCCGGCCCAGCATCTCCACGAAGCGATCGGGGATCTGGCCGCCGCTGTTGAAGCGCTCGTCGATGATGAGGCCGGCCTTGTCCCACTGGCCGCGGAACTGGCGCACCAGGTCATTCTGGCCGCCGATGCCGGTGTCCGGCACGTAGACGTAGCCGATGCGGCCGTTGGAGGCCTTCTCGACGTAGCGGCGGTTGGCCTCGATCCAGTCCCAGTAGCGGAGCTGGTAGTCATTCACCACGGTGTCGACGAGGACCTCCCGGGCTCCGTCGAGGGAGGGTTTGTCGTTGATGCTGAGCAGCACGGTCTTGCCGGCCAGGCCCTGGAAGGCGGCCCAGGGATCCTGGCCGACGTCGAGTGGAATGCGGTTCACGGCGAGGAGGTAGTCCCCCTCCTTCACCTTCAGGCCGGGCTGGGCCAGCGGGCCCCGGACCTGGGCATCCCAGTCCGCGCCGCGGAGGATCTTCTTGATGCGGTAGGCCCCGTTCTCCAGGCTGAAGTCGGCGCCCAGCAGGCCCGTGCCCAGGCGGAGGGGCTGCTCGACGTCGCCGCCACCCCGGTAGGTGTGGGAGGCGTTCAGCTCGGAGATGAGCTCGCCGATGACGAAGTTCACGTCCTCGCGAGTGACGCAGTCCTTGAGCAGCTTGCCGTAGCGGGCGCGCATGGCCTTCCAGTCCACGCCGTGCATGCCGGGGTCATAGAACATGTCGCGTTCGAAGCGCCAGGCGTCGTTGAAGATCTGCTGCCATTCGGCCGAGGGGTCCACGGTCATCATGAGCTCGCCGGTGGGCAGCTTCTTCTCGAACTTCTGGTCGGGCTTGGGGTCGATGAGCGCGTACTCCAGCTTCCGGTTCACGAGCACCTTGCTGCCGTCCCCGCTCAGGAGGGCGCCATCCAGGTCCGCCAGCACGGCCTTCTCCTCGCGCTCCTCCAGGTCATAGACGAAGAGCGTGCCCTTGGTGGGGCCCTCCTGGCTGAGCTGGGCGGCGCGGCGGTAGAGGAGCTTCCCCTTGGCGGCGGCGACGTCCATGTAGTAGCCGGCCGTGGGCGGGAGCAGGACCATGCGGGCTTCCAATCCATCGAGGTCGATTTCGACGGGCTTGGGGGCGTCCTTCTTGTCCCCGCCCTCCTTCTTCTCCTCCTTCTTGTCGTCCTTGGCGGCGTCCGCATCGTTGCGGGGGGCCAGGGGCGAGGGCACGTCCTTGCGCAGAGGCAGGGCCGCGAGCCGTGTGGTGGCGGCGTAGATCCAGGTGCCGTCCAGGTCGCTGTAGGTGGGGCTGAACTGCTGCCCCGTGCTGAGGAACAGATACTTGCCTTCCGGATCGAAGACGGGATCGCCGGCATTGTAGAAGGGGGAGGTCACGTCCTTCCGGGTGCCGGTCTTCGTGTCGTAGAGGACCACCACGTTGTTCTGGTTGGCGGTGTCGCGGGGGTACGCGAACCAGCGGCTGTCCGGCGACCAGCTGGCCCGGAAGCCATCGAGGGGATCCTCGAACATGAACAGCCCCTTGTCCACCTGCTGCACCTTGCCGGTGTCCAGGTCGCAGAGCTGGATGCCCATGGTCTGGTCGGCGAAGACCACCCGCTTGCCGTCCGGCGACCAGCTGATGTGGTAGCGGAAGCCGGGACCCAGGTGGGTGACCTGGCGCTCGTCCCCTGAGCCGTCGGCGGCGCGCACGCACAGCTCGTATTCGCCGCTGCGGTCGCTGAAGTAGGCCACCTGTCTGCCGTCGGGCGACAGGGCGGGGAAGCGCTCCGCGGCGCCTGGCGTGCGGGTGAGGTTGATGACGTAGCCCTTTTCCGCGGGCACCGAGAACAGCTCGCCCCGGGCCTCGAAGAGCACCCGCTTGCCCTGGGAGGACAGGGTGGGATTCCGGAGCAGGCGGCTGGCGTTCTCGTTCCTGGGCTTCAGGGTGGCGCGGTCGGTCACCACGTCCACCTTCACCTCGACCACCTTCTCCGAGGGCAGCTCGATGCGGTGCAGGCGGCCACCGGCCTCGACCACGATGTCCTCGGGACCGATGGCGGGGAAGTGGGCGTCGTGGTCCTTGAAGAAGGTGATCTGCTTGAAGGCCCTGGTGGCCGTATCGTAGGACCAGATGTTGGCACGCTTCGCCCCATCGCGATCCGACAGGAAGTAGAGCTTCCCGCCGTACCACATGGGCTGGGAGTCGTTGGAGCCATCGGCGCTGGGCAGGCGGCTGGCGGTCTTCTTCTCCAGGTCGAAGAACCAGATCTCCGAGGCCATGCCGCCGCGGTAGCGCTTCCAGGTGCGGAAGTCCGTGCTGATGGGCTGGTAGGCGAGAACCTTCCCGTCCGGCGAGAGGGCGCCGAACTCGGCGTAGGGCAGGGGCAGCGCCTTGGGCAGGCCGCCTTCCTTGGGGACCAGGAAGAGCTTGTTGAAGCGGTCCTTCCCCGATTCCATGCCGGAGGCGAAGAGCAGCGACTTGCCGTCTGGCGTCCAGTCCACGAGCCGATCGGCCATGGGGTGGTGGGTCACGCGGGTGGGCACGCCGCCGGTCACGGGCAGCACGTAGACGTCGGGGTTGCCATCGTAGTTCGCCGTGAAGGCCAGTTGCTTGCCATCGGGGGAGAACCGCGCGAAGGTCTCCTCGCCCTTGGGGGTGGACAGCCGCTGGGCCACGCCGCCGGTCTTGGGCACGATCCAGAGGTCGTTGGCGTAGGTGAACGCGATCTGCGTGGCGGACACGTCGGGATAGCGCATCAGGCGCGCGTCGATCTGGGCGGTGGCACTGATGGCGGTGGCCGCCACGAGGGCGGCGGAAACGAAGGGGAGAAGGCGCATGCGACGCTCCGGGCTATGAAGAGTGCCTAATCGAGCCCCCACGGGGCCGCGCGAGGGTCGCCGGGCGAGCGAGGCGAGGAACGCGAGTCAAAGCGTAGCGGGTACTACGCGCGACGAGCGTGACGATGCTTCGCGACGCCCGCCGGCCCTCGCCCGGAGGGATGAAGCCAGGCAGGCGCCCCGCGGCGTCAGGTCCCTTGAACAACGAACCACGTTGCCCTGCGGGCCCTTCCTTGCGGCGCATCCTGCCTGGCTTCATCGCGGCCTCGTCGGGGTTCGGTTAGGCACTCTAAGGGTCCAGGGATCTTACGCCGGTGGCCTCCTTTTGGTTGAGTCCGAATGGGATCTTGCATTAGACAACCACATGGTCAAAAATGATCTCGATGGCATCTATGCCTTCAGAAAGCCCAGTGATGAAAACCGTCTTCACGGTCTGGCCCCTCGATGAGCGCACCAATCTGAGCTGGCGCATGGGGGAACCCGGGCTCCACAGCCACCCCTTCCACCAGGTCTTCTTCATCACGGAGGGCACGGGCACCCACTGGGTGGATGGCGAGGAGACCCGCATCCACGGGCCCTGGGTCATGCTGGTGGCCAAGGGGAAGAAGCACCTCTACCTGCCGGACATCCAGGCCGAGGGCTGGATGTTCGACTTCGGGGAGGACTTTCTGGACGCGGATGCCTCCTGGGTATTCTCGGATTTCCTGGCTTCGCCGAACCTGCCCCTCCCGAAGGACGAACTCTTCCAGCAGGCGACCGCCATGGCCCGGCTGCTGTGGGACCTCGGCAAGCTCAAGACCGATGAGACCCGGCCCGTGCTGCGCCACCTGCTGTCGGCCTTCCTCCACCTCCTCCAGTCGAGGATCCGTGAGCAGGCCTCGCACAACCAGGCGCACCGCACCTCGGACTTCAAGCTCTTCCAGGCCTTCCTGCACCAGCTGGACGCGAGCTTCGTCAAGGAACGGGAGGTGGAGTTCTATGCGCGGAAGCTGCGCTGCACGACCCGCCGGCTGGGCGCGGTCTGCAAGCTCATCCTGGGCAAGACCCCGCAGAGCCTCATCATGGAGCGCGGGATGCTCGAGGCCAAGCGGCTGCTGCTGCACACGGACCTGAGCATCCAGCAGATCGCCGCCGACCTCGGCTGCGAGGACCAGTCGAACTTCACCAAGGCCTTCCGGAAGGCCACGGGGGAGACGCCCTCGGGTTTCCGGAAGGCGCGGCTGCTGATCCAGCCCCTTGCGGGTGCCGCAGGCTGAGTCCGGGACCAGGGGTGGATTGAACCGGCCCCGGTACCCGGATCCGGGATTCACCAGAAATTGGCAGGCCCGTACCGGGAGAACCCAAAGGGTCGGGACTAAGCTTGCCCTTGCCTCGGGTTATTGAATACCCAGGAGTCATTAGTTCATCCCAACCATTGAAATGTTGCGAATAAGCAACACAGCGGAGGTCTGTCGTGAAATCGAAAACCCTTCTTTTCACCCTGGTCGGCGCGTGCGCGCTGCCGATGGGCCTGTCGGCGCAGGCGAGCGAAGTCCAGATCTACGGGACCTTCCTGCCCTTCCTGGACAACGTGAAGACCTCCGGCGCGACGGCGCCGGGCCTGAGCCCGGCCAATGGCGGGGCGACGCAGGTGCCGCTCGGGGCCTACACGGGCGACCTGGGCAACCTGCCGGCGCGCAACCGCATCACCTCGGGCACCTCGAACCTGGGCTTCAAGGGCAGCTACAAGGTGAACGATGATCTGAAGATCATCTGGCAGATCGAGAGCGCCATCAGCCCCGACGGCGACGCGCCCAACAGCCTCACCAGCCGCAACAGCTGCCTGGGCCTCGAAGGCAGCTGGGGCCGGGTGTTCTACGGGAACTGGGACACGCCCTACAAGTATCCCCTGCTGTTCGTGGGGGCCATGCGGGGCCTCAACCCCTTCGACAATGCCCTGACCGCCAATCCGGGCTTCAACGTGCCGGGCACCACCACCCAGAACGGCCGGGCCAATACCAAGGCCGACGCGGCCTTCAACCGGCGCCAGGGGAACAGCATCCAGTACTGGACCCCCACGGTGAACGGCTTCTCGGGCCGCATCGCCTACTCCGTCAACGAGGGCAAGACCACGGCCACCACGACGGTGCCGTCCGTGAGCCCGGAGCTTTGGTCCTTCCTGCTGAGCTACAAGGCCGGGGCCTTCAACCTCAGCTACGGCCATGAGCGCCACAGCGACTACTTCGGCCTGGCCCAGCTGGGCGGCTCCGCGGGGGCGACGGCGACGAACGCCTCCTCCAAGGACCTGGGCCACGAGCTGGTGGCGGCCTACGCGTTCAGCACGGGCACCAAGGTATCGGCGATCGTGGAGCGCCTGACCTACGACACGGACGACACGGTGGTGGGGAAGGTGAACCACTACGAGCGCGATGCCTGGTACCTGCTGGTGCAGCAGCGCTGGGGGGCGCACCAGGTGTTCGGGTCCTACGGCAAGGCGGCGGCGGGCAAGGTCACGGTGGTGGGCGGCGGTCCGGCGACGACCAATGGGCTGGGCGGCGCGCAGTGGAGCGTCGGCTACAGCTTCGGGTTGACGAAGACGGCGGACCTCTACACCTCGGTCTACGGGATGACCAACGAGCGCTCGGCCAGCTACGCGCTGTTCCCGCCCGTGGGCACCGGCGTCGCCCCCGGCGCCTCCACCACCGGCTTCGGCCTCGGCATCCTCTACACCTTCTGATTCCGGCCCAGGGAGACGCGACATGAGTGATGAAACGAAAGACATGAGCCGGCGCGGGTTCATCGGCGCCGGCGGCGCGGCCCTGCTGGGCGGCATGGTGCTCGGCACCCTTCCCCTCGAGGGCAAAGAAGCCGCAGGACCCGGAACCCTGCCCAAGCGGTGGGATGAGACCTATGACGTGGTGGTGGTGGGCACCGGTTTCGCCGGGCTTTCCGCGGCGATCGAAGCCCGCCTCGCGGGGGCCAGCGTCCTGGTGGTCGAGAAAATGCCCGTCTACGGCGGCAACTCGATCATCAACGGCGGCGATTTCGCCGCGGCGGGCAACAGCTTCCAGAAGGAGGCCGGCGTCCAGGATTCCGCAGAGCTGATGCTCAAGGACATGATGAAGGCGGGTTCGTACCTGAACCACCCCCCGCTGGCCCGCCTGGTGGCGGAGAAGTCCAACGAGGCGCTCGAGTGGTGCCGGACCTACATCGGCGCCCAGTTCACCCGCCTCAACTTCCATGGCGGCCACTCGGTGAAGCGCTCGGTGCAGACCTACAACCAGTCGGGATCCGGGCTCGTGAACCCGCTGCTGGCCAAGGCCAAGTCGCTGGGCGTGAAGGTGGTGCTCCGCACGAAGATGACCCGGCTCATCGCCGGCAGAGAGGGCCGCATCGTCGGGCTCGAAGTGCGGCATGGCTACAAGTGGCCCGATGAGGCCTCGGGCACGGCGAGCTTCATCAAGGCGCGTCGGAGCGTGGTCCTGGCGGCGGGGGGCTTCTCCCAGAACATGGCCCTGCGGCAGATCCACGATCCCCGCCTCACCCCGAAGTTCGAATCCACGAACCACCCCGGCGCCACCGGGGAGGCGATCCTGGCGGCCTGCAGTGCCGGCGCCATGGACGTCCAGATGGACTGGATCCAGCTGGGTCCCTGGACCAGCCCCGACGAGCCGGGCTTCGGCCACGGGCCCCAGGTCTGTGAGCGGATCGTCGGCTATGGCCTGATGGTGGACCCGGCCAACGGGAAGCGCTTCTTCAAGGAGACCGGCAACCGCAAGGAGCGGGCCGACGCCATCATCGCCATCGGCCACCCGGTCATCATCGTGGGCGACAGCTACGCCATCGGGAAGCAGGTGGTGCCCAAGGTGCTCGGCAAGGCCATGGAAGTGGGCGTGGTGAAGACGTTCAACACACTTGAGGCGCTGGCGGCCGAGTACAAGATGCCGGTGCAGCCCTTCCTCGATCAGGTGGCCCGCTGGAACGGCTTTGTCGAGAAGGCGAAGGACGAGGACTTCGACTGCAAGCTCTTCCCCGACTCCAAGCCTACGGTCGCCGGGCCCTTCTACGCCATGCGCCTCTGGCCGCGGGTCCACCACACCATGGGCGGCCTGGTCGTCAACGCCGAGGCCCAGGTCATCGGCTTCGACATGAAGCCCATCAAGGGGCTCTACGCCGCGGGCGAGATCACCGGCGGCGTCCATGGCGCGGTCCGCCTGGGCAGCGTGGCCATGGCCGACTGCGTGGTCAACGGGCGCATCGCCGGCAAGAACGCCGGTGGCGAGAAGGCGTGGAGTTGACCATGCATCCCATCCACCTGAACGAGAGGATCTCCTCCATGTCGAACCCCTTCCTGAAGCGCCTCGCAACCGCCGCCCGCCTGCTGCTCTTCGCGGCCCTGATCCCGCTCAGCCAAGCCGCCACGCAGGCTCCCACCATGACCGCCGATCTGCACAAGGCCAAGGGCGTCACCTGCGTGGACTGCCACGGAACGGCGAAGAAGAAGACCTTCGTGGCCGCCGAGCGCTGCCTGGGCTGCCACGGATCTCCCGCCGACCTGGTCAAGAAGACGGCCCACGTGAAGCCCGAGAATCCCCATGATGCCCCGCACTGGGGGCCGCAGATGGAATGCAACGTCTGCCACCGCCAGCACGAGAAGACCGTGAACTGGTGCAACCACTGCCATGCCTATGGCTTCAAGGTGCCCTGAGTCCTCTCGCACCTGATCGATCCACCGAACCACTTGCAAGCACCTCTGGAGCACACCATGGGCAACCTGGGAATGATGGAAATTCTGCTGATCGGCATCGCCTTGCTGATCTTCTTCGGCCCCTCGCGCCTGCCGGAACTGGGCAAGAGCCTGGGGAAGAGCATTCAGGAGTTCAAGAAGGCCAGCAAGGAACTGACCGATACCGTCAAGGAATGAGGCAGGGCCGGTCCGGCCCGCGCGTCTCCCATTGAACCACCCCGCCCGGCCTCCCTCGGGGGGCCGGGCGCTTTCCTGAATGCAGCCATGCCGACACCGCCTCCACCCCCCGGGAAGATGAGCTTCTGGGAGCACCTGCAGGAGCTGCGGGTGCGCATCGTGCGCTCCCTGCTCATCGTGGCGGGCGCCTTCGCCTTCACGTACGGCTTCCCGTTCGGCTACCGGGACATCCCCCCCCTCCGCTTCAAGCTCTGGGCCTGGGCCCAGAAGCCCTTCATGGAGGCCATGGCGGCCCAGACCCACAAGCCCATCTCGGAGCTGCAACCCTTCGCCTTCACGGATCTCACCGAACCGTTCTTCAGCATGATGCGGCTCTCGCTGTGGGCGGCCGCCTTCGTTGCGGCACCCTTCCTGTTCTACCAGCTATGGGCCTTCATCCGGCCCGGCCTGCTGCCCAAGGAACGCCGCCTCGTCATCCCCTTCGTGGTGGTGACTTCAGGCTGTTTCCTCCTTGGCTCCGCCTTCGCCTACACCCAGGCCTTCAAGTTCCTGGGCGACATCCTCTTCCAGGAAGCCGCCGCCGCAGGCCTGCGGGCGAACCTGCACGCCTCGGACTACCTCGACCTGTTCATCTCGACCACCCTCATCACCGGCATCATGTTCGAGCTGCCGGTGCTGTTCTTCTTCCTGGCCCGGTTCCGCATCGTGACCGCCCGGTGGATGCTGAAGTACTGGCGCCACGCCACCATGGTCATCCTGATCTTCAGCGCCTTCTTCACGCCCGGCGACGTGGTGGTCACCACCATCTTCTTCAGCGTCGTGCTCCTCGGCCTCTACTTCATCTCCGTCGCCGTCGCCTGGCTCGCCGAACCCCGCCAGCCCCGGTAAGGTGGGACCCATGGAGGCCGCCGTGCGACTCATGCTGTGTGCTGCTCTGGCCTGTGGTTCCCTGGTGGCCCAGGGACCGAAGGTGGACGAAGCGGCCCTGAGGGCCCACCTCGCCTTCCTGGCCGATGACGTGCTGGAAGGCCGCGGCACGGGCCAGCGGGGCGGGGAACTGGCCGTGCGGTACCTGGAGACCCAACTGCAGGTCCTGGGCCTCCAGCCCGTCCATGGGACCAGCTACCGGCAGACGGTCCGGCTGTCCGGCCTGCGGCTGGATGCGACCGCCAGCAGTCTTCGTTTCGAGGGGCCGAAGGAGGCGCTGGCGCCGGCCCTGGGCGCGGACCTGGTGATGGGCGCGGCAGCCGCGGAAACCACCCTGGCCGTGGATGCGCCCCTGGTGTTCGTGGGGCACGGCATCACGGCCGCCGATGGCAGCCGGGACGACTACAAGGGGCTGGATGTCCGGAACCGCATCCTCGTCATGCTGGTGGGCGATCGCAAGGGCGGGCCGCCCATGCCCCTCTGCTGCGAGCCGGAGAACCTCTACGGCCGGTGGACGTACAAGTTCGAGGAGGCCCGTCGCCGTGGGGCCGGGGGCGTCCTGCTGGTGCACACGGACGCCTCCGCCGGCTACGGCTGGGCCGTGGTACGGAACGGGTGGGTCCAGGAGCGCTTCCAGCGGGAGGGCTCCGGCCAGGCCGGCGCGATGCAGGGCTGGATCACCGAGGCCATGGCCACCCGTCTCTTCGCCCTGGCGGGTCAGGATTACCGCGCGCTGGCTGTCGGGGCGGATGCGGCCTCCTTCCGCCCGGTGGTGCTGCCCATCCAGGCCAGGGGCCGGCTGACGACCTCCGTGCGGCGGCTGGAACAGTGGAACGTGGCGGGCATCCTGCCAGGCACCGACCCCGCGCTGAAGAAGGAACTGGTCATCTACTCGGCCCACTGGGACCACTTCGGCAAGGGCGCGGATGGCGCCATCTACTCGGGGGCCGTGGACAATGCCAGCGGTTGCGCCGCCGTGCTGGCCCTGGCCCAGGCCCTGGTGCACCAGCCCCTGAAACGCAGCGTGATGGTCTTCTTCCCCTGCGCCGAGGAGCAGGGTCTGCTGGGTTCCTCGGCCTACGTGGCCGCCCCGCTCTGGCCCCTGGCCCGCACGGTGCTGAACATCAACCTCGAGAGCCTGAACGTGATCGGCCCCACCCGGGACATCGGCCTGTTGGGTTCGAACGATCCGAAGCTGCGGGCCCTCTGCGCCCGGGCCGCGGCGGCGGCGGACCTGGTCATCACGCCGGCCAAGGCGGATCCCGCGGGCCTCTGTTTCCGCTCGGACCACTTCCCCTTCATGAAGGCGGGCGTACCGGCCCTGTCACCGGGCTTCTCGCTGGATGGCGGCTGGGACTACCTGGGCGACAAGGCCGCGGCCCAGGCCAAGGCGGCGGACTTCCTCAACCACTACCACCGGCCCACGGACCGCTACGATCCCGCCTGGAATCTGGCGGGGCTCATGCAGCAGGTGCGCTTCGCGCTGGAGCTGGGCCGACTGGCGGCTAACGCCCGGTGACCACGGCGTCCTTCGCGTCACCGCCGGTCTTCACTTTGCTGTAGTCCAGCTGGCTGCCCCGCATGCTGTGGGGGATGAGGTAGACCGCGGCCATGGCCACGGTGGCGGCCAGCACCGCCCCGCGGCTCCAGCCTTCGCGGCTGCGGGGCCGGGGCCCCGCGACGATGGCCGCGAGCACCCACACACCCCACATGAGCAGGGTCTTGTTGTCCGTCAGGTCGTAGCCCCAGGGGAAGCCGGTCCAGTAGTGGCCGAAGGCGGCCTTCTGCACGAAGGGCCCGAGCACCAGGCCACCCAGGGTCATGCAGCCCAGGGTGATCCACAGGAGGCGGCGGGGCGCGGTGGCGCCGAACAGCGCCCCCAGGCCCGTCCGCAGGCCGAGCAGCACGGCGATGAACATCATGGAGACATGGGGCAGCAGCACCGCCAGCGCCACCGGGCCCTTGTAGCGCAGCACCACGGGACCGCCCTGGGGCAGCCGCACCGCGCCGGGGCCCTCGCCCAGCTCCACGGTGTACTCCAGCTTGCCCGCCGGGGGCTGCTTCGGCAGGTATCCGGCCAGCTCGACCTGGCCGTCCTTCTGCTCGCGGAGCATGGGCTGGCGCGACCAGGCCTCCTGCAGGGGGAAGCGCCGCCACACCAGGGTGCCGGGCACGCCCGGATCCGGCAGGGCCACGCGGGCATCGCGCACCGTCTCCTCGCTGCGGATGAGCTTGTAGATGGTGGTCGTCCCGCCAATCGTCACCGTGCCGCGCAGCGGGTGGGTGGGGCCCGTGCGGCGCTGGTAGACCACCGTGGCGGCCATGAGCAGCACGGCCAGGACCCAGAGGATCGTCGTGCGGAGCGGGGAGGACGGAGCGGTGACCATATCCGACCACCCTATCGCAAGCCTCATGGCCTTGGAAGGCGCGCCCAGCGCAACTTCGCGCTGGTGGATCGGGGATTGGACCGCCGCTCCTCCGCCGAGGCCCGCTGGGGCTCGGCGGCCACCTCGGCGTAGAGGCCCTCGCGCAGGCCCTGCTGGAAGGCCTTCTTCACGCGGCGGTCCTCGCCGGAGTGGAAGGTGAGGATGGCCACGCGGCCGCCGGGGTTCAGGACGCCCGGCAGCAGGGACAGGAACTGGTCCAGCACCGTGAGCTCGTCGTTCACGGCGATGCGCAGGGCCTGGAAGGTGCGCTGGAGGGCGCGCTTCACGTCATCGTCGTCCAGCCGCTCGGCGCGCAGCGCCGAGCGCACATGCTCTGCGAGGTCGCGGGTGGTGCGGATGGTCTGGCCGTGAACCTCCCTGGCGATGGCCGTGGCGTGGGGCTCGTCCGAGTTCTCCACGAGCAGGTCCGCCAGGGCCTGCTCGTCCAGCGAGGCCAGCAGCTCGGCCGCGGACCGGCCGCGCTGGGGATTCAGCCGCAGATCCAGGGGGCCTTCCGCCTTCCAGGTGAAGCCCCGGGCCGGGTTGTCGATCTGCATGGAGGAGACGCCGAGGTCGGCCAGCACCAGGTCGAAGCCGCCGGACTCGGCCCTGAGGCGCGGCAGCCCCGCGAAGTTCATGCGGCGCACTGTGAACACCTCCTCGCCGAAGCCCAGGTCCCGCAGCCGGGCTTCCGTGCGGGGCAGCTCCAGGGGATCCACGTCCACCCCGAAGAGCCGGCCCCCGGGCAGCAGGCGCGGCAGCAGCTCCCGCGTGTGGCCGCCGTAGCCCAGGGTGGCATCCAGGGCCACCTCGCCCGGCTTCGGGTCCAGCATTGCGAGGATCTCGTCCACCATGATCGAGCGGTGGGTGCCGGCCGGCGTATGGCCCCGGGCCATGACCTTCTCCAGCTCCGCTGCGTGCTGCTCCGGGGAGAGCTCCTTGTACTTCTCCGCGAAGCGCCGGGGGTGCGTGCCCTTGTAGCGGGGCCGGCGGGTGCGGGGGGGATCGTCGGGACACATATCCGAATCGTAGGGGCTCCCGGGCACGGCGTGGCATCTGGCGTGCGCGGTCCGGACCTGGATCCGGGCCATCCGGCCCCGATTAAACAGGCACGGAGGAAAACCCGAACAGGCGGTAGGGATGGTCCACCGGGGATCATTCGATCGCGCCCAAGACCGACCTCAAGCGTTTCAGATTCCACCGGACCCCATGACCTGGCCCACCCTTCCCCTGCCTCGCCTCCTGCGGAGCCTGCTGCTCGGCGCGCTCATGCCCATGGTCGCCGCCGGCGGGCAGGAACCGGGGCGATTTCCGGGCCGGACCTTCGGGTTCCCGGAGGGGCTCACCAACACCTCGGTCATCGCCCTGGTCCAGGGGACAGACGGCCTGATCTACGCGGGAACGGAAGGGGGGCTCTTCCGCTTCGACGGACGGCGATTCGAGCTCCTCGACCTGCCCGCAGACCACCGGTTCATCACGACCCTCCTGGCGGGGCCGGACGGCCGGCTCTGGGTGGGTACGCGGAACGGCCTCGGATGGCTGGATGCCACCTGGGCCTTCCACGCGGAGGGTGGCCCGCTCTCGCAGCGGATCCACCACCTTGGCTTCGACGCCCGGGGCGATCTGTGGATCCACGCCGGGGCCCAGCTGCTCGTGCATTCCGGGGGGGCATTCTCACCGGCGCCGGCCCGCCCCGGCGCTCCAGACCTCATCCAGGTCTTCGCGGATCCCTCCGCGTCCGGTGTGAAGGTGCTCGGCAAGCAGGGGATCTGGACCCTGGATCCTTCCCGGCGCACCTGGGCCCTGGAACGGATGCCGTCGACAGCGGGCGACGTGCCCCTGGCCTTCGGGTGGGATGGCGCGGGTTTCACCTGGGTGCGCACCCGGTCGAGCTTCTGGCGCAAGGCACCGGGCCGGGGGCCCTGGGCACGCCTCGGCAGTCCCTTCTCCGAGCCGATCCCGGACCACTTCGGCATCGCCCGGGACCGGGCCGGATGGCTCTGGATCAACACGGCCCGGGGGCTGGTGAGGTGCCGGGGTGCCGAGGCGCGCCCGGTGGCCACGGGCCCCAAGGGCTATGTGCCCGTGACCGGCATGCTCGATGGGGAGGGCTCCCCCTGGGTGGCTTCCCTGGGCGTGACCCAGGTGCTCGGTCGCGCCCTCTGGACCGTCCACGACGGGGACGAGGGATTGCCCAGCAACGTGGTCTGGACCAGCGTCCGGGACCGGCAGGGGCGCCTGTGGGCCGCCACGGACGGGGGGCTCGCGGTTCTCGGGCCGGCAGGCTGGAAGGTGGTGGCCAGGGGCCAGTTCTCGCGGGTGCGTCTCCACCCGGACGGCACCCTTCTCGCCGTCGGCAGTCCGGGCGGCACCCTCTACACCATCGATCCGGGCTCCCTGAAGGTGCAGGGCCACGTGGCGGCCTGCATGGAGCCCTCCCCCGTCTCCCGGGGGCTGGGGGTGGAGGCGGACGGCACGGTCTGGATCTCCGACTACCAGCACCGCTTCGCGCGGGGGGTGAAGCGGTCCGGGGTCTGGGTCTGGGAGCCCGGAACCCTGGATGGGAAGCCGCCGGAAGGGATCTTCGAAGTGGTGCAGGACAGCACCGGCGCCGTCTACCTGCCCGCGAGATCCACCGTGTACCTGAGGTCCGGAGGGACCTGGGAATCCCTGGGCGCGACCCTGCCCTACACACCCCTGGGCGCCCAGCGCACCGCGACCGGGGAGGTCTGGGTGGCCTACCTGGATCGCCCGGTCCTCACCCGCCATCGCCGCGAGGGGGGGACCTGGAAGCAGGTGGATGAGTGGTGGCCTTTCCAGGACAAGGTGCAGCTCCTGGTCTTCTCCCTGGCGGCCACGCCCTCGGGACAGCTCTGGGTGGGCACCAGCCAGGGGCTGGGTCGCCTGGATCCAGGCACCCGCAGGCTGGACGCCTGGTTCGCCCCAGGCGAGGGCATCCCGGGCGCGGACGCCACCACCCAGGGACTCTTCCTGGAGCCGAACGGGGACCTCTGGTTCAGCACCTCCTCGGGGCTGGGGCGGTACCGCTCCGCCGAGGAGACGTCGGCGCCTCCCCTGCCGCTCCCGCTCCTGCTCGGCTGGAGCGTCCACGGCAAGCCGCTCCGGCTCGGTGATCCAGAACCCCGCCTCGGACCCGGGGCCGATCTGGAGGCGCGGTTCGCCATCCCGTCCTCGCTTTCGGCCAGCTCACTGGATCTCGAAGTGCGCCTGTCCGGCGTGGACCGGGGCTGGGTGCGGCTCGACAGCAACCACCTGAGATACGGCGCGCTCCCCGAGGGGAGCTACCACCTGGAGGTCCGCCTCCGGCGCGACGGGACGCCTCCTGGACCGGCCAGGACCCTGGCCTTCCGGGTGCTCCCCCGGTGGTTCGAGACCTGGTGGGCCATGCTCCTCTTCCTGCTCGGCGCCTCTGGGGCGGTCTATGGGGCGGTCCTCCTCCGGTACCGTTCCCTCCGCCGGCAGAACCGCCTTCTGCAGGAGACCGTCGCCGCCCGGACCCACGACCTGCGCGAGACCAACGAGAACCTGACGCAGGCCAACCAGCTCAAGAGCCGCTTCCTCGCCACCACCGCCCATGACCTCAAGAATCCCCTCACAGGGATCCTCCTGCACGCCCAGATGATCCGGGAGGAGGCTGGTGAGTCGCACCCGGCCATTGAAGCGCGGACCCAGAAGCTGGAGGACATCGGCCAGAAGATGCTCCTGATCATCAACGGCCTGCTGGATACGGCCGCCCAGGAGGCCAGGGACGTGACCCTGCGTCTGGTGGAGTCCAACATCCCCAGCCTGGTCCACCAGGTGGTGGCGGCCAACCTCGAGTACGCCTCCAGCAAGAGCATCAGGCTCACCTACCGGGAGATGCTGGCCGGCGAATGCTGGGGCTTCGTGGACGAGGTGCACTTCAAGCGGGCCGTGGACAACCTCGTGAACAACGCCATCAAGTACTCGCCCCACGGGAAGGAGGTCCTCGTGATGGTCACCCCGCGGGTGGTGGAGGGCCAGACCCGGGTCGAGATCCTGGTGAGCGACGAGGGACCAGGCCTGTCCCCCGAGGACAAGGCCCAGGCCTTCGGGCTCTTCCAGCGGCTCTCCGCGAAGCCCACGGGCGGCGAGTACAGCACGGGCCTGGGCCTGTCCATCGTCAAGCAGATGGTGGAACTCCACGGGGGCCGGGTCTGGATCGAGAGCGAACCCGGCCGCGGCGCCACCTTTGGAGTCGAGATCCCCCTCCGGACCGGGCCGCACATGGTTCATGGAACGCCGCCCCCGCCGATCCGGCAACCTGGAGAGGACTGGTCCGTCTGAGTGCCCCGCGCGGCCTCAGGCGTCCAGCCGGAGCTCGCCCAGGGCCTTCATGACCTGGTCGGCGCAGGCCTGGTAGCGTTCCCGGCCCGCCAGTTCCGGTGGGACGGCCGAGAAATCCACCGGCGGGCCGGGGACGATGGTGATGCGGCCCGGCCGCGGCCAGCTGGAGCCCCGGGGGAAACACTCGAAGGCCCCGAAGATCCGCACGGGGACCACGGGCACGTCGCACTTGGCGATGATGAAGCCGATGCCGGCCTCCGCCGCCTGGATCTCCCCGTCGGTGGACCGGGTGCCTTCTGGGAAGATCAGCACCCGGTGGCCCTCCTTGAGCAGGCTCAGGATGCGCTTCATGCTGGCGAGGTCGCCCTTGCCGCGATCCACGGGCAGCACCTGGATGCGGGGCAGCAGCCAGCCGAGAAAGCCCTTGAAGAGGGACTTGCGGGCGAGGTAGAAGATGGGCTTCCGGAAGGAGATCCCCACCACCACCGGATCGAGGTAGCTCACGTGGTTGGCCACGATGAGGGCTCCGCCGGATTCGGGAATCCGCTCGCGGTGCAGGGTGCGGTGCCGGAACAAGAGGCGGCCGACGATGCGCGATCCGGTGTGGGCAATCCGATAGATCATGGGCAGGCCGTCAGGAGAATCATCCGGGAGTGGGCGGGCGGTCTTCGTACACCGTCCTGGTGATGCTCCTATCCATGGCCCTCCGCGTCCAGCCCAAGTCAATGGCGACACCAGGATCAATGGGCCCGGGCTCCCCCGGGGGCGCTACGCTTCACCCATGGATGCCCCCGCCTTCACCTACCGCCCCATCGGTTTCGTGCGCACGCCCTACGCGAAGCGCATCGACGCGCCCCACCAGCCCACGGTGGTGGAGGGCACCGAATCGGGCGCCCCGGCCGAGGCCACCCTCGAGCTCGACGCCGCCCTGCCCGAGACCGTGCTGCGCGACCTGGCGGGCTTCGAGCGCATCTGGCTCATCTTCGCCTTCCACCTCAGCGAGGGCTGGGCGCCCCTGGTGCAGCCGCCTCGGGGGCCGAAGGGCAAGCGGGGCGTGCTGGCCACGCGCTCGCCCCACCGGCCCAACGCCCTCGGCCTCTCGGCGGTGGAGCTGGTGGGCGTCGAGGGGCGGACCCTGCGCCTGCGGGGCGTGGACCTGCTGGACGGCACGCCGGTGCTGGATCTGAAGCCCTACGTGCCCTACGCGGACGCCTTCCCCGGGGCCCGGGCGGGCTGGATCGACGCGGTGGACGCCGCCACCGGCGCCCACTCCGCGCCGGGACCCAGGAAGCCCCGCCGAAACCCTTGACCGGCCCCGGCCGCGAGTCCACCCTACGGACGCCCCCCCAACCGCCGTTCTGACACCAGGAGCCGCCATGCCCCATGTCTCCCTCGCCCAGCTCTGGATCCCCATCCTGCTGTCGGCCGTCTGCGTTTTCGTCGCCAGCAGCCTCGTCCACATGGTGCTGAAGTGGCACGCCTCGGACTACAAGGCCCTGGCCAACGAGGATGACGTGCGCGCCGCGATCCGCAAGGAGGCGCCCGCCCCCGGCCAGTATGTGCTGCCCCACTGCTCGGACCACAAGGACATGGGCAAGCCCGAGATGCTGGCGAAGTACCAGGAGGGCCCCGTGGCCATGCTGGTGGTGATGCCCAATGGCGCCCCCGCCATGGGCGCGGCCCTGGGCAAGTGGTTCGCCTTCACCGTCCTGGTGGCCGTCACGGCGGCCTACCTGGCCGGCCGGACCCTTGGCTTCGGCACCCACTACCTGCAGGTGTTCCGCGTCGTGGGCGCCGTGTCCTTCGTGGCCTACGGCTTCGGCAGCATCACCATGGCCATCTGGATGGGCAAGCCCTGGAGCAGCGTGGCCAAGGACCTGGCGGATGCCCTGATCTACGGCCTGCTCAGCGCGGGGATCTTCGGGTGGCTGTGGCCCCGCTGAGCCCGGGGGCTACACTCGCTCCATGAGTGGATCTGAGCCCGACGCCTACGGACGCCTCGCCTACCGCGGTCTCATCGCCTGGCCCGAACGCCTCCAGCGCGAAGCCCCCCTCCTCCAGCGGGTGCTGGCGGGAGCGCCTTCGCCCCGGGTCCTCGACCTCGGCTGCGGCAGTGGCGAGCACACCAGGCTCCTGACCGCGCTCGGCTTCGAGGTCACCGGCGTGGATGCCTCGGCCTCCCAGCTGGAGGCCGCCCGCGAGGCCGATCCCCGCGGCAGGTATGTCCAGGCCAGCCTCGCGGAACTGGGGGAGGCCCTCCAGGCAAGCCAGGGCGCTGCGATCTGCGTGGGCAACACGCTGCCCCACCTCTGCGAGGAGGCCGAGGTGCGGGCCTTCTTCTCGGGCCTGGCTGGCCGCCTCGCGCCCGGCGCGCCCCTCCTACTCCAGCTGCTCAACTACGACCGCATCCTCGCCCGCGGTGAGCGCACCTTCCCGGTGGTCCTGCGCCCCGGCGAGGGGGAGGGCGGGGACACCGTCTTCCTGCGCCTCATGACCCACCATGGCAATGGCCGCCTCACCTTCACGCCGGCCCACCTGCGCTACCGGCCGGGGACCGCCACGCCCCTCGAGCTGGTGGCCGCCCACGACGTGGCGCTCCGGGGCTGGCGCCGGGCTGAGATCGAGGCCCTCCTTCGGGCGGCGGGGTTCACCGTGAGCGAGACGCTGGGCACCATGACCGGCGAGGCCTGGAGTCCCACCTCATCCGACCTGGTGATCCTGGCCCGGCGGGGTTAGGGTTCCAGGGGCCAGCGCCGGGTGGTCGCGGCCTGGATCAGCTTCTTGACGGTATCGACCCCTGGCCCCAACTCGGCGACCCCCCCGCTGACGGCCCCCTTCCAGACGCTGTCCCCGACCCGCACTTCCAGTCCGGGCAGGGCGGCCCGGACGCGATCGAGGAGCTTGACCACCTCCGCGTGGCTGGTCAGGGGGCAGATGACGAGGAACTCCTCCACCCCGACGTGGCAGACCACGTCATGGTGGCGGAAGGCCATGCGCAACAGGACGCCCAGGGACATGATGATCTCGTCGCCGGCGGCGTGCCCGTGGTCCTCGTTGACGGCCTTGAAGCCCTCCGCCGCGAAGATCGCCACGCTCAGGGGATGGCCGAAGTGCCGGGCGGAGGCGATCTCGGAGGTGAGGCGGTTCATGGCGTACTGCAGGTTGGGAAGGCCGGTGAGCCGATCGATCATGGCGTAGCCTTCCAGCTGCCGGTTGGCCTCCTCCAGTTCCTGGCTCAGCCGCCGGGTCTCCTGCTGCTCGGCCTCCAGGCGCTTCACGGTGCCGGACAACCGCTCATTGACCAGGGACAGCTCCTGGGTCCGCCGGAACACCCGGTTTTCCAGCGAGTCGTTCAGCTCCGCCAGCTGCCGGCTGCGTTCTGAGACCAGCATGATCAGCCCGCCGAGGGAGCGGAGCAGGATGCCCGTGGCCCCGTCCAGGGCGCGCTCCTCCGCCGCAAAGGCCTCGGCAGGGCTGCGGCCCGCACTCATGACGGCGATCTGGCGGGCCATGGCCTGATCCGAGCCCAGGATGTGCGCGGCCAGCCAGTGGACGAGGAACTCCAGCAAGTGCCGGGGCGCCTCAGACTGGCCCGAAGCCACTTCCGCCCGCATCCGGGCCAGGTCCAGGAAGAAGTCCGCATGCTCCCGGACATGGTGGGCGACGTGCCGAGGATCTACCCCCAGCTCGTCCATGAACATCTGCTCTTCGCTGAAGTGGTACTTCGCGTACTGCGTCAGCTCCTCGCAGACCCTGGCTAGCGCCCTCGGGTCCTCAATGTCGCCCGCCTCCAGGAGGCCGCTGAAGCGGTTGATGAGGTCCACCAGCGCGTGGTGCTGCTCGTCCACCTGGTCGAGGCCGGTCAGGAAGCTCTTGTCCCATGGAAAGGCGCTCATGGTTCTGGTCCGGACGAGGAGGTGGAGGGGGGCGGGCATTAAAGGACCCACTGGTAAAAATATCGTGGTTCCGATGCCCGGGCGTGAGTCTGTGCTTGGAGTCACGATGGGGTACCTTGGTCGCATGGATCACGGTACGGGCCCATCGGGCATCCACGGTCTGCAGCTGGCCTACCTGGCGGGCTTTGCCGCCATGCTCTGGCTGCTGAACCAGGCGCGGCGCTCCTTCTGGCTGTTCTCGCTGCTGGTGCTGCCGGGGACTCTTTGCCATGAGTTCTGCCACTGGATCCTCGGGCACCTGCTGGGGGGGCGCCCGCTGAGCTTCACCATCCTGCCGAAGCGTGAGGGCCGCGGCTGGGTGCTGGGCTCCGTGGCCCTGGGCAACCTGCGCTGGTACAACGCCTTCTTCATCGGCCTGGCGCCGCTGCTCCTGTTGCCTCTGGCCTACGGCCTCCTCCTCTGGCGGCTGGGCGGGAATCCCCGCTTCGGCTGGCAGGAGGCCGGGGTGATGCTCCTGCTGGCCAACCTGGTCTTCGGGGCCATCCCATCGCCGCAGGATCTGAAGATCGCCGCGAGGTCCCCCATCGGCTGGCTGCTGCTGGCGGGGGCCCTGGCCTGGGGCTGGTGGCGGCTGACCCGGCCGGCCGGCCAGCCTCCGCGCGCCGCCTGGGCGGGACTGACGACTGTCGGAACATGTTAGAGTTCCGCCCATAGCCCCACCCACTCCGGAGGACCCATGCCGACCGGGATCCCGCGCAGCCAGGCGACGACCCGCGGCGCCGCGCCCGAGGCCGACGTGATCCTCGACGTCCTGGTCGAGCGGGGGGCGCTCCACTTCGTGCTTGCCTGCGAGGGTGGCCACGCCCACGGCGTGCGGGTGCGCTTCAGCCGCGTGATCCGCGACCTGGCGGGGCAGCGGGTGAACGAGCAGCCCCTGTACACCCAGCTGGCGTTCCTGGCCGCCGGGCGCCGGATCCCCCTGCTGATCGACTCCCTCGCGGGCTACCAGCAACGCAGGCAGCCCATGCAGTTCGAGGCCCGGCTCGAATGGCGCAGCGAGGATGGCCGGCGCCTGCGCCGCGTCATCAACCACGATCTCGCGGCCTGGACCGGGGTGCGCGAAATCCTCTGAAGGAGGCAGCATGCCCGCCAACAATCCCCATCAGTCCTTCCACTTCCGGGTCGAGGCAGGCTTCTCCCGCATCGGCTTCACCCACGTGCAGCTGCCTCGAATGGAGCGGGACGTGATCCGCTACCGGGAGGGTTCCGATCCCGTGGACTCGGTCCGCCAACTGCCCGGCCTGCTCCGGCTCAGCGACTGCGTGCTGCAGCGGGGCGTGATCCCCGTCGACCATGAGTTCTTCCAGTGGATGAACACCGTCCACTTCGGCCAGGCCGAGCGGCGCGACATCGTGGTGAGCCTGCTGGACGAGCAGCACCAGCCCACCCTGAGCTGGCGCCTGCGCAACACCTTCCCGGTGGGCCTGGAGTGGTCGCCCCTGGATGCCCAGGGCAGCGGCGTACTCATCGAGACCCTGCGCCTCAGCGTCGAGGCGATGGACATCCTGGCGACCTAGCCGGCCAGCTCGCCTTCAGGGAGGGGCTGGGGTGGCTGGAAGAGGCTGAAGGCCCAGGCCAGCGCCACCACCGCCACGCAGCCGATGAGGTTGTACCAGAGGAAGGAGATGGCGGTGAACTTGAAGCAGGCCAGCACGCCGACCTCCGCCACCAGGGCCGCGTAGAAGGCCGTGCCGCCGCGGACGCGCTTCACGTAGAAGGCCGTGATGAAGATGCCGAGGATCGTGCCGTAGAAGAGCGAGCCCAGGATGTTCACGGCCTCGATGAGCGAGCCCAGGCGGGCGGCGTACTCGGCGAAGGCCATGGCGAAGCAGCCCCAGGCGAAGGTGGCGAGGCGGCCCACCCACACCTCGCCCCGGCCCTCGTGCTGGCCCTGGCTGCCGCCGATGAGGCGCCGCCACAGGTCCACCACGGTGGTGGCGCCCAGGGCGCTGATTTCGCCGGACATGGAGGACATGGAGCCGGAGAACACCGCGGCGATGACCAGGCCCACGAGGCCCACGGGGAGGCTGCTCAGCACGTAGGCCAGGAAGATGTAGTTCGTGTCGCTGGGGTTGGTGCCGGGGTTGGCCTTCTCGATGAGGGCGATGCCCTCACGCCGGATCGCTTCGCTCTCGGCGTGGGATTGCGATAGCTGGTGCTTGGCCTCCGCGATCGAGGCCGCATCCCCACGGTGCCGGGCGCTGACGTAGGCCTCCGCCTTCTGGCTCTGGTCGGTCCGGGCCTGAGCGAACTTCGCTTCGATGGCGCGGTAGGCGGCAGCATCAGGCCCCGCCAGCACCTGCTTCACGGGGCCGGGGTTGAAGAAGATCGGCGGCGCGTGGAACTGGTAGAAGACGAAGACCAGGGCACCCAGCAGCAGGATGAGGAACTGCATGGGCACCTTGATCATGGCGTTCAGCAGCATGCCCAGGCGGCTCTGCGTGAGGTCGCTGCCTGCCAGGTAGCGCTGCACCTGGGACTGGTCCGTGCCGAAGTAGGACAGCATGAGGAAAAAGCCGCCGATGAGCCCGGACCACAGGTTGTAGCGGTTGTTGGGGTCGAAGTGGGTGTCGATGGCGTTCAGCCGGCCCAGCCCCCCCGCCACGTGGAGGGCGTCGCCGAAGCTCACGTCGGCCGGCAAGCGGTGGGCCGTCATGATGCCGGCCAGCAGCATGCCGCAGGCGATGATGACCATCTGCGAGCTGTGGGCCCAGGCCACGGCCCGAGTGCCGCCGGTCACCGTGTAGATCATGACCAGCAGGCCCACGATCAGGATGTTGACGTGCAGGCTCCAGCCCAGCAGCACCGAGAGCACCAGGGCCGGCGCGAAGATGGTGAGACCCACGGCGAGGCCCCGCTGGATGAGGAAGAGGATCGCGGCCAGCAGACGGGTCTTCAGGTCGAAGCGCGCCTCCAGCAGCTCGTAGGCGGTGGAGACCTTGAGCCGGTGGTAGAGGGGGAGGAGGGTCACCGAGAGGACCACCGCGGCCAGAGGCAGGCCGAAGTAGAACTGCACGAAGCGCATGCCGTCCACGTAGGCCTGGCCCGGTGTGGAGAGGAAGGTGATGGCGCTGGTCTGGGTGGCGATGATGGAGAGGCCGATGAGCCACCAGCGGTGGTCCCGGCCGCCGCCGATGTAGCTTTCGCCAGTGGTGGCGCCGCGCCCCTTCCAGAGGCCCCACAGGACGACGAAGAGGAGGGCGCCGCCCAGGACCAGCCAGTCCAGGCGGCTCACGAGTAGGCCCAGGAGAAGAGACGGAAGAGCAGGATGCAGAGCAGCAGCTCACCCAGCACCAGGGCGTAGAGGCGCTTCCAGGAGCCCAGGATCGGCGGCATGTCCTCCTTTCCGGGCTCAGTCATGGGCATGGCCCAGGGCCAGGAGGTTGGCGAAGAGGCGCGTGGCGCCGGGCACGCCATCCGGCAGCTGGCGGAAGAAGGCGAGGCCCGTATAGACGTAGTGCCCCTTGCCGTGCTCCGCCACGATCAGGGCGCCGGTGTCTTCCGCCTCGCCGGGATCCGCCATGCCCAGCAGGGGCGTGTAGCGGGCGTCCCAGCCCTCGGCATGGTAGAGGCTCCGCTCCTGGATCCAGCCGTCGAAATCTTTGGCCGTGAGTTCGTTGGGCCAGTGGAAGACAGGATGGTTTGGTTGGAGCAAGTGGACCGGCACTGTCTCATCCGTGATGCGCTTCCGCCCGACTTTGAAGGGATAGGGGCCGATGGTGTCCGTGACCATGGCGGCATTGATGCCCGGGAAACCCGTGTTCACGGTGTAGAGCACCACCTCCGTGCCGCCGGCGGCGACGTAGGCGTGCAGGCGCTCCTTCAGCGTCTGCAGGGCGGGGCGGGTGTTGTAAGCGCGGATGCCCAGCACGATGGCGTCGAAGCGGGCTAGGTCCTCCCGGGCCAGGGCCTCGTCGGTGAGCAGGTCCACCTCGTAGCCGAGGCGGCGCAGGGCCTGGGGGATGTCGTCGCCGGCGCCCATGACGTAGCCGATGCGGTGCCCGTTGTGCTTCAGGTCGAAGCGCTCCAGGCGCACCCTGGCCTCCGGCAGCAGGGTCTGCAGGGGGATGTGCGGGTGATCCAGCTTCACGAGGCCACGGGCGGCCGCGAACCCGGCCCCGGTGTCCACCTCCACCCGCAGCTCGCCGGAGGCGGCAGCGGCCGGTGGGGTGAGGCGGAAGGACAGCTCCCCTTCCTCCCCGGCGCGGGAGAGGGTGAAGGTCCGCTCGGCGGGTTCCGCCTTCCAGGCGGAGGGCACCTGGAGGCGCACCCGGCCCGCGGCGCGGGCGGCTCCGGCGATGACCTTCAGGTGGAGCTCCTTCGTGCCAGGACCGTCGAAGATCTGGACGCCCTCCTCCAGGTGGACGAAGGCCGCAGGCACCACGGCCAGGGGCTGGTACCGCTCGCCCAGGACCGGGTCCCGGAAGCGGAACTGCACGGGCACCACCACGTCGAAGCTGCCCTCGGGAAGGGCCACGCGGGCCCGCAGGCGGAAGGGCGGGACCGACTCGGGCAGGCCCGCCCAGGCGGCGCCGCCGGGTCCGCCCAGCCAGTGCGGGTGGCCGAGGGGCGTGGTCGCGGGCAGCGTGAAGGCGAAGGCCTCCTTCCGGGGCGCGTTGTCGGGCAGGGGCTTGCCGTCCTGGCGGACCTCCAGGGCGCGCGAGCCTTCGGGCGTCACGGCCTCGAGGGCCAGGGACTCGAGCACGAGGGGGCCGCCGCCCCGGGCCAGCACGGCGGCGTTCACCGTGAGGCGATCCCCGGGCGCCACCCGCTGGCGCTCGGCGATGGCCTCCACCCAGAGACCTGCGGCGGCGCGCAGCAGGTCCTCCAGCTCGGCGGCCTTGGCCCGGAGCAGGGGTTCCGACTGCAGGGCCGGAGGCAGGGCCTGGAGGGCCTGCCGAGCGCGCAGGAGCGTGGGCAGGCTGGCGGCGGGGTGATCGGGTCGGAAGCCCCGGCGGGCCTCCTGCAGCCGCCCGGCCACCTCGCCGGTGCCGGGGAAGCGGGACCAGCCGAGATCGATGCCCTCGAACAGGTCGGCCTTCGCGGGTTTCCCGGCCAGCAGCTCGAAGCTCTCCTCCCGGGCGCCGCGCTGGGCCAGCACGCCGAAGCCCTGGCTGCGGTGCTGGCTGCGGCTGTCGGCGGCGAGCTCGCCGTAGGAGCGGCCCAGCAGGGGATCGAAGGTACCGACATCCAGGGTGAGGCTGCCGGGGGCGGGTCTGGGGGCGTCCTCGCTGAAGCGGAAGTGGTTCCACAGCAGCCGTGTGGCCTGCCAGGGGCGCAGGCCGCCCTTGAGCTGCTCGGGGAAGCGGGTGGGATCGGCGGCGGCCTGGAAGGCCTCGATGGCCAGCATGGCCGAGGCCGTGTGGTGGCCGTGCCCGGCCCGGGCATCGGGAGGGAAGCGGGTGAGGATCACGTCAGGCCGGAAAGTGCGGATGGTGCGCACGACGTCGCCCAGCACCGTGTCGTGGTGCCAGAGGCGCAGCGATTCCTCCGCGGTCTTGGAGAAGCCGAAGTCCACGGCCGAGGTGAAGAACTGCTCGGCGCCGTCGAGGCGCCGCGCAGCCAGCAGCTCCTGGGTGCGGATGGCCGCGAGGCCGTCGCCCAGCTCGGGGCCAATGAGGTTCTGGCCACCGCCGCCCCGGGTGATGGAGAGGTAGGCCGTGCGCAGGTTCCGCCCCTTCGACAGGGTGGCCAGCACGGCGGTGTTCTCGTCATCGGGGTGGGCGGCGATGTAGAGGACGCTGCCCAGGGTCTGCAGGCGGTCCAGCTGCTTCTGCAGTTCGGCCGCGTCGCGCACGGGCACCTGGGCCTGGAGCCACGGCAGCACCGTGGCCGCCAGAACGAGTGGGGCGAGGCGGTGGAACCGGGGCACGGGCCTACTTCCGGCTGGCGGGCGGGACGATCCCGTTCATGCGCAGGTACACCACCACCTGCCCGTAGTGGTCGAAGCCGTGGGCGACGGTGAGGCTGGCCAGGCCCAGGCGCGTGACCTTGCCCTGGCCCCAGGGGGCCGGGATGCTGGCCGTGGCATTGGCTTCGGCGATGGCCGCGAAGGCCTTGTGGGCATAGGTGAAGGAGTCCTTCAGATACTTGATGTAATCGGCCTTGGTCTTCAGGGAGGCGGCGCCGTTCTCGTCCGGGCCCAGGTCGGCCGGCGGCTTCTCGCCGAGGATGCCCGCCGCGAACAGGTAGTTGGCCGAGGCCACGTGGCCGACCTGCTGGGCAAAGGTCTTGACGCCCTTGAACTCGCCCTGGGTGGGCGCGAAGGCGAACTTCTCCTCAGGCAGGGCCTCGGCGGCGGGCACGAACTCCCGCTCGAGGTTGGCCAGCTGCCGGTCCAGCACCTGGCTCAGGGTGAGGGTCGCCTCCGCGGCCGGCTTCGGGGGGGCAGGGGCCTGGGCCGAGGCCACGGCTCCGGCCAGCAGCAGGGTCAGGGTGAGTCGGGCGAGGGGCATCTGGGACTCCCGGGTTTTGGAGGGCCAGCATAGCGCCACGGGGAACCATCAATGCCGGGGAATGTGGCCGGCCGTCAGCAGGCCGGGGTGGAGGTCTCCTCCGCGTCGTTGTGGGACCATGCCAGGGACGAGGAGGACGCATGGACAGGTCGCTTTCCCGCTGGGCCTCCGATTACGTGAACCTGGTGCTGGCGGTGGGTCGTCACGACGGGGACTTCGTCGATGCCTACTACGGACCCAGGGCCTGGAAGCAGGTGGCGGAAGCCGGGGAGCCGCGTCCCCTGGCCGAGCTGCGGGTCGAGGCGGCCCAGCTGCTGGAAGCCGTGGCCGCCGCGGAGCTGCAGGAGGGCGAGGCCCTGCGTCGCGACTACCTGCTGGGCCAGCTGGGAGCCGTGGCGGCGCACCTGGCGCGCCTGGATGGCCAGCGCTTCTCCTTCGATGAGGAGGCCGAGGCCCTCTACCAGGTGCGGCCACCGGTGACGTCCGAAGCCGCCCTGGAAGCCGCCCTGGCGCGGCTGGATCAGCTGCTCGACGGGCCCGGCTCCGTGCAGGATCGCTACCAGCGGCTGCGGGAGCGGATCATCGTGCCGACCCTGCGGGTGGACGCGGTCTTCCAGGCAGCCATCGCCGAAGCCCGCGACCGCACGCGCCGGCACGCGACGCTGCCGGATTCGGACCACTTCCGCGTGGAGTATGTCACCGGCAAGTCCTGGTCCGCCTACAACTGGTACCAGGGCGGCGGGCATTCCGTGATCCAGGTGAACCTGGACCTGCCCATCGCCATCGATCGCGCCCTGGACCTGGCCGCCCACGAGGGCTACCCGGGCCACCACGTCTACAACGCCCTGCTGGAGCAACGCTTCGCGCAGCCCCCATCCATTGGCCGGGGCTGGGTGGAGTTCACGATCTATCCGCTGTTCTCGCCCCAGTCCCTCATCGCGGAGGGCACCGCCAACTTCGGCATCGAGGTGGCGTTCCCCGGCGCCGAGCGACTGGCCTTCGAGCGCGACGTGCTGTTCCCCCTGGCGGACCTCGACCCCGCCGAGGCCGAGCGCTGGGCCCGGGTGCAGGCGGAGATGAAGGTGCTGGCCTTCGCCGACAACGAGGCCGCCCGCGGCTACCTGGACGGCCGGCTGGATCGCGCCCAGGCCGAGGCCTTCCTCGTGCAGTACTCCCTGCGGACCGAAGCCCAGGCCGCCCAGCGCCTGCGCTTCATCGACACCTACCGCAGCTACGTCATCAACTACAACCTGGGCGAGCAGTTCGTGCGCCAGTGGGTCGAGCGGCAGGGCGGCACCGTGGCCGACCCCAGGCGTCGGTGGGAGGTCTTCGTCGACCTGATCTCCAGCCCCCGGCTGCCGCGCGCGCTGGGCCTGTAATTCGGTTGCGGACTGACACGGGACCTGTGTCGGTTCCTCCATGCTGGGCTGATTTTAAAAAGTTGATGCGCATGTGAGCTAAATCACATTCGTATTAATAAATTTGAACAGAATCAAAACAAGCCGATTTATTCGGTGGGAGATCCAGTGCTGGTCCTCCGTACATAGAAATCATTTGGTTATTTAATGAGGATCAGATGAATCAATTGATTGGGCTGAAGCCTGGGGCCAAGTCTGTCTCACCCGCACGGAATCGGCGGGTCGGTCGGCGTTCCCCGGCCTGTCCGCCAGCCTGATGTCGTGAGAACCGACCCTTCTGAAGGTCGGTCGGCGAAACCGTGATCAACGAATCCCAGGAGACTTTTTGATGACCTCCCTCCCCATTTCCCGATGCCTGCTGACCCTGTCCTTCTGCGTGGGGATGATCTCCTTCAGCCGGGCAGCCGAAGTGAAGACCTTCCCGGGCAGCGGTAGCGCCCCGGTGGCGAAATCCGTGTTTTCCCAGGCGAAGGAAAACCAGAGCGGGCTTGATCGAGCCGAGGGGGCGGCCTTGGTGGACGCCACCCGGACCGCGATCCTTTCGCTCGTAGGTACGAACCACCTGGAGGCGGCGGCCCTTGAGGCGCTCGCCAAGGACCTGGCCGACCACTCCGCCGGCTTCCTGGTCGATCGGGTCGACATCGTGGAATCACGGGTCACGGATGGCGTGGCCAAGGTGGGCCTGACCATCAAGGTGAACCTCTCCGCCATGCAGGACTACCTGAAATCCAAGGGGATCAGCCTGACGAAGGGGCTCGGCAACAAGTTCAGTCTGTATGTCCTGGCCTACACCGTGGAGGGGAAGGATCCCGACCGGGACAAACCCCAGCTGCTCCGGGAGGAGATCCGGGACAACCGGCAGAACGTGGTGTCCTCCCGCTACGCGAAGGCCCAGGCCACGGACAGCTCCAGGTCCCAGAGCCAGTCCCTCCAGGCCTCGGCCGAATCCAAGGACACGGGCGCGGTGGCCGTGCAGTCCAGCACTTCGGTCAAGGAATCCAACAAGGTCGATGCCTCGGCCGTCGCCCGCGGCGAATCCAGTCTCAAGGCCAACCGCGGTGACAGTGGCTTCTCAGGCAGCCAGTCCGGCAGCGCCGAGGCCCGCCTCAAGCAGGAATCCAAGTTCGAAGGAAACGCCAGCCAGAGCGGTGCCGCCAACTGGGACAAGCGCAGTTCCGCCGCCGTGGATGCCCGCCAGGCCAGCGCCAGCCACGACGCCCGGAGTTCCTCCGCTTCCGGGGCGAACTACAGCGACACCAGCACGCAGTACTACCGGCTCACGGAATATGCGGACGCGACCAAAAAGGGCGCCGGCTCCACCAATGACGTGAGGGCCAAGTTCGAGGGTGCATTCACGCGGGCGGGGCTCCCGGTCAAGACGCTCAATTTCCCGCTGATGGCGAAGGATTTCCGCAACGAGGACGAGTTCATCGACCACATCCTGACTCAGGCCAAGAAGCAGAAGGGCGTGAAGAGCGGGGACTACGTGGCCATGGCCATCAACAGCCTCACCCCGAGCGACGTCGACCGGCACCGGTTCTCCTCGAAGATCACGTTCCGGGTGGTGCGGATCAATGACGGTCACAACCTGCTGCCAGCGGATTCGGTGGCCAAGACGAGCGAGGCCAGGCCAAGTGATGATGAGGCCCGTCTTCAGGCCACGGAGCTGGCCCTGTTGAGCATGGACGACCTGCTGCCCAAGTGGGTCCGTCAGGGGCTGCAGAACCTCAAGGATGAAAGCGAGGTGGCCTCCCAGTCCAGGCAGTACCGCGTGGAACTGTCCGGCGTGAAGGAGCGCAGGCAGGTCGCTCGGATCCGCGAGACCTTCAAGAAGGCTGGGTTCAAGGTGAGCAGCGAGACCCTGGGGGACGGTACCCTGGAGGTCCTGACCCTTGAGCTGGGGGCCCGCGCCCCCGAGGATGTGAAGGATCTGCTGGATGAGCTCGATGGAACCGTGCTCATCTCCAAAGACGACAGCATCGCCCGCCTCAAACTCCAATGAGCCCCCTCTCCAGGTGGTTCGGCCGGATGCATCTTCTCGGCCTGGTGGCGCTGTGCCCGGTGCGGGCGGAAGAACCCATCCGCTATGTGGTGGCGCCGGCCATCACCCTGGCGGATCCCTTTCCCTTCGAATTCCAGAACCCCCAAGCGCAGGAAAGCCTTGGCCGCCAGTTCCGGGAGGCCTTTGAGGGACGCTTCGGTCGAGTCGTGCCCTTATCGGCCACCCCGGAAGGGATGATCACCGCCTCCCAACCCACCCTTCTGGTGGTTCCGCGCTTGTCGGTGGTCCGCCTGTACAAGGATACGGTGGCCGGAAGCCTGGATCACCTGGAAGCCACCCTGGTTGGTGACGTGACCCTGGTGGATCCCTGGAGCCTGACCTCGCTGTTCGCCGCCACGCGCATGGTGACCACCACGGTGTCCATCAGCCGGGACAAGGATCCCCGCGAGAGGGCCGAGCTGATCAGGAAGGCCTTTGGAATGGCAGCGACCCAGTGGATCCAGGAATGCCTGGGGCAGTTACAGACGCAGGCCCATCCCTTCTCGCTGAAAGCCGCACTGCTGCCCCTCCCCAAGGGCGTCCGCATCAGGGGCGGGGCCATCTGGCCCTTCGGGAGCCAGCGGAGCGTCAGCGGACGCATCCTGCAGGGGGCGGGCTCCGGCAGGGTCCGCATCAAGCAGGTATTCGAGCGGTTCTCGCTCGTCGAGCAGGCCATTCCGGGCCGGGACCTCGACCTGGGCGCAGCCGAAGTCTATGGGGCCACCTTCATGGGGCAGGCGACCCCTGCCGAGCGGAAGGAGCCGCGCCTGTCCCTCCGGTGGATCGGCCCGGCCCGGCCCAGCCCGCAGCTGGATTCCCAGGTACCCCCGTTGGCCATGGACGCGTGGCTGGGATTGATGGCCAACTACGTCAGCAAGGCGGGCGCCTTCCGGGTGCTCCCGGTCGCTGAGACGCAGTTGGACAAAGGCTTCCAGGCGGACGTGGGACGGTTCTCCCAGCAGGTCGAAGGGAATGCTTTCACGGCCAGTCTGGAGGATCTTGCCGCCAAGGCGAAACTGGACTCGCCCGAAGTCGAAGTCGAGATCGGCGTGGTCGATGCACACCACGCCACGCGGGTGGAAGCAGGGGGCGCCACGGATCACCTGTTGCGCGTCGTGTGGGGTTTGGCCTGGTACCAGCGGGAATCCGAGGATGGGGAGCCCGGGCGCCTGATCCTGAGGGGAACCGAATTCCAGACGGAGGAGAAGGTCTTCCGGATGAAGGAAGGGTTGCGGGAACTGGATCTGGATTCCATCTGGTTCTCGCTTTGCCGCAATGGTCTGATCAACCTGTCGGGTCGGTTCCAGAAGGCCTGGCTGGTGCGTCCCAAGCATGGTCAGCATGCCCACAAAGGCGTGGTCCAGGCCGAGGGGAAGGTCCAGTGGCTTGGGCTTTCACCCAAACCGGGCACGAAGCTGGCCTGGATCCACCCGGAAGGAGCCATCCGTGATGCCCAGGGCCGGGACCTCGGACCCTATTTCCAGCCGAACAGCAGCCTGGTCTGGCCCGACCTTGGACGCGCCTCCCAGGGCGATGAACTGAGCTTCAGGGCCGGTGGTCTGCCCACGGTGGGGCTGCTGATCCCGGACGTCCCAGAGACGATCGCGCTGCTCCCGGCACGCTGGATCCAGGCTGCCTTGGCGGCCCAGCTCTCCCGTGCGGCGGGCTTGGACATCGTCCTCCAGGACCGGCCTGGAGAGGCCACCCAGTGCGAATCCGACCTCCGCTTGAAGGTAGACACTCCCTTCCTGGATCCGAGTCGCGGGGTCGGTGCCACCTGGCGGCTCCGGGTGTACCGCGATGGCTACACCCCGGAGAAAGAACCCCGCTGGAAGCTGGGCCTGGGACACGCCCTGCCCTATCCACCCACTGACGGCTACCGACCCCTGGATGCCACCCACCTCGGGCTGGTCCTGCAGGAGTCCTCACTCACTGAACTGATCAAGCGTTCCACCCAACAAGGCCTGATCCAGGCCATCACTCTGGAGAAATAGCATGCGAGCTTTCACAGCACTACCACTGGTCCTGGCCCTCCTTGCCGGTACTTCCGCACAAGGCCAAGGGTTGTCCGGCTTGTTCGGGAAGAAAGACGATGCCAAGAAGGAAGCGCCCAAGGCCGATGGGACCACAGCTGCCGTCGCGGCGGTCGCCGTGATGGACCCCGACACGCTGATGGCCGAGGGCGGCCGGATCATCCTCTTCTCGACCACCGCCACCCTCCTGGCCATGAGTGCCGCCGAGCAGATGTGCGACGCCTTCCCGCCTGAACAGGTGAAGGCCATCAAGGAGAAATTCTCGAAGTTCAACGAGCTGAATGCCAAACGGAAGGAGGGCGATGCCCTCGACGCCACGCAGAACACGCTGGTCTCGGAGACCTTCCTGGAGATGGAGAAGCTGGATCCCAAGGGCTACCAGAAGGACAAGGCCAAGGTGGTCCGCCCGGCCTATGCCAAGCTGGGATTGGCCGTGGCCGCGGATCTCGCTGCCGCGACCCAGGTTCCCGGGTTCATCAAGAACGGCCAGGCCACCGTATCCAGCCTGAGCTCCAACCCATTCCAGATCACCAAGCTGAAGAAGATCACCGGCATCCTCGGGACCCTTGGCGTCATCGCCAAGACGACGCCGGATCAGATCAAGGCCTTCCAGACTGTGCGGTCGATGGCGAAGACCATTGCCGAGGCAGAGAACTTCAAGTTGGGCGAGCCGGCGGTGCCAATCACGGACATGGCGTCGTTGACCTCGGCCGCCAAGAGCGTTCCGGAAGAGGGCTGATCTGAACGGTAGAGGTGGACGGAAAGTCCGTTATCACCGGGCTATGACCTTCCAAGCCGTTCCATTCCATGTGGCCGCCATCGGGCGGCCACATGCGTGGAAGCCCGATGGCACTGCGGATAGCCTCTTGCTCCCTCTTCGTGTTTGTGGGCCACGAGGCAAGTCCGGATCCTACCGGTTCGCCAGCGCCTGCCCTGTGTGGGAGGCCGCACAGGCGCGCACGACGCTGGGCGGGCCTTCCACCAGGACCCGGCCTCCACCGGCGCCCCCTTCGGGGCCGAGGTCGATGATCCAGTGGCTGGCGGCGATGAGATCCAGGTCATGCGTCACCACGACGACGAGGTGGCCGTCCTGGGCCAGGCGGTGCAGCGTGGCCGACAGGCGGTCCACATCCTCGAAGCCCAGGCCGCGGGTGGGCTCGTCCAGCAGGATCGCCGCGCGGGTTCCGGGGGACTCCGCCAGTAGGCCCGCCAGCCGAAGGCGCTGGCGCTCCCCGGCCGAAAGGGCGGCCCCCGCCTGGCCCACGCGCAGGTAGCCCAGGCCCACCTCCTCCAGCGCCCTCAAGGGCGTGGCCAGGAGTGCGTCTCCCGAGAAGGCCCCGGCCAGTTCGGCCACGGTGGCCTCCAGCACCTCGGCGATGCTGCGGCCTTCCAGCCGGCATTCCAGCACCTCGGGCCGGAAGCGCTGTCCGCCGCAGGTTTCGCAGCCCACGGTGACGTCCGGCAGCAGGTCCATGGCCATCGTGAGCACGCCGCGCCCTTCGCAGGCCTCGCAGCGGCCGCCCGGCGCGGTGGTGGAGAAGTGCTTCGCCGTGAGCTTCAGGGCCCTGGCCCGGGGCGTGGCGGCGAAGCGCTTGCGGAGCGGCTCCGCCAGCCCCGTGAGGGTGAGGACCGTGCTGCTCCAGCCCGTCCCCAGGGCCGCCTGATCCGCGGTGATGACCTCCTGGATGCCGGTCAGCAGCTCGAAACCCTCGCAGCCCAAGGGTCCGCGTCCCGCCAGGTGGTTCCGCAGCGAGGGCGCCAGCACCTCGAGGACGAGGGTGGACTTCCCGCTGCCGGACACGCCCGTCACCGCGACCAGGGCACCTGTGGGGAAGGTCACGTCGATCCCCTGGAGGTTGTGCAGGTGGGCGCCTCGAACCCGGAGGCCCGGCGTGAGGGCGGCGGTTGTTTCGGTGTAGACCGTCCGCGTGCGGCGCAGCAGGGCGCCGGTGCGGGAGTCCGCCTGCCGCTCCAGGTCCCGGGGTGGGCCGCTGGCCACGAGGCGTCCGCCTTCGGGACCGGCCCCGGGGCCCAACTCCAGGATCTGATCCGCCGCGGCGATGAGGGCGGCATCGTGCTCGACCACGATGACCGCATTGCCCGCATCGGCCAGCCGGCGCAGCACCCCGCCCAGGCGCTGGACATCCTTCGGGTGCAGCCCCTGGGTGGGCTCGTCCAGCACGTAGGTGACGCCCACCAGGCCCCCGCCCAGGGCCGCCGCGAGGCGCACCCGCTGGCCTTCGCCGCCCGAAAGGCTGGCCAGCTCGCGGCGCAGGGTGAGGTAGCCGAGGCCCGCGTCCGCGAGGGCCTTCATGCGCGCGAGGACATCCCTCCGGAGATCCGCGGTGAGCGTGAGCGTGCGGGGCGGGAGCCCCAGGACGGCCGGCCCTTCGAACCACGCCAGGGCCTCGTCCACGGACAGGGCCAGCAGCTCGGGCAGGCGCAGGCCGCCGAAGCGGACCGAACGCGGCAGCTCCCGCAGGCGCTCGCCGCCGCAGGCGGGGCAGGGCGCGTCCGCCAGCAGTGTCTCCAGCTCCTCGCCCTTGGGCTCGGCGTGGATGCGCTCGTATTCCCGTTCCACGAGCGTGGCGAAGCCATCCCAGGTCGTCTTCAGGTGGTGCACGCCCTCGGCCTTGCCGCGCCGGTAGCGCCAGGCCACCTCGTGCAGGAGGTCGCCGCTGCCGTCCATGGCGAGCCGCCGCTCGGCCGGGCCCAGCTCCCGCCAGGGGCGGGAGAGGTCCAGGCCCGCCTGGGCCGCCGCATGCCGCAGGGTGGCCACGAACTGGCCGTCCGCCTCGCCCAGGTAGGCACCGAAGCGGGTGCCATCCATGGCGCCGCCATCCAGCGCCCGATCGGGATGGCTCACCAGGCGCTCGGGATCGCAGCGCTGGAGGAAGCCCAGCCCCCGGCAGCGGGGACAGGCGCCGCGCTCCGAGTGGGGGGAGAAATCCGCGGCCCAGAGCACCTGCGGGGGCTCGCCGGCGGCGGGTTGCTCGCCCGCCCGGGCGAAGAGCAGACGCAGCAGCTCGTCCAGCTCGGTGGCGGTGCCCACGGTGGCGCGGGGGTTCCGCCGGCCCGCCTGCTGGGGCACGGCCAGGGTGGCCTGGAGGCCGCGGGCGGCCTCGAACTCGGCGCCGCCCTTGCGGGGCAGCAGGCGCCGGGCCCAGGGGGAGACCAGGTCCGCGAAGCGGTTCTGGGCCTCGGCCAGCAGCGTGTCGAAGACCAGCGAGGACTTGCCCGAGCCCGAAGGCCCCGTGACCACGGTGAGGCCCTGGGCGGGCAGGGTCACGTCGATCCCCCGCAGGTTGTGCGTGCGCACCCCCACCAGCTCCATGGGCGGCGCCTCACCCGGCACGGAAGGCGCCTCGATGGGTGGTGGCAGCTCCCGCAGTGCGGCGCCGGTGAGGGAGGCCGGGCAGGCGGTGAGGTCCTCAGGAACCCCACACACCAGCAGCCGCCCGCCTTCGGGACCGCTGCCGGGCCCCAGGTCCAGCACCCGGTCCGCGTGGCGCACCACGTCCAGGTCGTGATCCACCACCAGCAGCGTGTGGCCCGCGTCCAGCAGGCGGTCCCAGGCCTGCAGCAGCACGGCCACGTCGGCGGCATGCAGGCCGGTGGTGGGCTCGTCCAGGGCGATGAGGGCCGGGCCGCTGCCGGTCCGGGCGAGTTCGGTGGCCAGCTTCACGCGCTGGGCCTCGCCGCCGGAGAGCGTCGTGGCGGGCTGGCCCAGGGGCAGGTAGCCCAGGCCCACGTCCAGCAGGGCATCGAGGATGCGGCGCAGCCGCGGATGGTCCGCGAAGTGGGCCGCGGCCTCGGCGATGCTGCCCTCCAGCACGTCCGCGATGCTCCGGCCCCGCACCTGCACGGCCAGCACCTCGGGATGGAAGCGCCGCCCGCCGCAGGCCTCGCAGACCAGCTCCACGCTGCCCAGGTAGCGCATGCCGACTTCCTGCACCCCCGCGCCTTCGCAGGCTTCGCAGCGACCGCCCGCCGTGTTGAAGGAGAAACTCCCCTTGCCCAGGCCGCGGGCCTTGGCGTCCGCCGAGCCGGCGAAGAGATCCCGGATGAGGTCGAAGGCGCCGGTGTAGGTGGCCGCATTGGAGCGGGGGGTGCGTCCGATGGGATCCGCATCCACCGAGACGATGCGGCGGAAGGGCGCGTCCGGCACCGCGTCCGCCTGGAAGCGCGCCACCACCTCGTCGAGCAGCGAGGTCTTCCCCGCGCCCGAGACACCCGAGATGACGTGGAGGAGACCCACCTCCAGCGTCACGTCGAGGTGCTGGAGGTTGTGGCGGTGCAGACCCTCCAGCCGCAGGGAGCCCCGCCCAGGGCGCGGGCTTCGGGGAACGGCCGCGCCGGTGCCCGCCAGCCAGCGCTGGGTGGGCGTGGCGGCCCCTCCCGCGACCTGCGCCAGCAGCTGCTGAGGGGGGCCGCTGAAGAGCAGCCGGCCGCCCTGGACGCCGGGCCCGGGGCCCAGGTCGATGAGCCAGTCCGCCGCGCGGGCGATGCGCGCATCGTGCTCCACCACCACCACGGTCTGGCCCTGGTCCCGCAGGCGCTGCAGCACGCGGATCAGGCGGTCCACGTCGTGGGCATGCAGGCCCGCCGAGGGCTCATCCAGCACCACCAGCAGGCCGCGCAGCTCACCCAGGGCCAGGCCCAGGAGCCGCAGGCGCTGCGCCTCGCCGCGCGAGAGGCTCGGCGCCGGGCGGTCCAGGGTCAGGTAGTCGAGACCCAGCTCCGTCATCAGGTCGCAGCGGGCAAGGAGGTCCTTGCGGATGGGCTCCAGCACGGCGGCTTCGGAGGGTGCCGCTTCGAGTGGGCCCAGGAGGGCCCGCAGGTCACGGACCGTCAGGGCGGCCAGGTCCACGATGCGCCGGCCCCGCCAGGTGACGGCCAGCGCCCCGGGCCGCAGGCGCGCGCCGCGGCAGGCGGTGCAGGTGGCGCTGCGCACGAAGCGGAGGATGGAGTCGTTCCGCTTGCCCCGGAGGATCTCCTCCATGACGGGCACCAGGCCGCGGTAGAAGCCCTCCTGCCGGGGGCGCGCGGTGATGCCGGTCCACTTCAGCCGCGACTCCAGGGGATGCTTGCCATAGGGGACCTTCAGGCGCTCCGAGCCGTACAGCACTACGCGACGGGCCTCGTCGCCGAGGTCCCGCCAGGGGACGTCCACGGAGCCGCCGTGGGCCCGCAGCACCTCGTCCAGCACGGCCAGGGTCACCTGCGAATACATGAGGTAGCCGTTGGGCGTGCTCACCCGCAGGGCACCGTCCCGCAGCGACTTCGAGCCATCGGCCACCAGCAGGTCCAGGTCCAGCCGGTCCTCCACGCCCAGGCCCTGGCACTGGGGGCAGGCGCCTTCCTCGCCGTTGAAGGAGAAGAGGCCCCGGGTGGGGCGAATGCCCTCGGGCGCGCTGCCCAGCCGCGCGAAGAGCAGGCGCAGCAGGTCCCAGCCTTCCGTGAGCGTGCCCACCGTGGAGCGGGGATTCGCGAGGCTGCTGCGCTGGCCCACGGCCACGGCGGGCCCCAGGCCCTCGATGCTGCGCACCGCCGGACGTGCAAAGCCGCCCACGAACTGGCGCGCGAAGGAGGGCAGCGTCTCCAGGAAGCGGCGCTGCCCCTCCCGGAACAGCGTGTCGAAGGCCAGCGAGGACTTGCCGGAGCCCGACACGCCCGTGATCACGGTCAGGCTGCGCCGGGGGATCCGCACGTCGAAGCCCGCGAGGTTGTGCGCCTCCGCCCCGCGGATGACGATGTCCTGGTCTGTGCGCTGCGCCAACGGAATCCCCCACCCTCCAGCATGAGAGAGAACCGGCCCGGAGGCGAACGGGCGTTCCCGCTAGAACCCCAGGATGAGTTCTCCCGTTTCGCCTTGGATGTCATGGGCCTGCAGGACCACGGTGGTCATCCCGGATTCCCTGTTGAACCTGACTTCGCGCACGCTGAGCCGGGGATTGGAGCAGGTCACGGAGCTCGGCCTGGAGGCGGTGGTGATGGCCACAGCCTGTTCGCCATACACGCGCATCTTGAAGCGCGCGGATGTCCCGCTCAGGGCCCGGGCGTAGACGAGGTAGGTCCCGTCATTGATGACGGTGAGCTCGGGGAGATGGTCCCCGAATCCGTACCGCAATTCGGCGATGCCCCGGGGGATCGCCGGCAGGTAGAGATGGGCGAATCCCTGGACTTCCTGGATGGAGGGGATCGGCTGACCGTCCAGGGTCGCCCGGGAGAGGTGGGTTCCCTTCGGGAGCCTGACTTTCAGGACCAGGGGGCCGACCATGCCGGCATCGAAGGCATCCTGGGGCATGGGGCGGGCATCGATGAGCACCCGGCCCGGCTCCGGCTCCGAGACTTTGCAATGCCGCTTGTAGAGCCACTGGGAGTAGAGCTGCTCGGTGTTCTTGGCCAGGTAGCGTCCCTCCTCGGCCTGGACGGCCTGCAGCAGGGCGATCCACTTGGCGTTGACCGAGGCCTGGAAGATGTCATCCGTGGCGAGGAGGTTGACCCAGTGCGTCTCGATGATGTCCGTGTCGAAGGCTGAGATGGGCTGGCGGGGGAGGGTGGCCGGTTCCCACCACTCGTTGCCGAAGTTGTGCCGGTCCAGGACGAGGACGCCGTTGTCGAAGCCGCCCGACCCCTGCGCCGGGGGATGCAGCTGGGGGATCTCCGAGAAGGCCGTGTTGGCGTATCGCACGCCATATTCGCGGAGGATTTTGCCCAGGCTGTACGGCTTGGCCGAGGGGTTCCAGAAGTAGCTGTAGGCCGTGGGCACGAAGCTTTCCGGGAACGAGTGGCCGTTCTCCTTCGAAAGTCCGTACTGGGCCATGATCGTCCTGAACATGTCCAGGTGGGCCCGGATCTCCGCCTCGGTCCAGGGGCGCTTGTCCTGCAGGTTGTACCACTCCGCGCGGCGGCGGCGGCCGTTCTCCCAGTACTCGTGGCCCACGCCATGGAGGCCGAACTCCAGGAAGGCCGATTGGGCCTTGACCGTCTCCATGATCCTCAGCTGTTCGGGGGAGACGTTGGCCGTGTTGTCCCACTTGCTCCCCTCCCGGGTGGCCGAGGGCAGCTTGGCCACGGCGTTCTCCCGGTCCAGCTCGCCGAGCACGAAGACGCCCTGGATGCGGACGCCGACGGCCTGGCCGATCTGGATCATGGGGAGGTAGTCCTGGGCCACCATGTCCCGCTTGAACCCGATGCGATAGGGACCGTTCGCAGGATCCTGGGAGCCCCCATGCATCCAGCCGAGATCATCCACCACCACGGCGAAGGGCCTCGGGAACTGGATCTGCGGGGCCGGCTGCCCGGTGAGGGCCCGCGCCGCCGCCAGGGCGAGCAGCATGATCCACGTCTTCGTGCCTGGGATCCCGGGGCGGTTCGGCATGGTCGTTCCCTCCATGGACTGGGGTATCGCGCCTCGGTCGGCTAGGCGATGGTCACCGTGATGCCCGCCTCGCGAAGGCGTTCCAGCTCGTCGGCATCCGCCTGGTCGTCGGTGATGAGCTCATGCACTTCGGTGATGGGGCAGATGCGGGCGAAGGCCATGCGCCCGACCTTGGAGCCATCGGCCACGACGATGACGCGCCGGGCGTGTTCGATGAGGGCGCGGTTGGTGTGCGCCTCCACGTCGTGGTGGGTCGTGAGGCCGCCCTTGGCGCTGATGCCATCCACGCCGACGATGGCCAGGTCCAGGTGCAGGCCCTCCAGGCTCGCCTCGGCCAGGGGGCCCACCAGCTCGTAGGATTCGCTCCGGGCCGTCCCGCCGGTCACGATCAGCTTCAGGTTCGGACGCATGGCGAGGTCCGAGGCGATGTTGAGGGCGTTGGTGACGATGGTGAGCCCCGTCAGGTTCGCGAGGGCCCGGGCCACCTCCGTGGTGGTGGTGCCGCCGGTGAGCCCCAGGGAGACGATCCCCTCGCCGAGCCGTGCGACCGCCATGGCGGCGATGCGCCGCTTCTCCTCCTTCTGGCGGCCCCCCCGGTAGCGCAGCGGCAGTTCGTAGGCGAGGGTGTTGGCCACCGCCCCGCCGTGGGTGCGTGAGAGAAGGTGCTGTTCTTCGAGTACTTCCAGATCCCGACGGACCGAGGCCGTGGACACGCCGAGCTCAGCCGCGAGGTCAGCGACACCCAAGGTGCCCTTCCTGGACAGCCGGTCGAGGATGAGACCGAGACGTTCTTCTTGGCGCATGCCCCAAAAATAACACAAAATAAAATTGACACTGTCGCTTTCTGCTCGATACTGCTAAAAATGCTGCAAAGATGAACAAATATTCGATTCGAATTAGATCAATTGCCCTGCGCCCCACCCTCGACTTCCCATTCAGCTTCCCCCGCATCCAGCCACTCCCGGTCCTGCCCAGTCCTTTCGCCTGCTCACGGAGGCCCACCATGAAGGTCCAGAAACCACTTCCCAGGCTTGTTCTCGCGGTGGCCGGCTGGTCGGTCCTCACGCTGTCCGCGGCCGAGGGCGACCCGACCTTCGATTTCAAGGTCAAGGGGGCGCTCACGGCGGGGACGCTGAGTCAGGACCAGAACAGCCACCAGGCCTTCGGATTCGGAGTGGGCGGCCGCTGGCCCCTGGGAGGGGCGCGCGCGTTTTCGGTGGAATTCGGGTTCGACCATTTCCCGGGCCAGGCCCGCGACGTCATGCCGACCGGCGGGGCCGTCTTCTACAACCCGCAGAGCCCGGCCACCACCTATCAGGGGAATCCCCTTTTCCTGAGCCAGACGAACTCCATCGACTTCCGGAAGGAACAAAGCCAGGGGTTCAGCCTCCGGGGCACCTACTCGGACGCGTTCCCGGACCTGGGGGGCTGGTACTGGTTCGCGGGGGTGAGCCTGGACCTCTACAAGGTCAGCGCCGAGATGAGCGGCACGCTCATCCCGATGTACGGTTCCGCCTCGCCGGCACCGGTGCTGGATCCCAATGCCCCGGGGAGCGACTACTACGAAGGCTGGGCCTTCGTGAAGGAGAAGACGAAGCCCGGAGTGGGGCTGCTGGCCGGGGTGGGCGTACCGCTGTCCGACAACCTCAAGTTCGAGTTCACCATCCGCAACATCAGCACCACGCACTTCGACTACAGGCCCTTCACCTACACAGGCCAGAGCCCCGTCCTTCTGGAGAGCACCCATCGTGGGTTCGTCTTCGAGTTCGGGCTCGCAGTGAAGATCTAGGCACCGGGAACAGGTAAAGGAGATAGGTCCATGCTGCACCGAAGCAAGTTCACGCCTCTCATGCTGCTCCTGGCCGCCGCTCCCCTGCTGGCCCAGGAGACGACCGGCACCGCGGTGGGCCTGGTCACCGGGAAGACCGGGAAACCCATCGTGGGCGCGCTCGTGCGCCTCGTCTCCCCGAATCTGCTGGGGGAACGGACCACCACCACCAACGAGAAGGGCCAGTACCGGCTCGCCATCCTGCCGAACGGCAAGTTCACGATCACGGTCTCGGCCGGCGGCTTCATGACCGTCAAGGGCGAGTTCCAGGTGGTGCCCGGCCAGACGGCCCGGCAGGACGTGATCCTCCCCGCCGTGGCCGAACAGGGGGCGACCGTGGAGGTCATCGACCAGGCGGCCCAGGTGGACAAGACCACGACCACCACGGCTTCGACCTATTCCATGGAGAACCTCAACCAGCTCGCGAGCCAGGAGTTGGATTCGATCCTCGTCCTGTCGCCGGGGATCACCGGGATCCTGGATCCCAACGTCGGCGGGTACGGCGATGACGCCATCTCGATCCGGGGCGGCATCCAGCACAGCACCAAGGTCATCCAGAACGGCCTGAACATCACCGAGGAAGGTGGCGGCTACCTGAATGAATTGACGACCCTCATGGACCTGGTCGACACCATGGCGGTGATCCAGTCGCCCCTCAACGCGCGCTACGGGAACACGGATGGCGGCCTCGTCTCCATCGTGACCACCCGGGGCAGCAACACCTTCACGGGCACGGCCCGCATCAAGTACCGGAAGAACTACTGGCAGGACAACAACACCTCGTACCCGAGGCGGGACGGCTCTGCCGGGGACCCGGTCTACCCCAACGACGATTTCCCCAACCGCACCTACGAGCTGTCGCTGCGGGGCCCGATCTGGAAGGATCACATCACCTTCGCCTACGGCACCCAGCAGACGCCGACCTATTCCTACACCTCGGTGGTCGGGCTCACCACCCTGAACGGGCTGCCCAGCCAATCAACCTTCACCTACGTTCCCGGCACCGGGATCGCCCCCGCCAACACCTACGCCCTCGGCGGGCTGGATACGCTCAAGGACACGTCGAAGTTCCACCAGTTCGTGCTCTTCGCCCAGATCAATCCGGACCACAGCCTGGAGTGGAACTACACGCAGAACGACAGCGAGGCCTACTGGGGGCTCCCGCGCTTCGGCCGCATCGACAGCGTGACCTCGTCGGGGACGGACAACTACCACCACCACCTGTGGAATCTCGGGTACAAGGGCCTGATCGGCAACGCAGGCGTCCTGGAGGCCCGGGTCGGCCACACCTACCGCACCTGGCCGCATCCCTACAGCCCCGGCCAGCCGCCCATCTGGACCACGTTCATCCCCGGCGAGCACGCGGACGGTTCACCCGTCACGAGCCTGCTGGATGGGTACGCCTCCGGTGGCGTCGCCTACAACACCAACGGCTACAACGCCGACAAGGGCGACACGATCCTGAACGACTCGGCCATCGTGAACTACGCCCACGTGTTCTCCCAGGGGGACAGCTCCCACCAGCTGGACATGGGCTTCGACGTCGAGAAGTTCAAGTGGGGAATCCAGGTGGGCGCGGCCAAGGACCAGTACATCGTCCCCGGCCAGAATCCGCTCACGGGCCAGTACCTCGTCTACAACGCCGCGACGGCCACCCTGCAGGACCTGGATCCGACGGCGGCGAACACGCCCGTGCTGAGCGACGGCCTGGTGAACCCCGGCATCGGGGCGCCCGGATCGGACAACCACTTCCCGGGCGGCCTGGGCCTCATCCCCACGTGGGTGAGCCGCACGGGGGCCGAGGGCGGGAACTTCCAGAAGACGACCCACGCCTACTGGATCAACGACCTCTGGACCATCAACAAGAACCACAGCGTGATGCTGGGGCTCCGCTACGACATGTTCAAGGTGAACGACGACTTCAGCACCTTCGTGTCGTACGGGCACCTGAATCCCCGGTTCGAGTACAAGTGGGACGTCTCGGGGGACCAGTCCCGCCTCTTCAATCTGTCCTACGGCCAGTTCCAGGCCAGCTCCCCGGGCTCGCTGTTCCTCCCGATGGCCCATGGCCGCCTGGGCGACCAGACCGTGTACTACTGGAGCCAGGGCTCCTCGACCCCCTACTACGTGTCCTACAACCAGCTCCTCGACAAGAACAACTACACCGCCTATTCCCGCACCTACGCCGGCGACACTTTCGAGATCGACAAGTCCTGGAAGAATCCCGTCTCCACCGAGATCACCATGGGCTTCCGCCGCTCCTACACGGCGGGGGGCTACTGGCGGGCGACGGCGGTCTACAAGACCTGGTCGAACCTCTTCGACTTCTTCCCCGGTCCGGTCTACACGGACCCTTCCGGTTCCCCGAATTTCAAGCGGATACTGAGAAACGACCCCGATTCGCAGCGCACCTACAAGAGCGCCGAACTCGAGTGGATGCTCCCCCTGAGCCGGCGCGCCACCATCTACGGCAACTACACCTACGCCCGGATGACGGCCAACACCCGCCCTTCGCTCGACAATCCGGACCGCACCACGAGCCAGCTGGCCAATTTCCGCGACTACTACAACACGCTGTTCACCCGGGACCAGTACAACCCCACCACGCTGCGCACGCCCGAGCACAACCTGAACCTGTTCGCGGTGTTCGACGTGAGCTCCGGGAAGGTGAAATCCAACGTCACGCTGCGGGCGAACTACACCAGCGGCAAGCCTGAAGCGCGATGGATCAACTACAACATCCCCTTCCCGACCGTCCCGGGCTACAACGACACGAACAACCAGAACACGGGCGGACTGCCGAACTCCCTGGCCGTCGCCGCCGATGGCGGACGGATGACGAACACGAGCATCACGACCATCGGGTTGAAGTACAACCTCGAGATCACGGTCCTGCGCACCGTGAGGTGGTTCTGCGACATGAACATCAACAACATCTTCAACACCAAGTCCATGGGGCCGTACAGCCTTGGCGGCACGAGCCTGACGGACACCGCGGGGCAGCCGCATCAGTTCACCGGGCACGGCTGGCGCGCCGCAGACGATCTCTCGACGGTGGGGACGGGTCGCATCCCAGGCCGGGTGATCACCCTTGATACAGGCATCCGGTTCTAGGCCAGGAGGAGACCCCATGCACCTTTCCAAAGTCTTGCTTTCGGGCGTGCTGGCTCTGGCCCTGGCTGGCCCGGCCCGCGCCGGGGATACGAAGTACACGGCTTCCGCCGGGCTCCTCATCAACCAGGGGAACACGGTCGATCTCACCCGGAAGACCACTGGCGGCTACACCGTCGAGGCCGGGGCCCTGTTCAACCCGGAGAACTTCGGACCGAAGATCCAGGTCTATCTCGGCTATGCCCACATCCCCGCGGCTGAAGGAACGGTGGACCGGCCGACCTTCACGCTGAACAGCCCCCGGTTGGGCGCGGAGCTGGTCTACCAGCCCTGGGACTCGCAGCCCTTCACGGTGCGGGTGGGGCCCTCCTTCCACATCTGGAAGGCGGACCAGAAGGGGGGCGACCCGAGCCTCTACCCCGCCGATCAGCACATCAAGCTGGGCTGGCGCGTGGGGCTGGGGTATGACCTCTCCGAGCACTGGGCGGTATCCCTGAACTACACCTTCACCGAGTGGCGCAGCAATCCCGACCTGCCCGTGGATGCGACCAACCCCAGCCGGCCCTCCTATTTCAGCCTCATGGGATCCTACCGGTTCTAGACGATCAAGCGGGCCCGATGGGGTCCAACCTGCAGGTTTCTGGAGTTTTCAGGCATGAGCGCCGCGTTTTCGACTTTCGCCCCACCGTCACGACCCTCCCTCGGCGCGGTCCACACCATTCCGGAAATCCTCGGGCAGCCGGCGCTCTGGCAGGCCACCTGGGAGGGGCTCCGCTGGGAAGCGAAGGACCTGAAGGCGTTCATGACCGAAGCGCTCCAGGCCTCCGACCGGGAAGTGGTGCTGACGGGGGCTGGCTCCTCCGCCTTCATTGGAGAGCTGCTCCAGGGCTGCTACAGCCGCCGCCTGAAGCGCTGCGTGCGGGCCGTTCCGACCACGGACATCGTGACCAATCCCGAGGAGTGCTTCGCCCAGGATGTCCCGACCCTGCTCATCTCCTTCGGCCGGTCGGGCAACAGCCCCGAGAGCATCGCGGCCCTCGACCGGGCGGACGAGTGCCTCAGCGACGTGAGGCACCTGATCATCACCTGCAACCCCGGCGGAGACCTCGCGAAGCATCCGACGAAGCACCCCCGCGCCGTCTTCGTCCTGCCCCCGGCGGCCGATGACAAGGGCCTGGCCATGACCGGCAGCTTCACCAGCATGGCCCTGGCCGGAATGCTGATGGCCGACCTGGATTGCCTGGAGTACCAGGGTTCCCGCGTCCGGCTCATGGCCGCCGCGGCCGAGCGCCTCCTTTCCAGCGAGGGCGGACGGTTCCGCGAGCTGGCCCGGCTGGGCGTCCGCCGAGCCATCTTCCTCGGGGCCGGGGCCCTGAAGGGGGCCGCGCGGGAGTGCCACCTCAAGGTCCAGGAACTCACGAACGGATCCGTGATGTGCTCCTACGATTCCTTCCTGGGATTCCGGCACGGCCCCAAGGCCGCCATCGATGCGGAGACCCTCGTCGTCTTCCTCTTCTCGGGCCGGCCCGGCCAGAAAGCCTATGAGCAGGACCTCGTGAAAGAGATTCGGGATGGAAACCTGGGCTGCTTCCGCCTGGGCGTGGGCGCGGGCCTCGCGCCCCATGAGGGCCCCGAGGCCACCATCACCCTCGACGAGGAGGGCCTGCTCCGCGACGAGGAGCGGGCCATCTGCGGCGTCCTGGTGGCGCAGGTCCTCGGGGTGGAGCTCTCCATCGCGCAGGGGCTCAGCCCCGACAACCCCTCACCCTGCGGCAGCATCTCCCGCGTCGTGCAGGGCGTCACGATCTACCCCCGGGCCCACGATCCCCTTTGATGCAGCCAAGAACGAGGTCCCAGGCATGGAATCCAACTTTGATGTGCTGGTCGTCGGCGAACTCAACGTCGATTTGATCCTGAACGGCCTCCCCCGAATGCCGGAGGTCGGCAAGGAGATCCTGGCGGAAGCCATGACGCTCACGCTCGGCAGCTCCTCCGCCATCTTCGCCAGCAACCTGAGCAGCATCGGCGCCAAGGTCGCCTTCCTGGGCAAGGTGGGCGAAGACCTGTTCGGCGACCTGGCCGTGAACAGCCTCCGTGACAAGAAGGTCTATGCGGCCATGATCCGCCGGACCTCCGATCACGCCACGGGTGCCACCATCGTCCTCAACCGGGGCGAGGACCGGGCCATGGTCACCTACATGGGGGCGATGGCCCACCTCACGCTTGCCGACATCCAGGTCGACCGGCTGCGCACCTCCCGCCACATGCACTTCGCCTCCGCGTTCCTCCAGCCGGGGCTGCGGGGCGACGTGGGGAACCTGTTCCGGCGGGCGAAGGAGTGTGGTCTCACCACGTCCTTCGATCCCCAGTGGGATCCGGCGGAAGCCTGGGATCTCGACCTGCCCGACATCCTCCCCTACGTGGACGTCTTCCTGCCCAATGAGCAGGAGCTCCTGAACCTGACCCGGAAGCCGGATGTCGAAACGGCCCTGGACTCGCTGCGCCCCTTCGCGCATACCGTGGTGGTGAAACAGGGGAACCAGGGCGCCCAGGCCATGGCGGACGGCAGGATCCTGTCCTGCCCGCCCTTCCTGAACCGGGACGTGGTGGACGCCATCGGCGCCGGGGACAGCTTCGACGCCGGGTTCGTCTCCTGTTTCATCGAAGGGAAGAGCCTGGAGGAGTGCCTGCGCTTCGGCAACCTCATGGGGGCCATCTCCACCACCGCCGCCGGAGGCACCGGGGCGTTCACCGACCGGGCGGGCCTCCAGGCCATCGCCAAGGAGCGCTTCAACCATGCCTTCTAGACTGCCCATGCGGGAGAAGCTTCTCGAGGCGCGGGACCGCAGGACGGCCCTGCTCGCGACCAATTTCTACAACGCCGAGACGCTGCGCGGCATCCTGGAGGCGGCCGCGGAGCTGCGCCAGCCGGTCATCCTGCAGCTGACCCGGAGCTCCATCGACTACCTGGGCCTCGGCCTCGCGTTGGCCATGGGCCGGGCCGCCATCGAACAGTACGGCGTGGAAGGCTGGATCCACCTGGATCACGCCACCTCCCTGGATCTCGTCGAGCGGTGCCTCGAGGCCGGCTTCGATTCCGTCATGATCGATGCCAGCGAAGCGGACTTCGCCCAGAACGTGGCGCTCACCCGGAAGGCCGTGGAGCTGGCCCGGAAGACCGGCGCCAACGTGGAGGCGGAGCTGGGCTTCGTGGCCAAGCTGGGCCAGGAGGCGGACTCCGGCGGCATGACCGATCCCGACGAGGCCGCCCGGTTCGTGCACGAGACCGGCGTGGATTCGCTGGCGGTGGCCATCGGCACGGCCCACGGGTTCTACAAGGCCACACCCTGCCTCGACCTGGAGCGCCTGGCGGCGATCCAGGCGCGCACCGGCGTGCCCCTGGTGCTGCACGGCGGCTCCGGCGTGGACGAGACCGCCATCCGGGCCGCGGTCGCCCGGGGCATCTGCAAGGTCAACGTGGCCACCGAGACCAAGGACGCCTTCGTCCGGGGCGTGAAGCGCGAGATCCAGGCCACCACGGACATCGACCTGCGGAACATCTTCCCCCCCGCCATCCGGGACGTGAAGGATCTGATCAAGCAGAAGCTCGGCATGTTCATGGACGGCTCCGGGCGTGTCTGAGCTCCTCCGGCTCCGGGAGGACTGCCGCGCTGCGGCGGGGCGGGGCATTTACTCGGTCTGCTCGGCGCACCCGGTGGTCCTGCGGGCCGCCCTGGACCAGGCCCGGGAGGACGCCTCCCCGGTGCTGATCGAGGCCACCTGCAACCAGGTGAACCAGGCCGGCGGCTACACGGGCATGACGCCCGCGGACTTCAAGGCCTTCGTGGAGACCCTGGCCCGGGAGGCCGGCCTGCCCGGCGACCGGCTCATCCTGGGCGGCGACCACCTGGGCCCGAATCCCTGGCGGAATCAACCCGCCGCGGCCGCCATGGCGCAGGCCGAAGCGCTGGTGGATGCCTACGTCAGCGCGGGCTTCCACAAGATCCACCTGGACGCGAGCATGCGCTGCGCCGACGATCCCGCCGTCCTCCCCGACGCCGTCATCGCCGAACGCGCGGGGAGACTCTGCCTCCGGGCGGAGCAGGCCCATGGTCGCCGGGGCGGGGGGCCGCCACCGGTCTACGTCATCGGCACCGAAGTCCCGATGCCCGGCGGCGCGGTGGAAGAGGAGGCCGGCCTCCGGCCCACGGCGCCTTCGGACGTGGCCCGCACCCTGGATCTCAGCCAGGCCACCTTCGCCAGGCTCGGCCTCGAGTCGGCCTGGGAGCGGGTCGTGGCCCTGGTGGTCCAGCCCGGGGTCGAGTTCGGCGAGGCCAGCGTCCACGACTACGATCGAGGCGCCGCGGCGCCGCTGACCGGGGCCATCGCGCGCCGGCTGCCCTGGATGTACGAGGCTCACTCCACCGACTACCAGAGCCCCGCTGCCCTGCGCCAGCTGGTGGAGGATCGCTTCGCCATCCTCAAGGTTGGGCCCTGGCTCACCTTCGCCTTCCGGGAAGCCGTGTTCTCGCTGGAGCAGCTTGCCCGCGAGCTCCAGGGCCGGAACCCCCGCTACTCCTGCCCACCTCTGGCCGCGACGCTGGAAGCGGCCATGCTCCGGGAGCCCGGCCACTGGCAGGACCACCACCATGGCACGGCCGGCGAGCAGGCCTTCGCGCGGCGCTTCAGCCTGAGCGACCGCTCCCGGTACTACTGGGGCGATCCCGCCGTGAGGGAGGCCCTGGAGGCCCTGTTCCGGACGTTGGAAGGGCCGCTTCCGCTCGAGCTGATCAGCCAGTACCGGCCCCGCGAGTACGATGCGGTCCGCGCCGGGATCATCCGGCCCAGCGGCCGCGCCCTCGCCATCCACTCCGTCCGCAGGGTGCTGGGGCACTATGCCGCCGCCTGTGGCCTTTCCATGTCCGTGGCACAGGGAGGCTCATGAACAAGCCGCGCTGGTTCCTCTACACCGTCATCACGGTCCTGGCCTGGGGTCTGTGGGGGGCCCTCATCGACACGCCCGCCAAGGCCGGCTTCCCCGAGACCCTGGGCTACATCGTGTGGGCCCTCACCATGATCCCGCCCTGCCTGGTGGCCCTGGCCCTGGTGGGCTGGAAGGTGGAGACCGACGCGCGGTCGATCCTCTATGGCGGACTGGCCGGGTTCCTGGGCGCCGGGGGACAGCTGATCCTCTTCAAGGTGCTGCGCCTGGCGCCGGCCTACCTGGTGTTCCCCTTCGTCGCCCTCTCGCCCCTCGTGACCATCGTCCTCGCCTTCATCGTCTCCCGGGAGCGCGCCTCCCTCAAAGGCTGGATCGGCATCGCCCTGGCGCTGGTGGCCGGGATCCTGCTGGCCTACACGCCGCCGGAGGGTCGCGCCGGCGCGGGGCTGCTGTGGGTGGGCTTGGCCCTGCTGGTCTTCCTGGCCTGGGGTTTCCAGGGCTTCGTCATCTCCCACGGGAACAAGTCCATGCGGGCCGAGAGCATCTTCTTCTACATGACCGTGACGGGCCTCCTGCTGATCCCCGTGGCCTGGTTCATGACTGATTTCCGGCAGCCCATCCACTGGGGCTTCCGCGGTCCCTGGCTGGCCGCCCTGATCCAGGTGCTCAATGCCGTCGGGGCGCTGCTGCTGGTCTACGCCTTCCGGTACGGCCGGGCCATCATCGTGTCCCCGCTCATCAACGCCGGGGCGCCGGTGGTCACCATCCTCATCTCGCTCGTCCTCTACCGGACGATGCCCCTGGCCATCCAGGGCGTGGGCATGGCCGTGGCCATCCTCGCCACGGTGCTCATGGCCCTGGAGGAGGAAGTCGAAGCCCCCGCGCAGGGGTAAGGGCTGGTCCGTTTTCTTCAAGGGAGGTCCCATGCAGGCGCTCCGCTGGATGGAAGGACGACGCATCCTGGCCGTGGCCTTCGGCCTGCTGGCCACGGCCCTGGCGGCCCGCCCGCCGCTCAGGCTGGTGACGCCCTCGGCGGAGTTCCAGGTGCTGCCCTCCGGCGTCATCACCGCCACCCGGCTCCAGCATGGACGGCGCCTTTCCCTTGCCGACACCATGAAGGGAGCCGGCGATGCCAAGGTCCCCGTCCTGGATCTGGGCCGGGCCCAGCGCTCCGCTGGGGGCAGCCACTGGGAGATCCCCTGCCTCGGCAGCGGGTCCGTGTCGAAGACCCTCGTCCTGGAGGTTCGGGAGGGCCATCCCGGGGTGCTCTTCGCCGCCCTGCGCCTGACCAATCCCACCGCCGCCAGGCAGAGCACCGGCGAGCTTGATGTCCTCCGGGCGCGGTTCGCGAAGGGTCGCCTGTGGTCCTTCCAGGGAACCAGCAAGGGGTGGGGCCAGGACGAGGTGCTGCGCCTCCGCCCCGGCCGCTCCGAGAACAGGCTGGGGGACATGCTCGCCGGCGGCGTCGGCGGCGGAATCCCCGTCATCGACTTCTGGAATGCCGCCAGCGGAGAGGCGCTGGGCTGCCTGTCCGCCGACCCCTGCGCCCTGCCGGTGCAGGTGGCACCGGATGGCCGCGCCGCCGCCGCCGTGGCCTTCCCGGCCCGGAACCTCGCACCCGGTGAGACCTGGACCTCCCCCTGGTGTTTCCTGGCGGTCCACCCGGGCGATTTCTTCGAACCGGTCAGCCTCTGGTCGCGGCTCATGGCGCCCTCGGCCTGGAAGCCCGGGGCGGCGGACGCCGAGGCCTACGAGGCCACCTGGTGCAGCTGGGGCTATGGCTTCGACATCACCCCGGCCCAGATGCTCGGTGTGCTGCCCAAGCTGAAAGAGCTGGGCCTCAGCTGGGCCACCCTGGATGACCGCTGGTTCGACGCCTACGGCGACTGGAAGGCCCGTTCGGACACCTACCCCGGCGACAGCCTGAGGGCGATGGTGGACCAGTACCACCGGGCCGGGATCAAGGTGCAGCTCTGGTGGCTGCCCATCGCCGCCGAGATCGCCAATGGCAAGGGCGAGTCCCACCAGTACCGCCAGTCCCAGGTGGTGCGCGACCATCCGGACTGGCTGGTGCTGGATGAACAGGGCCAACCCGCCACCATGATCCGCGACCTGGCGGTGCTGGATCCGTCCCTGCCGGAGGTCCAGGCGTACTTTCGGGACATGGCCGTGGCCTTCATCCGGGACGACGGGTTCGATGGCTTCAAGATGGACAACGTCTTCGCCGTTCCGCCCTGCTTCAATCCCAAACACCACCACGCCTCTCCCCTGGAATCCACGCAGGCCGCCGCCGAGGTCTACCGGCAGATCCAGGCGGCCGTCCATGCCTTGAAGCCCGGCGCGGTGATCCAGATCTGCCCCTGCGGGACCACGCCCGCCGCGGCCTGGCTGCCCTGGATGGACCAGGCCGTGACCGCCGATCCCGTGGGGGCGGTCCAGGTCCGGCGCCGCATCAAGCTCTATAAGGCCCTGCTGGGACCCGCCGCCGCCGTGTACGGGGACCACGTGGAGCTGAGCGTCATGAAGCCCCTCGGCAAGGACGACTGGCTGGAGACCGGCGAGGACTTCGCCTCCACCTTGGGCGCCGGTGGCGTGCCGGGCACCAAGTTCGTGTGGCCTCCCACGGGCCAGGTGCCCAGGTCCGGCCCCGTGGATCTCAGTCCGGCCAAGAACGCGGTCTGGCGGCGGTGGCTGGACCTCTACCGGGAGAAGCGCCTGTCCAGCGGCACCTTCCTGAACCTGTACACCCTGGGCGTGGACCGCCCGGAGGGCTACGCCATCGCCCGCGACGGCAGGATGCACTACGGGTTCTTCGCGGCGGGCGCCTGGAAGGGCCGGGTCGAGCTCCGGGGCCTGGAGCCCGGCCGCCATCGCGTGCGGGACCTCGTCGAAGGCCGGGACTTGGGCGAAGTGGTGGCCGTCCGGGGCAGGGCGCCGCGCCTGGCCGTGGCCTTCAAGGATCATCTGCTGCTGGAGGTGGCGCCATGACTGGATTCCATCCAACCGGGTTCAGGCCGCTGAGGCGGGCCCTCGGGTTCTGCTCGCTGCTCGCCCTTGGGGCGGCCCTCCAGGCCCAGTCAGCCAAGGCGATTCCTCCGGACCAGCTGCTGCTGAAGGACTACCGCCCCCATTCCATCTTCAAGGTGCCCCAGACCCGCATCGAGAAGGCCCGCTTCCCCACCATCGACATCCATTCCCATCCCTACGCGGAAACGGAGGCCGAGGTGGCAGCCTGGGTGAAGACCATGGATGCCGTGGGCATCGAAAAGACTGTGATCCTCTTCGGGAGCACGGGAAAGACCTTCGACGAGGCCACCCGGAAGTACAGGAAATACCCCGCGCGGTTCGAGCTCTGGTGCGGCATCGACTTCACCGGGTTCGATCAGCCGGGCTTCGGGCCCGCCGCCCTGGCGGAACTGGAGCGCTGCCGCCGCCTCGGGGCCGTGGGGGTGGGCGAGATCACGGACAAGGGCGGCGGGCTGAACGGCAACGCCGGCGGCATGCACCTCGACGATCCCCGCATGGACGCGATCCTGGAGAAGTGCGCGGACCTGGGCCTGCCCATCAACGTGCACGTGGGCGAGGACCAGTGGATGTACGAGCCCCAGGATCAGACCAACGACGGCCTGATGAATGCCTTCGAGTGGAAGATCCCCAACCGGCCCGACGTGCTCCGGCACGACCAGGTCATCGCGACCCTCGACCGCGCCGTGAAGAAGCATCCCCGGACCCTCTTCATCGCCTGCCACCTGGCCAACTGCTGCCACGACCTGGCCATCCTGGGCGCGATGCTGGACAAGTACCCGAACCTCTACGCCGACATCGGCGCCCGCTACGGCGAGACGGCCCCCATTCCGCGGCAGGTCGCCCGCTTCCTCGGTCGCTACCAGGACCGGATTCTCTACGGCACGGACATGGGGATGGAGGCCGAGATGTACCGCACCACCTTCCGGATCCTGGAATCCGAGGATGAGCACTTCTACGAGACCGAGCTGTTCGGCTACCACTGGCCCCTGTACGGCTTCGGCCTGGGCGAACCGGTGCTGAGGAAGCTGTACGCCGACAACGCCCGCCGCGTGATGGCCCGCGCCCAGCGCCCCTGACGTCTGGTTCCGCCCTTTCCGGGAGTCCGCCATGTCCCTGTTCCGTGCCCTTGCCCTCGCCGGTCTGTCCCTGGCCCTTCCGTCGGGACCGGCGCGGGCCGCCGTTCCCGCGGCCCAGGCCGCCGCCGAGGCCCCGTCCATCCAGAGCCCCTGCCTCCGCATCGAGTTCGACCTGCACCTGCGAAGCCGGGTGGTCGCCCGGTTCAAGGGCGTCGAGAAACCCCTGGGGCCCTTCTCCGACTCGGAGTACCTGGAGGGTCCGGGCCGGAAGCGGCAGGAATTCACCCTGGTCTCCCAGCAGCGGGACCGCATCGCCGATGGCGAGCGCCTGGTGCTGAAGGGCCAGGCCCCGCAGCTCATCAAGACCGTCACCGTGACGATCTACGACGCCTTCCCCGCGCTGGCGGTCTACGAGGTGGCCTACACCAACGAAGGTGGTGCCAGTCTGCCCATCAGCGGCTGGACCAGCCACGCCTACGAGCTGGAGGCCCAGGCGGCCGGGAAAGGGCCGACCTTCTGGTCGTACCAATGCGGATCCTACGAGCGGCGGCCGAACTGGCTGGTGCCGCTGCGCGTGGGGTTCCGGCAGGAGAACCACCTGGGCATGAACGCCCCGGACTACGGCGGAGGGACGCCCATCGTCGACGTGTGGTCCCGCGAGGCGGGTCTGGGCATCGGCCATCTGGAGACCTCGCCCGAGCTGGTGTCCCTGCCCGTGACCATGCCGAAGGCGGGCCGGGCCCAGGTGGCCCTGCGCATGGCGCGGGAGCAGAGCCTCGCGCCCGGCGCCACCGTGCGGAGCCTGCGGACCTTCGTGTCCGTCCATGAAGGCGATTGTTTCGGCACGCTGTCGCTCTACCGGCGGTTCATGGCGGGCCAGGGCTTCCGCATGGCGGACTCCCCCGAAGCGGCCTTCGGACCCATCTGGTGCGCCTGGGGCTACGGCAGGAAGGTCCAGGCCCGGCAGATCTACGGAACCCTCCCCACCGTCAAGGAACTCGGCTTCACCTGGGTGACCGTGGACGATGGCTGGCAGGACAACTACGCGGACTGGCATCCGGATCCCCTGAAGTTCCCTAGAGGTGACGAGGACCTGAAGGCGATGGTCGACCGGATCCACCAGGATGGCTTCCAGGCGCAGCTGTGGTGGGCGCCGCTCATGGGCTCCCGCGGGAGCACCCTGATGAAGGAGCATCCCGAGTTCGCCCTCCTGAACCGCGACGGATCGCAGCAGAAGATCTCGTACTGGCCGACCTTCTACCTGTGCCCGGCGGCGCCCGGCGTGATCGAGTACAGCAAGGACCTGGCGAAGAAGATGATCCTCGACTGGGGCTACGACGGGCTGAAGCTCGACGGGCAGTACATGAACGGCGTGCCACCCTGCTACAACCCCGCCCACCACCACGAGCATCCCGAGGATGCCGTGAAGGCGCTGCCCCTCTACTTCAAGGCGATCTTCGAGACGGTGCGGAGCCTCAAGCCCCAGGCCCTGGTGGAGTTCTGCCCCTGCGGCACCAGCTATTCCTTCTTCACCATGCCCTACTTCAACATGTCGGTCGGCTCCGATCCCACCAGCTCCTTCCAGGTCCGCTCCAAGGGGAAGGTCCTGAAGGCCCTCATGGGCGATGGCGTCGCCTACTTCGGCGATCACGTGGAGCTGAGCGACGGGGCAAGCGACTATGCCTCGACGGTGGCCGTGGGGGGCGTCATCGGCACCCAGTTCGTGTTGCCCGCCCTCGCCACCAAGCGCAGCACCTCGGACCTCACGCCCGGGCGCAAGCGGGCCCTCGCGACGTGGCTTGGCATCTATCGGAAACAGATGTTGCCGAAGGGACAGTATCTCGGGGATCTCTACGACGTCGGCTTCGACCTGCCCGAGACCCACGCCATCCAGAAGGGCGAGGCCCGGTACTACGGGTTCTTCGCCAAGAAGTGGCAGGGCCCGGTCGAGCTGCGGGGCCTCGAAGCCCGCACGTATCGGATCCGGGACTACGAACACGACCGGGATCTGGGCGTGGTCAAGGGTCCCCGCGCCACCCTGAACCTTCCCTTCAGCGCCCACCTCCTGATCGAGGCCAGGCCGGAATGAAGGGTGACTGACGCAACGCCAACACTCAGCGCCGCGTGACGGGGCGGTTCAAATCGCAGCAGGATCGGGACGGATTCGGATGGCGTGATTTCTCCTCGACCAGGTGGACTCATGAAACGACGCGACTTTTTCAAGACCGCGGGGACGGCGGCCCTGGCGGCGGGACTGGGCTCCCGCTCGGCCTCCGCCTTCGTGCCCAGCCACACCTGGGAGAAACACGACTTCGGGCCGCCCCCGGCGGTCCCCGACCGGCTCTACCAGGGCCCGTTCCCCCAGTACCCGCCGGAGGAGGTGCTGTCCGGCAGCGAGGTGGTGATGACCACCCTGCCATCCACCGACATCGTCCCCAACCCCGGCATGGGCCTCACCGTGTATGTGTCCGGGGACTTCTGGCCGCCTCGCACCCACGGCGTGCCCGTGGAGCGGTACCTCGAGGACCTCATCCGGCTGCCCTTCGCGCAGAAGGTCTACATCCGCCTCAACTGGCGGGACATCCAGCAGCGCCCTGGACGGCTGGACTTCCCCGAGGGCTGGAAGGCCACCCTCGATCTGGCGCGGCGCTACGGCAAGGGCGTGGGCTTCCGCGTGATGCTGGAGAACCCCGACCATCCCGAGCCGGGGATGCCGGCCTTCCTCGCAGCGAAGGTCCCCACGGTGGCGCTCAAGGGGCAGTGGGAGCGCCCCTCCGAGCTGCCCCGGAACAAGGGCCTGAACCAGCTCCCGCGCTACGACCACCCCGAGTACCAGGCCGCCTTCCGGGAGCTGAACGGGCTCCTGGCCCAGGAGCTGGATGGGCATCCCCAGGTGGAATACATGGACACCTTCATGTACGGGTTCTGGGGCGAGGGCCACACCTGGCCCTACGAGGGGCATCCCTTCCCGGACAACGCCACCGCCGAGGCCACCTGGCTGGCGATGTTCGAGGCCCAGCTGGGGGCCTGGAAGCGCACGCCCCTGGCCACGAACACCCAGCCTGATTTCAGCCGCGTGGGCAACTCGGAACTGGTGGACCGCACCATCCGCACCCACAACTGGCTGCGCACCGACACCATCTTCATCGAGAACGAGCAGATCGAGGCCCTCGCCAACCGCCCGCCCTGGGTCGCCGCCATCTGCGAAGCGGGCCTGAGTGGGGACCCGGATGCGCCGGATCCCAAGGGCGGGCCGCCGCGCACCGAGAACACCCTCTCCCACGTGCTTGACGTGGGGGCGAACTACTGGTCCCTGTGGAACTTCCACGCCATCTCCGCCGAGCATCTGCTCCGGAGCTACGAACGCTCCCACGCCGCCATCGACGCCGCCGCCCGCCGCATCGGCTACCGCGTGCGCCCCTCCTGGATCTGGGCCTACCAGCGGGACGGGCGCCACGGCCTGGTGCTCGGCCTCGTGAACGACGGCGTGGCCTGCATCCCCGGCGTGCTCCGGATCTCCCTGTGCGCCGCCGACGGCAAGCCCCTGGCCACCGGCTGCCTCGACCCCGGCTACCCCATGACCCGCGGCGTCCGCCAGGCCTCCCTCCTCCTGCCCCGAGGCATCCCCTGGGAAGGCCTGACCCTCAAAGCCGAGCTGCTGGTGAAAGGCCAGCGAAGGCCCGTGGCCTGGGCGTGTGCCGGGACGAACCGGGATGGGTCGCTGACCTTGGCCAGGACGGCGGGGTTGGGGTAGGGGGGCAGCCCTGATATCAACGACCTGGTAGCCTGGCCCCCGTGACCAACGCAGTGCTAACCATGTCAGTAGGCTCGGTCTACGATGACCTGCCAGAGGTGCGTTACCACTTCCCGAGAACCTACCTGAACCAGGTCGGGGCGGCCGAGGGTGATTGGATCCTGTACTACGAACCTCGGCGAAGCCAAGGGGGCGGTCGCCAAGCCTACTTTGCGATGGCGAGGATCACGCGCATCATGCCCGACGCCGAGCGAGAGGATCATTTCTTCGCCTACATGGAGGGCTATCAGGAGTTCGATCTGCCGGTACCGTTCCAGGAAGGTGGGCACTATCGGGAATCCACGCTTCAAAAGGCCGATGGATCGACCAACAAGGGGGCCTTTGGCCGGGCTGTGAGGGTTCTTCCGTTGGAGGAATTCGAGGCGATCGTCCGAGCCGGATTCTCACGGGTGATGGACTCGTGGGAGATCAACGATTCGAATCAGACCGCGGACCGGGTTGCCGAAGAAGCCATCGCCTACTCGGATCGCCCAATGATTCAGCAGTGGGTCTCACGCCCTTTCCGGGAAGTCGCCTTCCGCCACAAGGTCCGCGAGGCCTACCAGAACACCTGCGCTTTTTCTGGTCTGCGGCTGATCAATGGTGGTGGGCGGCCCGAGGTCCAGGCTGCGCACATTCGACCAGTCGCCTTCAACGGCCCAGATTCAGTACGAAATGGACTGGCTCTCACAGGCACCCTCCATTGGTTATTCGATCGAGGGCTTTTGGCCGTCGGCGTAGACGGCAGCATCCTGCTCTCCCCACAAGGCGTTCCCGATGATTTGTCTCGGCTCCTCCGCTCGGATCGACGGGTTCTCGTCCCCGAGGCGCTAGATCAGCGACCTCATGCCGATTTCCTGAGCTGGCATCGAGAAAATGTCTTCAAGCTCTGAGCGGCAAGTTCCTTCATGCGCCGGGACAGATCCCGTGGCGCGGTGAACACGAAGGCCCGGCCTTCTTTGGTCTGCTCCAGCAGGCCGAGGCTCACCAGCCCCAGCAGGTCCGCCCGGGCGGTCTGGTAGATGACCGAATGGGTGCGCCGATGGCCATCCACACGATAGCTGGTCCCAGGATGCTTCAGGCTGCCTTTCAAGGTGGTGGATTGCCCAGGTTTGTCATTCCAGATTGACCCAAGCGTTGCCACGAAGCGGCACAAGCCAAGAGGTCACGGGCATCCCCTCCCGCTCCGCCAATACGGCGGAATACCGGTTGAGTTGGTCCCGGTAGGCCGCAAGCTCCTCCTCGCCGAAGGCTTTGGAGTGCTTGAAGTCCAGGAGGTGGATGCGGTCCTCGCCCCAGACCACGAGGTCCGCGCGTCCAAGCCCACCACTGCTGGCTGCACCCGCGAGGGGCAGCTCGGTGCGGCGGCGGAAGTGGCGCCAGCCCTTGGCCTCGAATTGCTCCAGGAAGCGCAGGGCGTTCTCACGGGCGTGGGCGACTGGTGGGGCAGCGGCGAGGCAGGCCTGGAAGGCTTCCGGATCCTCCCACCGCACCAGGAGATCCCGGAGGAAGGCATGCATGGCTTCACCCTCCTGGCGGGCCTTGCTGCGGGTATCGCCAGGGAGGTCGTCATGGGCATCGGCAGGCAGGGTGAGGTCGGCCAGGGCCGCTCTCGCCGGCGGTGAGTCCAGCGTGAGGGTGACACGGGCCGGCACGGGCACCGGTGTCGGTGCCTCCGCCAAGGGCTTCCAGTCCAGGTGGCTGCTGGCCAGGACCTGCCCCCATTTCGCCCAGGTCTTGAACTCGCTCGGGGGTTTGGGCTCTTTGGGGTCTTTGGGCTCCTGAAGCAGCACGCAGAGACGCCCCTTGGCCCGGGTAAGCGCCACATAGAGCAGGTTGAGTTCGTCGCGCTTCTGTTTGGCCTCCACCAGGGGCTTGAGGTCGTCGTAGGCGCGTCCGGTGAATGTCCCCAGCTTCCAGGCCAGCAGCAGCTCGCCGGTCTCGGGGCGGGTGCGCAGGTCCCCCTTTCGGAAGCTGCGCGGGTTCACATTCAGCAGGGGCAGGATGACGTCGTCGTACTCCAGCCCCTTACTGCCGTGAGCCGTCTGGATGAGCAGATCGGCGTCTTCCACGGAGGCGGGCAGGTCGCCCCGCTCCAGGCCGTTCCGCTCGTCATCCAGCAGGGCGTAGGCCACGGAGGGACTGGCGGGCAGGTCCTGCAACTTGGCGAGCAGTCCGGCCAGGTTGCGCCGGGCCCGCAGGGGCTCCAGCGCACCATGCACGTTCAGGGCTGCGATGGCCTGGAGCAGGGCTCCGTGGCGCAGCAGGCGACCTGCGATGGTCTGGGTGGAGGCCTGTCGCAGGTCGAGGAGGAAACGGGCGGCCTCTCGGTGGGCATCCGGAAGCCGCTCGGGATCCAACTGACCCAGACCGGGCAGTCCGGGACGGCCTTCACAGCCTTGGGCCAGGGTTGCCAGTTCGGCATCGCTTAGGCCCACCACCTGGCGCAGCAACGCCGCACAGGGGATGGGTCGCTCGGGGTGGGCCACGGCCTCCAGGGCCGCCAGGATGAGCCGCACGCCGGGGCTGTCCCAGAATCCCTCCTTGGCCACCACGTAGGGCTGGATGCCCTGCGCCTTGAGGCGCTGGAGGAGGCCCGGCAGGCGGGTGCGCTGCTTGAGCAGGAGCGCCCGAGTGCGGCTGCCGGTCTTCGCGCGAGCGCCGAGGGACTCGGTCCAGCCGGACTCCCGGGAGAGGCCCGAGATCCAATCCGCGAGGGCCGGAAGGTCGCCTGAAGTAGGTGGCGCAGGCGTGCGCACCAACCCCACTGGAGGCCCCGATGGGGCAACGGGTACCTGGGCCCCGTCGAGATCGCCGACCGTGGGATCCAACTGGGGCCAGACCTGATCCACATAGGTATTGGCCAGGGTCACGATCTCGGGTGTGGAGCGGAAGTTGGAAGCGAGGCGGAAGGCGCCCTCTCCCGCCGCGGCCAGCCGGTCCCGCAGCAGATCGGGATCGCCACCCCGGAAGCCGTAGATGGCCTGCTTCACATCACCCACGCGCACCATGCGCTCAGCGCCGAGGGCCTCCAGGAAGGCATCCTGCACCTTGGAGGTGTCCTGGTACTCGTCCACCAGGAGCAGCTTGGGCGCAGGAGTTTCCAGTCCATGTGCCTTGAGGCTGTCCAAGGCCTGGCGAACCAGGTCCCCGAAGGTGGCCAGCCCCTGGGCCTGCTTCTCGGCCTCGAAGCGCTGCAGCGCATTCACCAGCAGGCAGCGCAGCCAGGCTTCCAGCGCGGTGGCCACGGGCTTGAGGGCCGCCATCGCCTCACAGAATGCGTCGGAGTAATAGGCAGGGGGCGGGTTCGACACGCGCCCGCTCTGGGCCTGGGCCCAGCGGAGGTTCGTCTGCAGATCGGCGCTGTCGACTGGAACCGGAAGGAGGTTCTCCTTCTTGAAGTTGTGGAGGCCCTTGCCGCTGGGGTGCTTGGCCAGCTCAGCATCCGCCGCGAAGGGCGCCAGGGCATTCCGGGCTCCGGCCAGGGCATGGGTCAGAGCGTCCCGGTACTGGCTGGGGTCTTCACCCTTCAGGTGCCCAAGGGCATCGAGGTGGTTGTCGAAGCCCTGGGACAGTTCCTCCCAGTTCTGCTCGGCCCAGGCCAGCAGCAAGCGGGCGGGCACTTCATCGGCATGGCCGGTGGGCAGGGTCAGTGCCTCGCGCACCGTGAGTCGCAGCAGCCGCAGCAGGGAGGGATGACGCACATCGAGGATGGTGTCGTGGCTGCCCTCGCCCTTGCTCAGCACGCGCATGGCCAGGCTGTGGATGGTGGACACCTGCAGCAGCTCGGCTTCCCGCCGCACGCGGCGCCAGAAGGCGCGGGCCTTGGCGGGCGAGCCGAGCCAGGGTGCACATGACCAGTGGGCGGCGGCCTGGGCCACCTCCCCGGCGGACTTCTTCAGGTGCTGGATGCCGGGCAGCTCCTTGAGCAACGCTTCGAGGTCCGTGGCAACGGGCACTTCGAGGTGCGGCAGCAGTTGCTGCCACGCGGCCTCATCCAAGGCGGACAGCATATCCAGTGGACGGAGCAGCCGCTCGCGCAGATCCGCTGCGGAAGTCTCGCTGAAGGTGGTGGCCAGGATCTCCCAGGGGCGGATATCGCCGCGCCCCAGCCGGGCGGTGACCAGCACGGTGAGGGTGAAGGTCTTGCCCGATCCTGCACTGGCGCTCACTACCAGCGACTGGTCGAGGATGAGGGGATCGCTCAGGTCGAGGGTGCGCATATCAGTCCCCCTCCCCATCGGTCTCGACGGTCACGTCCACGGGCCGCCCGCAGAGGGCCGCCAACTGACACTGGCTGCAATGCTCGCCGGGAGTCGGCGGGAAATCCCCCGACTCCAGCCGCGAATCAAAACGAGCGAGATTCGTGAGCAGCCGCTGGCGCCAGGCTCCGTCGGGACCGGCCTCGGCCAGGGTGACGAGGTGCTTGGTGAAGGGCTTGGGGTCATCGTCACGCAGGGAAAAAAGCACCGCCGTGGCGCGTTCGCCCAGGTAGACCTGCTCGGCCAGCAGCATGTAGAGCGGGGTCTGCAGGTGCGAGGCGAAGGGTGCGTCCTCCTCGGCGTAGGCCTTGAGGTAGGTCTCCTTCGAGGTCTTGTAGTCCACCACCCGCAGGAAGGAGAGGTCGTCACTGGTCCAGCGCTCAATGCGATCCACCTTGCCGCTGACCACGAGGGAGCGGCCGTCACCCAGGTCCAGGGCGACTGGACCCAGGCTGCCTTCGAGGGCCAGGAGGCTCCGGCGCCAGGTCTCCGGTGGGGGCGCTGCAGCCTTCTTTGCCTTTGGAGCTAACAGGCGTGTTGGGTCGAGCAACGCGAATTCGCCCTTGTCGGGGGCTTCCGCCTGGACATCCCGCAGCAGACCAGCGGCCACGTTGGGCAGCAGGGATTCCAGGCGGAGCACGGCCTGAGGCCACTGCTCCTGGGGGATGTGGCGGTCCAGCTCCTTCAGCCACTGGTCCTGATTGTCCAGCCAGAGGGATTGCAGGTGGGGGATGAGGTCATCGGCGCTGGCCTCAGGACCCAGGCCCAGGGCCGTCTGGAAGGCGGCAGGCCAGTCCTCTTCGCCCACGAAGGGCATCAGGGCCTCTTCCATGATGTGGTGGACGAGGATGCCCACGGCCATGGACATCCGGGTACGCGCATCGAAGGTCTGCAGGCCCCAGACGCGCTCCGCGAAAGAACGGAAGGGGCATTTGGCGAGGCCTTCGAGCGCGGTGGGGCTGGCGCTGTCCTGCCCCTTGCGCCAGGCGGCGCGGAGCCCTGGAGCAAGGTCGAAGTCGGGCGCTTCCGCCAGCAGCGCCTCGCTGGCCGGGCGGGCCTGGGCGGCGGTGGCCCGGGCCTGTTGGTGAGGGGATTGGTCGTGCCCTTCCCAGCGCCATCGCAGGCGGCTGTGCAGCGCGGGCTCAGGACTCCACAGGGCTGCACCTTCCAGCGCCGTCCAGAAGGGTCCCTGGGACTTCATGCGGCCATCCTCATCCTGGGCAGGACTGAGCACCACCAGGCGCTCGCGAGTCATGGCCAGCACCTTGTTGAAGGCGTAGGCCTCCCGCTGGAAGGCGCGGGGAATCTGGTCGCCATGCTCGCTACGGGGAAGCCAGAACCGCTGCAGGGCAGGGGGGAAGGTCGCCGTCGGTTCAGTCTGGCTCCAGGCGAGCAGCGCGCGATTGATGGCGGCCTTGCGGTCGCCGTCCAGGTCGGGGTTCTCGGCGGGGCGGCTAGGCCAGGCACCTTCGGAGAGGTCGAGGATCAGGGTGGCGCGGGCGCCGTTCCAGTCGTCGAGGATCGTGCCGGGGGTCACCAGCCGCAGGCCCTCGACGGCTCGGGGGATCTCGCTGCTGCGCGCCGCATCCAGGAAGGCCTCCAACGCCAGGAGCATGTCGGCGAAGGTCCAAGTCTCGTTGCCCCAGGCTTCTTTGAGCAGGCCCAATGGCGAATAGAAATCATCGGGATCCATGGGCAGTCGCAGCGTGGTGGCCAAGGACTCCAAGCGCTCGGCCCACCTGTGCGCCGTCTGGGTGGTTGCCCTCAGCGTGGCCAGTTCCTGCCAGATGCCTTGGGCGTAGTCCTTCACGCGGTCTCGCAGGTGCATGAAGCTGCCTTCGAACGCGAGCGTCCCGCTCTGATCGGCGAGGGCCAGGGCATCCGCCCAGTGGCGGAGGTCGTCGCGCCTGGAGGCGCGGAGTCCGGCGGACACGGCGCAGGGGTCCAGCCGCTGCACGCCCATGAGCAGGGTCCAGAGCGGACTCCAGGCTTCGCTGGCGAGGAGGGGCAGCAGACCACCGCGCACATGGAGGGCCACGCCTTCTTCGGCCAGCAGGGGTACAAGGAAGGCGGCCACCGTTTGCGGCTCGGGATGGATGAGGGTGATCTCAGCCGGGGGAATGCCCGCATCCAGCCAGACGCAAACCTGTTCAATGGCATGGCGCAGCAGGTCGAGAGGGCCTTCGACGAGTCCCCGCTGGAAGGTGTCCGCATGGTCCTTCAGATCAAGCGGTCCCTCGAACAGGGATTCCAGAGCGGATGACCACGGCGCCGATCCCCAGCCCTCCGGCTCAGAAAGGTTGAGGTCATTGGGGAGGCTTTCGCCATGGGCTTCGAGCCCATCGAGGAACCACGCCACCAGGGGTTGTGCGCTGCCGAAGAGGCCGGAGGCATCGCCACCTTTCTGGGCCGCGAGCCTGAACGTGGCGCCTCCCAGGCCCGGAACACAGGCCAGGGCCCGAAGACGCGTGGGCACCAGGTCACGAAGTCCGGCTTCAATGGGCCCATCGGCCTCGGTCCGCTCGATCCAGAGCCCCCGTTTCCCGGCCAGTTCCAGGTCCACGGCCTGCCATAGGGCTAGGTCCGGCTCTAGATAGCCGCCCGCTTCCACTTCCTTGAGGTAGGCCTCCAGGTGGGCTAGAACGCTGGCGAGGCTGTGGGAAGCCTTGGGCTGGCCGAGGTCCAGCCCGTAGGCCTGCAATTCTCGCAAGGTGGCAGGCAAAAGACCCTGAGCCAGCAGTTCCCGGCAGGCCTGAGCACGTGTCTTCAGCGCCTCGAGGCTGGGGCCCGCTGTGCGTCCCTGGGCCTTGGCCAGTCTTCGCGCCACCCGCAGATGCAGCATGAGGCTGACGGCACCTGACACAGGCGGTCGGGGGTCGTTCAGCAACACGCCATCAAAGGGGTCGTAGCTCATGCAGGCATCTCAAGGAAAGACTTGGTCCAGACCATCCTGCCACACCGGTTTGGACAGAAAATGTCCGTGGGCTTCTCCACGCTTCCAGCTCCAGGTAGGGGCCTGCCGATGCGGTCAACCTTGGCAAGACGACCAGGCCCCTGGGCAGATCGGCATGCGGCTGCCGCCAGCCGACCGACCCCAGCGGGCCCTCCTGCTGGACAGATCACACGACTTCGCCATCGATTGAGAAAACGCTCCCAGATTTGCCCTCAATTTGGAGCGTTTTTTGGAGCGTTCAGTTCATCTCTAGGTGCGTTGAGCCGTCTTTATACAAGTAGAGCCTAGATTTCTCTAGGCTCTTTTATGGTAGGGCTAACGGGATTTGAACCCGTGTTACCGCCGTGAAAGGGCGGTGTCCTGACCCCTAGACGATAGCCCCCTGGGGTGGAACTTGGTGGGCCCTGCGGGATTTGAACCCGCGGCCAACGGCTTAAAAGGCCGCTGCTCTACCGCTGAGCTAAGGGCCCTTGTCGGTGGAGCCGGGGACCGCGAACCCTCGAGCGCGCGGTGCACGCGAGCGTGCGATGCCCGGGTGGGCAGGAGGATCAGTGTGCCTGTGAACCCGCCTGGAGTCAACCCAGCAGCGGCTGGAGGAAGGTTCCGGGGTAGAGGCAGCCCTCGTGGCGGTCGGGTCCGGTGCTGAGGTAGCTGATGGGCACGGCCACGCTCTCGGCCAGGGATTCGAGGTAGGCCTGGGCCTGGGCGGGCAGCTGCCGGTGGTCGGTGATGCCGCGGGTGCTGGTCCAGCCCTTGAAGCGCTTCACCTCGGGCTGCAATCCGGCCCAGTCGGCGGCGCAGCTGGGCAGCTGGGTGGTGAGGGTGCCCTCGCCGGTGCGGTAGCCCACGATGAGGCCCACCTCGTCCATGCCGTCGAGCACGTCGAGCTTCATGATGGCCAGGCCATCCACGCCGTTGGTGCGGCAGGCGTGGGCGGTGATGGGGGCGTCGAACCAGCCGCAGCGGCGGGGGCGGCCCGTGGTGGTGCCGAACTCGCGGCCCACCTCGCGGATGCGGTCGCCGGTGGCGTCCAGCAGCTCGGCGGGGAAGGGGCCGGCGCCCACGCGGGTGGTGTAGGCCTTGGCGATGCCCAGGATCTGGCCCACGGCCTTGGGGGGCAGGCCGGTGCCGGTGAAGAGGCCGCCCAGGCTGCAGTTGCTGGAGGTGACGAAGGGGTAGGTGCCGTGGTCGATGTCGAGCAGGGTGGCCTGGGCGCCCTCGAAGAGGATGCTGTCGCCGCGCTCCCAGGCGCCGAGCAGGTGGCCCTGGGCGTCGCCGATGAATTGGAGGAAGGGTTCGGCGGTGCGCAGCAGGCCCTCGACGATGGCGTCGAGGCTGGGCAGGGGGGTCTCGCTGCCCAGCCTCAGGCGCACCTCCGCGTAGCCGGGCTCGATGCGCTCGGCCAGGGTCTCGGGGTGGCGCAGGTCGCCCAGGCGGATGCCCATGCGGGCGGCCTTCATCTCGTAGGCGGGGCCGATGCCGCGGCCGGTGGTGCCGATCTTCGCGCCCACCTTGTCGGCCCGGATCTCGCGCCACTGGTCCAGGGCGATGTGGTGGGGGAGGATCACGTGGGCCTTCTCGGACAGCAGCAGGCGGCCGGTCAGATCAAAACCGCGGGCTTTGAGTCGATCCAGCTCCTGCTGGAAGACCTCCAGGTTCAGCACCACGCCATTGCCCACCACCAGGAAGCAGCCGGGGTGCAGGGCGCCACTGGGCACCTGATGCAGGGCGATGCTCACGCCATCCACCACGACGGTGTGGCCGGCGTTGTTGCCACCCTGGAAGCGGACCACCTGCCTGAACTTCGGGCTGAGCAGGTCCACGACCTTGCCCTTGCCCTCGTCGCCCCACTGGAGGCCAAGGATCGCCAGATTGGTCCTAGCCAGGCTCATGTCGCCCTCCCAGCCTTCCAGGATACCGGCGCAAGCCCATCCTTCCCAGCCGAAAGGGGACAAGGGTGCCGGAAGGCGCTACCCTGTTAGACCGCTCCGGAACCATCCTGGCCCCGGCGCCATCCCTGACCCGGAAGGGTGTCCCGTGTTCGAAAAATTCACCGAAAAAGCCCGTCGTGTGATGTTCTTTGCCCGCTATGAGGCGAGCCAGTTCGGTGCGGAAAGCATCCAGAGCGGCCACCTCCTGCTGGGCCTCCTCCGGGAATCGGAGAAGACCAGCACCCAGCTCCTGGAGCGCATGGGCGTGCAGGTGAGCAGCCTGCGCGAGCGCCTGGTGGCGGCGCTCACCCCCAAAGACAAGAAGATCACCCCCAGCAGCACCAGCATCGACATCCCCATGGAGGAGGAGGTCAAGCACATCCTCCAGCACGCCACGGCCGAGAGCGCCAAGCTCAACCACAAGCACGTGGGCGCCGAGCACCTGCTGCTGGGCATGCTGCGCGAGGAGGGCTGTCTGGCGGGCCGCCTGCTGAAGGAGGCCGGCGCGGACCTCATCGCCGCCAAGGAGATCCTGCTGGAGAGCAGCAAGGAAGAAAAGATCGCCAAGAAGAAGAAGGAGCACCCGCTCCTCTCGGAATTCGCCCGCAACCTGTCCGAGATGGCCGAGCGGGGCATCTTCGACAACCTCATCGGCCGGGATGCCGAGGTCGAGCGCATCGTCCAGATCCTCAGCCGCCGCCGCAAGAACAACCCGATCCTGCTGGGCGAGGCGGGCGTGGGCAAGACCGCCATCGTGGAGGGCCTGGCCCAGAAGATCCACGAGGGCATCGTGCCCCCTAGCCTGGCGGACAAGCGCATCTACGCCCTGGACCTCAGCCTCGTGGTGGCCGGCACCAAGTACCGCGGCCAGTTCGAGGAGCGGCTCAAGTCCATCATCGCCGAGGCCAGCAAGGATCCCAGCGTGGTGCTCTTCATCGATGAGATCCACTCGCTCATCGGCACCGGCGCCGCCGAGGGTAGCCTGGACGCGGCCAACATCCTGAAGCCGGCCCTCAGCCGCGGCGAGATCCAGTGCATCGGCGCCACCACGCACAAGGAATACGCCAAGTACATCGACAAGGACCGCAGCCTGGTCCGCCGCTTCCAGCCGGTCACCGTGAATCCCCCGGACGAGGCCGAGAGCCTGCGCATCATCGAGGGCATCCGGGCCCGGTACGAGCTCTTCCACCGGGTGCGGTACACGGCCAAGACCATGGAGGCCTCGGTCTACCTGTCCAACCGCTACATCACGGACCGCTTCCTGCCCGACAAGGCCATCGACCTGCTGGACGAGGCCGGCGCCCGGGTGAAGCTGCGCGTGGGGCCCGGCGGCTCCTCCTCCGAGGGACAGACTTCCGAGGACGAGCTGCACCGCGTCATCAACGAGATGAACGAGGCCGTGCTCAGCCGCGACTTCGAGAAGGCCGTGCTGCTGCGCCAGAAGGAGCTGCAGCTGCGCGACGAGATCCAGAAGAACCGCTCGGAGCTCACGGACGAGGACTACGCCCGCTTCCCCGAGGTCACGGAGCAGGACATCGAGGACGTGGTGGCCAGCTGGACCGGCATTCCCGTCCGCGCCCTGAAGGGCGACGAGAAGGCCAACCTGGTGAACATGGAGCCCCGGCTCAACGAGCGCGTCATCGGCCAGCCCGAGGCGGTCAGCGCCGTGGTGCGGGCCGTGCGCCGGGCCCGGACCGGCCTCAAGAACCCCAACCGCCCCATGGGCTCGTTCCTCTTCCTGGGCCCCACGGGCGTGGGCAAGACGGAGCTGGCCAAGACCCTGGCGACCTTCCTCTTCGGCGATGCCAAGAAGATGATCCGCTTCGACATGTCGGAATACATGGAGAAGCACGAGGTCTCCAAGCTGCTCGGGGCCCCTCCGGGGTACGTGGGCTATGAGGAAGGCGGCATGCTGACGGACCGCATCCGGCGGAACCCGTACTGCGTCCTGCTCTTCGATGAGATCGAGAAGGCCCACCCGGACCTCATAAACATTCTGTTGTCGATCTTTGACGACGGTCAGGCTTCGGACGCTTTCGGGAACCTGGTGGACTTCAAGAACACCATCATCATCATGACGTCCAATGTGGGCAGCCGGGAGCTGCTGTCGGAGAAGAACCTCGGCTTCGTCGAGCAGGACGGCCGTCCCGACGCCAAGTCCAGCGACGCCATGAAGGTCCTGAAGCGCACCTTCCCCCCGGAGTTCCTGAACCGCATCGACGAGATCGTGGTGTTCAACCGCCTGGGGGATGACGAGCTGCGCAAGATCGTCCGCCTGCTGGTGGAGGATCTCAACATCACCCTCCAGAAGCACAAGCTGTGCGTCACCCTGACGGACGCCGCCTGCGACTGGCTGGTGAAGACGACGCTGCGAGACCGCGCCTACGGCGCCCGGCCCCTGCGCCGGGCCATCCAGAAGCAGGTGGAGGACCCCCTCGCCGAGCTGATGGTCGGCCAGGACACGGTGCCTTCGGGCCTGGTGAACTTCGATCTGGTGGACGAGAAACTCGTCCCCACCCTGTCTGATACCGGAGACGTGGCCTCTGGCCAGGAAACCCATCTGGTCGGAGCACCTGAATGACGCAGCGGAACATGGTATGGAACCGGGTCCGGCCCCGGTGGTGGAAGGGCGTGCTGCCCCTGACCCTCGTCGTGCTGGCGGCCGGTTTCACCATGCCCCTGGCGGGGCAGGACATCGAGCCCATCGTGGCCATCGAGGTGGTCGGCGCCCAGAAGCAGACGGCGGAGACCGTGATCTTTAAGTCGGGCGTGAAGGTGGGCGACGACCTGCGGAACCTGGACTTCTCGGCGGTGATGGAGAAGCTGTGGGCCAACGGCTCCTTCGACGACATCAAGCTCGAGCTGGAGGACGCGCCCGGCGGCAAGAAGCTGGTCATCCGCATCAAGGAGCGGCCCCTGATCAAGGAGATCGACTACCGCGGCGGCACCGAGGTGGGCCTCACCAACATCAAGGACAAGGTCAAGGAGAAGAAGCTCACCATCAATCCCGAGACCGTCTACGACCCTGACTCCGCCCGCAAGATCAAGGACATGATCGTCGAGCAGGCCGGCGAGAAGGGCTTCCGCAGCCCGGTGGTGGACATCACCCTCGAGCCCATGGCCGGCGGCGTGGCCCGCCTGGTCTTCGACATCAAGGAAGGCGGCAAGGCCAAGATCTACACGGTGGCCTTCAAGGGCAACAAGGTCTTCACCAGCGCCCAGCTCCGCAGCGTCATGAAGAAGACGCGCCGGCACTGGATGTTCAGCTGGCTCACCACCCACGACCTGCTGGTGGACAAGAACCTGGAAGAGGACCTTGAGAACCTGAAGAAGTCCTACTGGAAGATGGGCTACAAGGATGTCTTCATCGGCAAGCCCATCATCGAGGTGGAGGATCGCACCACCGCCAAGCAGAAGAAGAAGAACGAGAAGCGGCTCAAGGAGGCGAAGTCGCCCAAGTACGACCTGCGGGCGACCCTGACCTTCCCCATCCTGGAGGGCGAGCAGTTCTTCGAGGGCACCTTCAAGACTGAGGGCGGCAAGCTGTTCCAGGAGAACTTCTTCAAGGGCAAGTACGCGGAAGTGAAGCGGGACAACAAGTCCATGCTCCAGAAGTTCTTCAACATCCGGCCCTCCCTGGAGACGCCCAGGGCCGACGCCAAGCCGGTGCCCTTCGACCTCGATGCGGTCAACCAGACGGTGGAGAAGATCAAGGAGGCCTATTCGAACCAGGCCTACGTCCTGTTCCGGGCCGAGAAGAAGTACGACGTGCGGGAAGAGGGCGGCGTCAAGAAGGTGGACACGACCCTGAAGATGGACGAGGGCGAGGCCTACACCGTCCGGAAGATCGAATTCGAGGGCAACCTCACCACCAAGGACAAGGTGCTCCGGCGCAGCATGCTCATGCGGGAGGGCGACCCCTTCCAGACGGACCGCTTCAAGGATTCGCTGCTGAGCATCAGCCAGCTGAGCTTCTTCGACGTGAAGAGCTCCGAGCCCAAGGTGGACCTGGTCCAGGACAAGCCCCAGGTCGACATCGTGGTCCGCGGCGAGGAATCGGGCGTCAACGAGGTGCTCTTCCAGGGCGGCTACGGATCGCTGTTCGGCTTCTCGCTGGGCGTCAGCTTCTCCACCCGGAACCTGGGCGGTGGCGGCGAGACGCTGTCCTTCAGCTACAACGGCGGCAAGTTCTCGAAGAACATCTCCGTCGGGTTCACCGAGCCCTTCGTGTTCGACCTCCCCTACTCCTTCTCCACCTCGGTCTCCAACGGCTCGGCGGACTACGACGCCTCGCGCGTGGGCATCGCGAACGCCTACAAGCAGTTCACCCGCAGCCTCGGCGTCTCCGTGGGCGCGCGCCTCAGCAACTGGATCCCCAACCAGCCCTGGGCCTTCTTCACCACCTATTCCACGGGCTACAGCTTCCGGCTGATCCGCATCGAGGGTGGCCGGAACTTCTACTTCCGGGATACCCCGAACCAGCTCACCTCCACCTTCAGCCAGAGCCTCGCCTACAGCACGGTGAACCACCAGTTCAAGCCGACCAGCGGCACGCGGGTCTCCTTCGGCCTGGAGTACGGCGGCTGGCAGTTCGGCGGCGATCGGCCCTTCCTGCGGGCCACCTGGGACTTTGCCAAGTTCGCGAACGTGGCCGACCGCCACATCTTCGCCTTCAACACGAGCTACGGGTACCTGCAGAACATGGGCCGGGACGAGACCCCCCTCTATGACCTGTACCGGCCCGGTGGCGAGAACAGCATCCGCGGCTACCGCTACGGCCAGGTGGGCTCGGTCCTGCTGGACAACAACGGCTATGCCGTGGTGGTGGGCGGCAACAAGCAGCTCGTGGCCAATGCCGAATACCAGTTCAAGATCGCGGACCAGTTCCGACTGGTGTTCTTCTACGATGCGGGCAACGCCTGGGGCAGCGGCACCAAGGTCTTCAGCCGCAATCTGATCTCCTACAAGGACATCACGACCGGGAACACCTACTCCTACACCAACCCCACGCTGGTGCGATCCGCGGGGCTGGAATTCCGGTTCTTCCTGCCCATCAGTCCGGCGCCGCTACGCCTGATCTGGGCGAGGAAGCTGAACCCCTATCCCTTCGACACCGAGTCACGGACCGACTTCCAGTTCTCCATCGGCACCACCTTCTGATTCCTGCCGGAAGGCCCCGCCGTTCCCGGCTACAATGGCTCTTTCGCCCTGGAGATTCCCATGCGCCTCATCGCCCCGTCCCTGGCCGCCCTCTGCCTGTCCGCGGCCCTCGCCACCCCCGCCGCCTCCCAGGAGGCCCCCCGGTTCGCCTTCTTCAGCATCAACCAGCTGGTGCGCACCTCGAAGAAGGCCGGCGCCATCTTCTCCGAGCTGGAGATCACCAAGAAGAACCTGGAGGAGAAGCTGGGGGCCAAGGGGCAGGAGCTCCAGACGCTGCAGCAGCAGCTGAACTCCCCCAGCCTGGATCCCGACAAGAAGGAGGCCCTGGCCAAGAAGTACCGCGACGTGGAGTTCGAGGCCAAGAAGATGCAGGAGGACAGCCAGCAGGAGTACCAGCGCGTGGAGCGGAAGGTCGGCGAGGCCATCACCAAGATCGCGGCCCCCATCGTCGAACAGCTGGCCAAGGAGGAGAAGCTGCAACTGGTCCTGTCCGATCAGGCCATCAGCATCCTCTCCTGGGGTGATGCGGAGTGGCTGAAGGCCTTCACCGCCGAAGTCTCCAAGCGCCTGGACGCCACGGACGCCGCCCCCGCGCCGAAGCCCGCCGCCGCGGCTCCCAAGCCGGCTGCCGCCAAGCCCGCCGCTCCCAAGAAGTAAGCCCGGCCGTTGACGGCCTGCTGAGATGACCGCCGCGCGACGGCTGCTCCTGCTGCTCACCGGGATCAACCTGGTGAACTACCTGGACCGGTATGTCGTCGCGGCGGTGATCGAACCCCTGGGCCGGGACCTTGGACTCACGGACACTCAGCGGGGCTGGGTGAACGGGGTCTTCCTGCTGGCCTACATGGTGGGCGCTCCTTTGTTCGGCCTGCTGGCCGACCGGTTCCACCGGCCGCGCCTGGTGGCCGTGGGCGTGGGGCTGTGGAGCCTGGCCACGGCCGGGGCCTGCCTGGTCCATGGCTTCTGGGGCCTGCTCTTCACCCGCTCGCTGGTGGGCGTGGGGGAGGCGGCCTACGCCAGCCTGGGACCTGCCCTGCTGGCCGACCTCTTCCCCGAGGATGAGCGGGCTGCCAAGTTCACCTGGTTCTACCTGGCGATTCCCGTGGGCTCGGCCCTGGGCTACGCCCTGGGTGGCATCGTGGCCCAGCACTGGGGCTGGCGCCAGGCCTTCCTGGTGGCCGGCCTGCCAGGCCTGTTCTTCGCCGCGCGCATGGCCACCCTGGCTGATCCTCCCCGGGGCGGCCAGGACCAGGGGGCCGATACGGCCGCAGGGCTCTCCTACGGGCTGAAGCTGCGCGCCATCCTCACCAACCGGGTCTGGGTGGCCTGCACGGGCAGCTACGTGGCCTACACCTTCGCCATGGGGGCCCTGAGCTTCTGGGGCAGCGCCTTCCTCCAGCGCCGCCACGGGGTGAGCGTGGGGGCTGCGGGCGAAGTATTTGGCATCTTCCTGGTGGTCACGGGGATCCTCGGCACCTTCGCCGGAGGCCTGCTGACCAAGCGGCTCCAGCACCGCTGGCCCGACATCGGCGTGGATCTGAGCGCCGCCACCCTGCTGCTCGCGATCCCGGCGGTGTTCTGGGCCCTGTCCTCGGGGCACCTGCAGGCCACCTATGTCGCCTTCTTCGCGGCCATGCTCATGCTGTTCGTGAACACCAGCCCGGTGAACGCCCTTACGGTGAGCTGCCTGCCGGCCTCGGTGCGGGCCACGGGCACGGGCCTCAACGTGCTCCTCATCCATCTGCTGGGCGATGCCCTCAGCCCGGCCCTGGTGGGTCGGGTCTCGGAAGCGGGCGGGGCGGGGGGCGCGGCCCTGGGCCGGGCCATGCTGCTGGTCATTCCCGCCATCGCGGCTTCGGCCGTGGCCCTCATCTGGGCCCGTCGCCGGCCGGCCGCCGGACTGGCATGAACGGCGGCAGCGGGACGGCGCGATTCCTGGGGCGCATCTGGTTCCGCGCCCTGCGCCAGGAGGGGCCCCCCCTGCCGCCGGGGGCCTGCCTCATCCTGCTGAACCATCCGAACGGCCTGCTGGATCCCCTCGCGGCGGCCGCCCTGCTCGACCGCAAGGCCGGCTGGCTGGCCAAAGCCACCCTCTGGAAGATCCTCCCGCTGCGGCCCTTCCTCTCGGCCTTCAGGGCCATTCCCGTGACCCGCCCCAAGGATGGCGGCGCCACGCGTGAATCCATCCTGGGGAGCTTCCACGAGGTCCACGAGGTGCTGGCCCGGGGGGGCTCCGTCGCCATGTTTCCCGAGGGCGTGAGCCACACGGAAGCCGACCTGGCACCCCTCAAGACCGGCGCAGCCCGGATCGCCCTGTCCAGTCCCGTGCCCCTGTCCCTGGTGCCCGCGGGTCTGGTCTACGGGGATCGCGGCACCTTCCGGCACAGCGCCCTGCTGCGGCTGGGGGCGCCGATCCCCTTCGGGGACCTGGCCGGGCAGGGGACTTCGCCCGAGGCCATCGCCGAGCTGACCGCCCGGATCCGCGCCGCACTCCGGCCCCTCACCCTGCATGAGGCCGATGCGCGCTGCCTGGCCCTGGCCCAGGAGGTGGCCTGGCTCCTGGCCGAGGCCCCGGGCACGCGGGTGGACCTGGAGGCCCTGCGCCTGCGGGTGCGCGCCCTGGCGCCGCGCCTGGGCGCCCTCTCCGCCGAGACCTTCGCGGCCCTGGAGGCCCGCGTCCACGGGGCCCAGGCCTGGTTGCGGGCCAAGGGACTGCGGCCCGATCAGGTGGGCCACCCCTATCCGGCGGCCGAAGTGCGGCGCTGGTTGCCGGGCGCCGCCCTCCGCCTGGCGAGCGCGGTCCTGCTGCTGTCGCCGGGCCTGCTCTTCTGGCCTCCGTACCGCCTGGCCGGCTGGCTGGCGGGGCGGTTCACGGACGAAGGAGACCAGGTCGCCACCCTGAAGCTGCTGAGTGGGGCGCTGCTCTTCCCGCTGTGGGCCCTCCTGCTGGCCGGCGCGGCCGGGTTCGCCTGGGGGTGGCGGATGGCCCTGGTGCCCCTGGCGGCGCTCCTGGCCATCGGCCTGGGCCTGCCCATCCTGGAGCGGGCCGCCGAGGACCTGCAGGCCGTCCGCGGCTTCCTCCGGCGCCGGGATCCCGCCGTGCCCGAGCTGCTGGAGGCCCGGAGGCAGCTGCTGGAGGCCTTTCCGGAACTGGGTGGCTGACCCTTGAAACGGGAAGCGCCGCCCACGAGGGCGGCGCTTCCGTGGTGCGGTCTGGCTATTCGGTGGGCGTGAGCGGGTAGTGGATCGACAGGCTCTCGGGACCGAAGAGCCCGGGAATGACCATCTTCGTCAGGCCGCTCGGGGAGGCCACGAAGGGGAAGCCGGCGGCGTTGGCGCCGTCGACGACCAGGCCGTACTTGACCCAGGCGTACATCTGCGTCTGACAGCTGGCGACATTGGCGGCCGTGGCCGTGTCCTGGAGCAGCATGCCGTGCTGGGCGGGGCTGTACTGCATGACGCCCTGGGTGGGCGTGGTGGCCGAGGAGGCCGTGGCGGCAGCCACGGGCGCCTTGATGGCAGCCAGGGTCGCGCCATAGACATAGGGCACGGCAGGGGCCACCTGGGTGTTGCGGAGCACCTGCGTGAATCCGGGAAGGCCGGTGGTGGCGCTGACGTCCACGCCCAGCTGTCCCTGGCGGCCCGCGAAGGCATTCACGAAGTACTGGCCGCAGGCGTTCTGGATGACCGTATCACCCACCGCTTCCTGCACCAGCAGGCGGTTGATGAACCGTGAGACGGGGGCACCGGGGAGGGGCGTGCCCATGGTGGCGGGGTCGATGGGATCGGCCACGGCCTGGGCCAGCGCGAAGAACTGGTAGAAGGCGGCGCTGCCCGTGGGGACGCCCGCGGCGGCGAGGCCACCGGCCACGGTGGTGGCGAAGGAGGGGCTTTCCTTCAGGATCCAGGCCAGGCGCGCGCCCGGAACGCTGAGAAGGCCCTTCATGTTGCTGCCCCCGGTCTGGGAGCTGTTGCCGGCCAGGAAGTAGGAGCCGACGATGCTGCCCAGGCTCTGGCCCACGAACTGGCTGGCACCGGCGGCACTCAGGGACTTGCCGGCAGTGGTCATGGCCGCCTGCAGGCTGGTGGGATCCGCGGCCGGCTGCTTGAGGATCCGCTCCAGGCGCCAGAGGTTGAAGGCGCTGGTCTGCACGTTGGTGCGAGCGGTGAGGATGGAGGGCAGCATGAAGAAGTTGCTGGCCCACTCAGCCGCGGGGCGGCCGTTGCCCATGCCGGGTCCGGTGTAGAGCGGGGAGGTCAGGCTGCCGCTCACGGCGGTTCCGGTGACGTCGAGCTGCCCGTTGGCCGGCAGGCCATGGACGGCCTGGTCGATCGAGACAACGGCATAGCCCGCGGCGCAGAGGGTGTTGGCCAGGCCCAGGGCCTGTTCCTTCTGGCCGCCGATGCCGTGCATGAAGACGGCCACGGGGTATCCGCCCACCGGGGCGGGGGTGATGGGTGCGATCACGATGAAGGGCACCCGCCGGGTCCGGTGGTAGAACCCGCGCAGTACGCCGGTGCCATTGCGGAAGGACTGCAGGACGCCCGTGCCCGGGGCGGCGGCGAGGGGGCCGATGGCCACGCTGGTGCCGGGGTTGTAGACCAGGCCGGTGATGGCATCGAGGTTGCCGCCGGCGTTGGCGAGGTTGGCGTGCACGGCGTAGGGGTCAAGCTGGAAGTCGGCGCTTTCAAAGGTGCCGGCGCCCACGAAGCCCACGGCGGCGCTGGGAATGGAACCGAAGATCGCCGAGATGGAACCGGCGCCGCTGGGGATGGCGGAGGTGCCCATGAGCTGGAAGTGCGAGACGCCGTTTGTCCAGGCGCGGCTCTCGGCCGTGCTGAAGTCAGCCAGCAGGGCGGTGGCGCCCAGGTTCGCGTTGTTCGCGTAGGCCCACAGGGCCGTCTCCACGGGCATCCGGGAGGCGGGCGTGCCGACGGGGTCGGCGGGAATGTAGCCCGCTCCCGTGGTGATGAAGCGGCCCATGAGGGCGATGTCGGCCCGCTGGGTGATGGTGGTGGTGGCGCTGGCGGCGATGAGGTCGTTCATCACCTTGGCGTAGCCGGAGAGCTGGATGTTGGCGCCCGCCATCGCGTCGGAGCGGATGGGTTCCAGCGCGGCGAAGGAGCCGGCGAGGGCCGTGGTGGACTTCAGGGCCTCGAAGAAGGGTGAGGCGGAGATGGACTTGCCCGCCGTGTCCTTCACCCGGTTGGTGACCACGTAGAGGAAGCGGTAGCCAGGCGGCAGGGGCACCTTGGGCATGGCGTAGGCACCCACGCCGCTGGGGGTGAGCGCCATGGTGCTGAACGTGAAGAGCCCGGAGATGTCCGTGAAGGTCAGCGGGTTGTTCTCATAGCTGGAGGGGTTGACCGACGGTGCCTGGTCGGGCGTCACCATGAAGATCTTGATGTTCGCGCCGTTGATGGTGGCGGTGTCCACGCCGTTGGTGAAGCCGATGTAGATGGGGGCGTTCACGCCGGACACCGCGTGGGTGTTGCCCATCTCCTTCAGGTTCACGTAGGCCAGCGCCTTGTCCGGAGTGAGCGGGTAGCCGGGGTTGATGTTGAGGGTGCCGGCTGCCGGCGTGGAAGTGGCGGTGTAGGTGATGCTGGTGGTGGTGGCCGTCACCAGGACGTTCGGCAGAGGCACGGCGCCCGAGGCCGGGTCGAAGACTGCGGTGGTCGAGCTGGGGCTGCTCTCGGGGCCGGTGACGGTCATGGTCGTCTTGGAATCGCCGCCGCCGTTGCAGGCGAGGAGGCCCAGCAGGGACGTGCCCAGGAGCGCTTGGTACAGGTTTACGCGCATTGCTTCACCTCATGGGTGTGGTTAGAGGAAATCCAGGATGGGTCTCCAGACGATAGGCGGCCCGGAGCCGAAATTCCACAAAAAAGGAGGGGCCCCAGCCGGGGCCCCTCCAGGTGGTGGGAAACGCTAGTCCGTCACCGCAAAGACGACCTTATCGTTCTTAAAGCGACTCACGGTGATGAGCTCCACCGTGGCGGTCATCTTGTCCTCGCTGATGGTCAGCTTGTAGTGCTCGTCCTTCAGGTAGGAGCCGGGCACCACGTTGACCTTGCCGATCTTCTTCAGGCCCAGGTCGGCGGCCTTGATGACGATGGTTTTGGCGGAGCGCAGGTCGAGGCTCTGGGTGAAGACCTCGTCGCGCCAGTTCTTGCCCGCGCGGTCCTTGGCGAAGACGGGGATCTCGATGACGCCGTCGGCCTTCAGCTTGTCGCGGGTGCCGACGACGTAGTGGAGGGAGTTCAGCTTGGCCAGCTGGCCGGCATTGTCGGCCTGGAGCTTGGTGCGCTCCTCGATGAGGTTGCTGCGCTCGCTCTGGAGGGTGGTGATCTCCTCGGTGATCTTCTTCTTCTGGCTTTCGAGATCGAGGACCTCCTCCTGCAGCTTTTCGTTCGCAGCCACGGCCTCGTCGCGCTCGCCTTCGATCTTCTCGCGCTCCTGGCGCATCAGGTCGTTGGGGCTGATCTTGGCCTTGCCCTGGGACACCCAGGTGCCGTAGGTGCCGTTGGCATAGAAGTGGTAGACCTCGAACCCGGGGGCCAGCTTGTCGAGGATGGCCACGCGGCTCACCAGCTTCTTGGCCTCGGCCTCGGGCACACCCTTCTTCTTGAGGAAGCGCAGGGCCATGCCGTAGTGGCTGTCATTGGGCTTGGCCAGGTCGGGCTTGGGCAGGTCGGCCTTGAGCTTGGCGAGCTTGGTGTTGAGATCCTTGATCTCCTTGTCCTTGTCCAGCACTTCCTGGAGCAGGGCCTGGTACGAGCTGTTCTTCTCGTTCTTGATGCGCTCTTCCAGGGCCTTCTTCTGGTCGTCGGTGAGCTGGAGGGTCTCGGCGTTGGGCTTGATGTCATTGACACCCGCCTGGGCCAGCTTCTTCTGCTGCTCGCTGCCGGCCTGGTTCAGCTGCTGGTTGGCCTTGTCGGCCTCGGCGGCCTTCTGGGTCAGTTCCCGGATCTGGGGGTCCTCGCGCTTGCAGGCGGTGGAGACCATCAGGACGGAGGCGGCCATGAGGGCCAGGGCCAGCGTCGGACGTCGGAAGGGGTTCATGGGTTCCTCCACGGGGGGCGGTAGGGAAGTGCAGCGAAGACGGGGAACTCCCCACCTTAGTCCCCAAGCCTATGGCAAGGCAAGGATTCGCGCGTCATCCGAAAGGTGTATGGGTCGGCGACCCACGATATACTCATAGTTTCCCCCGGACAGCTGTTTGGGGGTGTTCCGAGGAGTCCTGCATGGCCACTCAGGGGCGGCACCTGTTCACATCCGAGAGCGTCACCGAGGGCCATCCCGACAAGATGGCGGACCAGATCTCCGATGCCATCCTGGACGCGGCCCTGAAGGACGACCCCCGCAGCCGCGTGGCCTGCGAGACCCTCCTCACCACCGGCCTCGTGCTGGTGGCGGGCGAGATCACCACCGAGACCTACATCCCCGTGGCCGCCCTGGTGCGCGACGTGGTCAAGGACATCGGCTACGACCACCACATCAAGGGTTTCGACTACGCGACCTGCTCGGTGATGGTGACCATCGACCAGCAGAGCCCCGACATCGCCATGGGCGTGGACACCGGCGGCGCCGGGGACCAGGGCCTGATGTTCGGCTACGCCTGCAGCGACACGCCCGAGCTGATGCCCGCCCCCATCCACTTCAGCCACCTGCTGACCCGGAAGCTGTCCGAGGTCCGCAAGAACGGCCAGCTGCCCTGGCTGCGCCCCGATGGGAAGTCCCAGGTCACCGTCGAATTCGACGGCGACAAGGTGAAGCGCATCCACACGGTGGTGATCTCCACCCAGCACGATGAGCACGTCACCCAGAACACCATCCGCGACAGCATCCTCCAGGACGTGATCAAGGCCGCGCTGCCCGCGGAGCTGCTGGATGGGCAGACCATCTTCCACGTGAATCCCACCGGCCGTTTCGTGGTGGGCGGGCCCATGGGCGACACGGGCCTTACGGGCCGCAAGATCATCGTGGACACCTACGGCGGCACCGGCCACCACGGCGGCGGCGCCTTTTCGGGCAAGGACCCCAGCAAGGTGGACCGCAGCGCCGCCTACATGGGCCGCTACATCGCCAAGAACATCGTGGCGGCGGGCCTGGCGACCCGCTGCGAGATCCAGCTCGCCTACGCCATCGGCGTGGCGGAGCCCGTGTCCATCGCCGTGGACACCTTCGGCACCGGCCAGGTGTCCGATGAAGCCATCGTCCGCGCCGTGCGCGAGATCTTCAGCTGCACGCCCAAGGCCATGATCGAGGCCCTGGACCTGCGCAAGCCCATCTACCGCGCCACGGCGGCCTATGGCCACTTCGGCCGCCCCGGGTTCAGCTGGGAGAAGACGGACAAGGTGGATGCGCTTCGCAAGGCTGCGAAGTAGGCCGCCTGCGGCCGCTGGGCGCGCCGTTCCGGCGCACGCGGCGCCTGCTTCCCCGCGATCGGACGCGCCTTTAGGCGCGTCCTCCCACTCGGGCGCCAAGGCGCCCTCGCGGAGCGGGTCCCGCCCTACGGCCGCTTCGGCCGCCCCGAGTTCAGCTGGGAGAAGACGGACAAGGTCGAGGCGCTGAAGAAGGCGGCGAAGTAAGCCTGAGGCCTACCCCGCCATCTCCACCCGATTGCGGCCACCCTGCTTGGCCCGGTAGAGGGCCTCGTCGGCGTGCTTCAGGAGTTCCTCGGCGTGGGGGACGTCGCCCTGGCCGTCGCGGGAGGCGACGCCCATGCTGGCCGTCTTCTTCAGCGTGACGCCATCGAGCTGGTGCTCCAGCTCCGCGAACTTCTGGCGGAGGTTCTCGGCCACCTGGGCCGCCGAGGCGAGATCCGTGTGGGTCAGCACCAGGGTCAGCTCCTCCCCGCCGTAGCGCGCGGCCAGGTCCGTGGTGCGCACGTTGGCCCTGAGCAGGGCGCCGATGTTCCGCAGCACCTCGTCACCCATGGCGTGGCCGTGGGTGTCGTTCACCTGCTTGAAGTGGTCGATGTCGATCATCACCACGGACAGCGGCGTCTTGTAGCGGCGGGCCCGCTGGACCTCCTCCTCCAGGCGCGCCATGAGGCGCCGGCGGTTGGCCAGCCCCGTCAGCGCGTCCGTGACGGAAAGCGTTTCGAGCTGGACGTTCTTCTCGCGCAGCTCGTCCTGCAGGAGCTTCAGCTTGGTATGGATGCGCACCCGGGCCAGCAGCTCCTTCTCGTGGAAGGGCTTGGTCACGTAGTCGGAGGCGCCACGCTCCAGGATCTCGGCCTTGCGGTCCAGGTCGTCCTCGGCGGTGAGGATGATGACGGGGATCTGCTCCAGCTCCTTGCGGCTGGCCTTGAGGCCCAGGAACTTCAAGCCATCGAAGCCGGGCATGACCAGGTCGCAGAGCACCAGGTCCGGGGGCTGCTCCATGATGGTCTTGAAGGCCGTGAGGCCGTCCGAGGCCTCCATGAAGTGCGTGAAGCTGCCGTCCTTCATGAGCACGGCCTTGATCTCGCTGCGGATCATGGCGTTGTCGTCGACGATGAGGATCCGGCCGGCCATCACACCTCCTCTGCGGCCGTCTGGAGCCGCGCGATCCAACTGTTCCAGGCCTGCGGGTCGAAGGGCACGGGTCCCGGCAGGTGCCTCCGCATGGATTGGGTGGCCTTCAGGGCCGGGGCGCAAAGTCCCTCCGGAAGCCGTCCCGCCGCTTCGGCGCAGGCGGTCCAACCTGCCGGCGTCTGGCAGACCAGCAGCCACTGGTGACCGGCCTCCAGGGACAGCCGCACCCGGTCGTCCCAGCTCCAGTCCGCGCAGCCGCCCATTTCCAGATCGTCAGGGAGGAACCGGCCCTGGATGCCCCAGGGGTTGTCCACCACGGAGGCCCGGTGGAGGCTCGCCGGCAGCGGGCCGCTGGCCGGGGTCCGGAGGTGGGCCACCATGACCAGCCGATCCGGATGGGCGAGGGGGACGAAGGCCGCCGCGTTGCGGTCCACCTGGGTGGCATTGGCCAGGGCCGGCAGACCCTGGTGGCTGTCCAGGGTGGTGCCGCCCAGGCCGGGGAAATGCTTGAGGCAGCCCCGCACCCCGGTGGATTCCAGGCCATGCAGGAAGGCGCCGGCCGCGGCCGCGGCCTCGGCGGGCAGGGCGCTGGCCGCGCGATCCCCGATGCCGGCGCCGGGGTGGCCGTCCCAGAGGTCCAGGACGGGCGCGAAGTCCACGTTGAAGCCCAGCAGGCGCAGCCCCTCGCCCCAGAGACGGCCCCAGGCCGAGCAGGCGGACGGTCCACCCCGGGTCCAGAGCTGGCGCAGGGGCGGCGTCGGGCCGGTCCAGGGCCGCAGGCGGCTCACGGGGCCGCCCTCCTGGTCCAGGGCCACGGCCAGGGGCAGGTCCGCGCCAAAGCGGGCCTGGAGCGCGTCGACGAGGGCCCGGCAGCGGGCAGGCCCCCGTTCGGGGTCCGGATCCAGGTTGCGGGCGAACAGGATGACGCCCCCGGGCTGGAAGGGCAGGTCCACCTCGGCGGGGTCGAGACCGCGGAAGCCGGTCCAGAGAAGCTGATGGGAGCTGGTCATCTCCTCACCTTACCCGGAGGACCAGTTCCAGGTGGCGGGCCAGCAGCAGGAAGGCCGGATCCGACTCCATGAAGGCGGAGCGGCTCTCGAAGCCGAGGTAGAGCCAGCCGGCGGGGCCCAGGGGCAGCAGGTGGTCCTCGGCGTAGCCCAGCCCGGGCGCGGTCAAGGGTCCGGGCTGGGGCCGGGTGAGCCGTGGGGGCAGGGCGAGGCGCCCGCGGGCCGCCACGCAGTGCAGGTTGCCGTCCTTGCCCCGCCGGTAGATGCCCAGGCCATCCGGGGACCAGCGGGCCGCCAGTTGGTCCAGCAGGGGGTCGAGGGCCTCCCGGAACGAGGGCGCGTCCAGGGCCTGGAGCCCCAGGTCGCAAAGGGTGAGGGCCTCCGCATGGGCTTCCTGGAGGTCGCGGGTCCGGCTCAGGATCCGGCTTTCCAGCTCCTGCTGGTAGTCGCGGACCTTCCCGAGCAGGCTGGCATGGTCCAGAGCCCGGTTGAGGACCACTTCCATCTCGGCCAGGCGGAATGGCTTCTGGATCAGGTCGTAGGCGCCACGCTTCAGGGCCTCGATGCTGGTGTCCAGGGTGGCGTAGGCGGTGATGAGCACGCAGAGCGTGTCCGGGAAGTGGTGCCGGATCGCGCCGATGAGGTCGAGCCCCGTCTGCCCGCCGGGCATGTGCAAGTCCGTGAGGACGACCGGGAAGGACCGCTCGGCCATGCGGGCCAGGGCGGCCTCGCCGCTGGCCACGGCCTCGGCGCTGTAGCCCTGATCTCCGAGGGCCTCCAGCAGCGTCTCGCGGACTTCGAGCTCGTCATCGACGATGAGGATGGGCTGCTGGATCATGGGACCCGTACCGTGGGGATGGTGCGCTCGTAGATCCTCGCCTCCAGGAAGATCCGCAGCACCTCGGTGTCCAGCAGGTTGACCTTGGCCTCCTGCTCCAGGATCTGGAGGCTGCGCTCCACGCTCACGGCGGCCTTGTAGGGCCGGTCGGCGGCGGTGAGGGCGTCGTAGACATCCGAGACGGCCATCAGCTTGCTTTGGACGGGGATGTCCGGCTCCTTGAGCTGGCGGGGATAGCCTTTGCCGTTGAGGCGCTCGTGGTGGGCCCAGGCGATCTCGGGGACGCCCGCCAGCTCCGAGGTCCAGGGGATCTGGCTGAGGAACCGGTAGGTGTAGGTGACGTGGTTCTGGATCTCGTCCCGCTCCTGGTCGGAGAGGCTGCCCTTGGTGATCCTCAGCAGGTCGATGTCCTGGCGCTCGATGAGGGTCCGGCGGTCACCCGACCAGTGCTGGTAGGTGAGCTCCTCCAGCTGGTCCAGCTCCAGGGCCACCTTCTCGGGCAGGACCGTGGGCTCGTTGCTGCGCCGGACCAGGTCCATCAGGCGGCGGGTCTCCTCCTCCTGCTGCCTCAGGAGGCCACCCAGGGCGTCGTGGTCGAAGGGGTTGCCCTTGCTCCAGGCATCCAGCATGCGGTCGCGCATGGACTCGAGGGTGCGCTGGTGCAGGCGCTGGTAGATGCTCTCCAGGTGCTCGCCCTCGATCTTCTTGGCCTTCACCAGCACCTGCTCGCGGACGCCCACCTTCCCGAAGTCGTGCAGCAGGCTGGCGTAGCGGATCTCGCGGATCTGGAGCGGGTTGAAGTGGAGGCCCCCATAAGGGCCGTTGGGCGTCTGGTTCACGGCCTCGGCCAGGCCCACCGTCAGGTCCGCCACCCGGCTGGAGTGGCCTGAGGTGCTGGGATCGCGGGCCTCGATGGCCGTCACGGAGGCGTTCACGAAGCCTTCGAAGAGCCTCTCGATGTCGTTCTTCAGTCCCAGGATCTCCTGGGTGCGGGCCTCGACCATCTGCTCCAGGTTCTTCTGGTATTCCTCGTTCTCCTGCACCAGGCGGTAGTGCTCCAGGGCGCGCTCCAGGCTGGCTTCGATCTCGGCGAGCTTGAAGGGTTTCTGGATGAAGTCGTAGGCGCCGCGCTTGAGGGCCTGGATGGCAGATTCCGTGGTGGCGTAGCCGGTCATGAGGATGCCCATGGCCTGGGGATCCTCGTCATGGATGGCCCGGAGCAGCTCCAGCCCCGACAGCCCGCCGGGCATGTTCAGGTCCGTGAAGATCACCGGGAAATGACGCTCCCGCACCCGGGCCAGGGCCTGGGTTCCACCATCCGCCCCCACGGCCGCGTAGCCCTGGTCCTCCAGGGCCTCCACCAGCAGGTTTCGGAGGTCCGCCTCGTCGTCCACGATGAGGATGGGGATGGGAGAGGGGAGGGGCACGCAGACTCCGGCTACGCCACCCTCATCGGACCGGGGCCGGGCCGGGGCAAGTTTCGGGAGCCTGGGCCGCCCCTACTGGACCGCCTCGGCCTCCACCAGGAGCTGCCCGTCCCGGACGGCCAGGCGGGCCAGGCCACCGGGTTGGAGCTGGCCCTGGAGGACCAGGCGGGACATGGGGTTGACCACGGCCTGCTGGATGAGCCGCTTGAGGGGGCGGGCGCCGAATTGCGGGTCGAAACCCTCGGCAGCCAGCCAGTCCAGGGCCTCCTCGGGCACCTCCAGCCCCAGGCGCTGGGCCTGGAGCAGGGCCTCGACGCGCTTCAGCTGGATGCGGGCCACGGCCTTCATGTCCTCGCGGCTCAGGGACCGGAAGATCACCACTTCGTCGAGCCGGTTCAGGAACTCCGGCCGGAAGTGGGCGTGCAGGGCCGCCTGGACCGCCAGCTCGGCCTTGGAGGTGTCTCCCCCGGCGTCGAAGATGGCCTGGCTGCCCAGGTTGGTGGTCATGAGCACGACGGTGTTGCGGAAGTCAACGGTCCGCCCCTGGCCGTCGGTGAGGCGGCCGTCCTCCAGGACCTGGAGGAAGAGGTCAAAGGTGCGGGGGTGCGCCTTCTCCATCTCGTCCAGGAGGATGACGGCGTAGGGCCGGCGGCGGATGGCCTCCGTGAGGCGGCCGCCCTCCTCGTAGCCCACGTAGCCGGGGGCGGCGCCGATGAGCCGGGTGGCGTCGGCCTCGTGGGTGAACTCGCTCATGTCGATGCGCACCAGGGCGTTCTCGTCGTCGAAGAGGAACTCCGCCAGGGCGCGTGCCACCTCGGTCTTGCCCACGCCCGTGGGACCCAGGAACAGGAAGCTGCCGATGGGCCGCTTGGGATCGCCCAGCCCGGCGCGGTTGCGGCGGAGGGCGTCGGCGATGGCCGTCAGGGCCGGGTCCTGGCCCACGACGCGCTCCGTGAGGCGGGCTTCCATCTTCAGGAGCTTCTCCACCTCGCCTTCGAGGATGCGGCTCACGGGGATGCCGGTCCAGCGGCTTACGATGGCCGCCACGTCCGCCTCTCCGACCTCCAGGCGCAGCATCGCGCTCTCCCTGGGGGCCGTGGCCGCCAGCTGCTTCTCCAGGGCCGGGATCTCGCCGTACTCCAGGCGGGAGGCGCGCTCGTACTCGCCCTTCGTCTTGGCCTGCTCCAGCTCGATGCGCAGATCATCCAGCCGCTTCTGGATGGCCCGGGCTCCCTCGATGACCTTCTTCTCGTTTTCCCACTGTGCCCGCAGGTGGCTCAGCTCCTCGTTCAATTCCGCCCATTCCTTTTCGATATCTGCGAGCCGCGCGCGGCTGGCAGCATCCTTTTCCTTCGTCAGGGAATGCCGCTCCATCTGCAGCTGCATCTCCCGTCGCTCGCGCACGTCGATCTCCGTGGGCCGGCTGTCGATCTGCATGCGCACGGCGCTGGCCGCCTCGTCCATGAGATCCACGGCCTTGTCGGGCAGGAAGCGATCCGCGATGTAGCGGTGGCTCAGCTGGGCGGCGGCCACCAGGGCGGCATCCTGGATGCGCACCCCGTGGTGCAGCTCGTAGCGCTCCTTGAGTCCCCGCAGGATGGAGATGGCGTCCTCCACACCGGGTTCCTCCACAAACACGGGCTGGAAGCGGCGCTCCAGGGCGGCATCCTTCTCGATGTATTTGCGGTATTCGTCCAATGTGGTCGCGCCGATGCAGCGCAGCTCGCCCCGGGCCAGGGCGGGCTTCAGCAGGTTGGCGGCGTCCATGCCGCCGGACACGGCACCCGCGCCCACCAGCAGGTGCAGCTCGTCGATGAAGAGGACGACCTGGCCCTCGGCCTTCTCCACCTCCTGGATCACGCCCTTGAGGCGCTCCTCGAACTGGCCCCGGTACTGGGTTCCGGCCACCAGGGCGCCCATGTCGAGGCCCATGACGCGCAGCCCCTTGAGGCTTTCGGGCACGTCGCGCTTCTGGATGCGCTGGGCCAGGCCCTCCACGATGGCGGTCTTGCCCACGCCGGGCTCGCCGATGAGCACGGGGTTGTTTTTCGTGCGCCGGGACAGCACCTGCAGCACGCGACGGACCTCCTCGTCCCGGCCGATGACGGGGTCCAGTTTTCCGGCGGCGGCCAGGGCCGTGTAGTCCTTGGCGTACTTCTCCAGGCTGGCGAACTTCTCCTCGGCCTTCTCGTCCTCCACCTTCGAACCCTTGCGGACCTCGCGGATGACCGCCTCCAGGGCCTTCCGGCCCAGGCCGAAACGCTCCAGCAGCGGCTTGGCGTCGGTGTGGGCGTTGGCCAGGGCCAGCAGCAGGGCATCGGTGGCGAGGAAGCGGTCCCCCAGCCCCCGGCCGGTGTCGCTGGCCACGTCGAGGAAATGCCGGAAGGCCGCGCCCACCTGGGGTTCGGCTCCGCCCACGGCCCGGGGGAGCTTGGCGATGAGGCCCTCAGCGGCGTCCGCCAGGCCGCGGATGGATTCCGGGTTCAGCCCCGCCCGTTCCAGCAGGGGATGGAGCCCGGCCTCGTTGGCCAGCAGGGCCCCGAAGAGGTGCTGGGGCACCAGCTCCGGGTGCTGGTCGCGAACGGCCCGTTCCCGGGCGGCCACCAGGGCGTCATTGGCTTTCTGAGTGAAGGGGAGGAGGGACATGCGGCACCTCGCATCCAGAATGATCCAAATATGATTGTAATCAACTAAAATTTTCTTCCAAAATATTATCCATACCCGCCTGATCAGGCCAACAAAAAACCCCGCCGGCGGCGGGGTCTGGTCGGGAAGGGGTGCGAGCCGGCGCCTATTTCGGTGGCGGCACGTCCTTGCCCTTGGCGGGGTATTTCTTGGCGACTTCCTTCTGACGGGCCCGCTCCTGGGCATTGGCCTCGTCGGCCCGCTTCTGCGCCGTGTCGTCCTTCTGGCGCTCCTTCACCTTGGGGGGATCGGCCTCCCGGACCCGGTCCACCGTGTCCTTGGCCTTCGCCCGGCTCTTGTCTTCCTTGGACTGGGCGGAGAGGACCGTGGTTCCGGCCAACGCCAACGCCAGGGCAAACATGCCCAGTTTGTTCATGCACATCTCCTTGTGAGCCTTGGGGCCTGGCTCAATATAGGAACCGCCCGGATTCGCACAAGGACCGGGCGGTCGGGCTCAATCCTTCCTCCGGTGCACGATGTCCACCCGGAAGGGCAGGGACTCGATGCCGTTGGCCACCACGAACAGATCAGAATCGCCCAAGGGGAGGCCGGCCGGCACCGCGACATGGGTCGTGATCACGGCGGCTCCGGTGGCGACGCCCATGGAGGGAACTGGGTTCCCCGCCGCATCGGGGGTGGTGTGGTTGAAGGTGCAGCAGTAGGCCACATGGCCGGACTGCCGGTGTCTGATCCGCACCAGCGGGTAGTTGGTGGCGGCGGTGGAGTCGTCGCCGTAGCCGACGGCCTGGGAGAAACCGTTGAAGTTCAGCCCGGAGACTTGGATCGTGTGGCCGGGCTGGATCATGCCCGGGCAGGCCTGGATCACGGGCCGCCAGATGTCCTGCGGCCGGCCGTAGTCCGTGTAGGCATAGAAGCTCGAGTCGTCCTCCCGCATGAACATGACATCGCCGTTGGGCAGCAGCAGCATGCGGCCCACGTAGGTGGCATGGTTGCTGTTTGGAGGATCGCTCACGCGGTTGACGCCCGTCCCATCGAACTCGAAGAAGCTGGTGGGCGAAAGGTAGTCCTCTTCGCCGCCCTTCCCGTTGACCGGAGCGATCCCGAACAGCACGTTGCCGTTGACCAGCAGGCAGCCCGGACCATCCTTCGTGCCCTGCTCCATGCGGCCCGCCTTGGGGAGGTCGGGCCCGGCCATCCAGGTTCCCTGGGCGTTCGCGGTGGCTGGTGCCGTGTAGAGCACGGTCTTGCCCGTGGCCCCGACCCAGAAGGCTCGGCCATCGGGCAGCAGCACGCCGGGCCCCGTCTCGCTCGAGGCATCCTCGACGATGTCGGAGGCCGCCGGGATGCTGCGGTCCGCCATCCAGGTCCGCGTGGCGGGCAGGTACTTCTCCGCAGCCGGATGCCCCGAGCAGTTGGGGGTGCTGACCGTCTGGTCTCGCAGCAGGACCCAGCTTTCCTCCGTGGCCCGGTTCCGCTTGCCGCCGGCCAGCGACCAGGCGTTCGTGGCGGGATCGAAGGTGGCGGTCTGCCGGTCCATGGCATTCCCCATCAGGAAGGTGCCATCCGCCAGCAGGGAGCAGGCCGCATCGCCGATCTTGGCCCAGAAGGCCCCGCCCGCGTCCCTGGGCGGGTCGATCGCCGTCCAGGTGTCCGCCACCGGGTCGTAGATTTCGCAGGTGTTCGTCTCGTCTGCCGCGTTCATGCCGCTGGCATCGGAATACTCGCCCCCGCAGACCAGCACGCGGCCATCGGCGAGGACGGCCGAGGCGAAGTACTTCCGGCCCACGTTGGCGTCCCGCACCCGCCGCCAGGTGCCGTTGAAATAGCTGCCGGTGTTGTCGGGCACCAGCTTCCACCAGCGGCGCGTGCCGTACCCGAGCAGGCACTCCTGCATGAGCACGGTGCCGTCGGTGAGCAGCAGGGCGGTGCCTCCGTTCGCAGTGGAGACGCAGAAGAAGATCGTGATGATGCTCCAGAGCGCGCAGAACACCTCGACGATGATCGACACCAGCACGCAGACGACCTTCACGATGGTGGTGAAGACCACGCACACCACGTTGGCCACCCAGTAGAAGGCGTCGCAGAGCACGTTGGCCACCCAGTAGAAGGCATCGCAGAACCAGGAGCAGGGGGCCCAATCGCAGCATTCGTTGTGCCCATGGTCCGACCAGGCGGCGCACTCGGAATGGCCCTGGTCCGCCCACTGCGCGCAGGACTGCTCGACCTGGTTGGCCCAGCCCACGCAGGCCGTCCGGATGGTCTGTCCGAGCTGCGCGCAGCGGACGAGGGTGAGGCCCAGGTTGCGGGTGCAATTCGAGGGGAGCTGCTTCCAGGTTCCGGCCATCTCATTCTCCTGTGGGGTGTGGGTCGAGGTTGGGGGACAGGGCAGGGCTGGCCGGCCGGTTCCGGCCCATGCGGTAGCGCAGGATGCCGAGGACCTTCCCGGCCCCCGCCGCCAGGAAGGTGGCGAGGAACACCCTCAGCACCGCCGCCGAGGTGGCCATGCCGTTCGTCCGGCACTGCCAGACGGCATAGCCGGATGACAGGCCGAGGCCGACCACCGTGAACACCGCGCCCATGGCGCAGCCGCAGGCATCGTCGCGCAGCTGCTTCATGGCTGCCCCGCAGGGGACGGATCCCCGACGATGCACCGGGCGGCGGGAAGGATCGTGGCATCGGGATTCGGCAAGGGCGCTCTCCTGGAGGTCGCCAAGGCCAGGCAGGAGCGGACCAGGCCGAAGCCCTGGACACCCTCACGAAGCCGTGGAGATTTGATCCAGGCATTTGCAACGAGAAAGCCAATTCATCTTTTTCAAAGCTAATCAAAACATTGCAGCAACATAGAAAAAACAGGCTCAATCGTTTTCAAGAGGGACAATGACCCATGCTGTCCCGGCGGCTGGCGGGCAAGGCGCTGATCCCAGGTTGGTTGCTTCAGTGGACCCAGGGCCGGGTCCAGAGCGCCCCAGCCGGAAGGGCTACAGGGCGGTCCTCGGCTGCACGGCCGCGTGGGCCAGGAGCAGGCCCGTGAGCAGGGCGATGGCCACGAAGAGGGCCTGGAAGGCCGTGTCGAGGCCCATCACCAGCTGCTTCTGGATGATGAACTCGAGGCCCTTGAAGCCGAGGCCCCCGGGCACCAGCACCATCAGGCCCGGCAGCAGCGTCACCACGGAAGGGCGCCGGGTGAGCCGCGTGAAGAGGTTGCTGCCCAGGCCCAGGGCGAAGGCGCCGAGGCCCACGCCGAACTGGGGGCCCAGCAGCACGGCGCCCTGGCGCGCGCCGAAGAAGGCCAGCACGCAGGCCGCGAAGATCCAGGGCAGGTCCCGCGGCCGTGCCTTGAAGATCACCACGAAGGCCGAGGCGGCCAGCAGCAGCGTGGGCAGGATGGTCCAGGCGGGCAGGGGCAGGGGCGTGCCCTGCAGGGCGCGGTCGAGCATGGCCACGGCAAGCCGCTGGCCCAGCGCCACGCCGAACCCCAGCGACAGGAAGGTCATGGCCGTGTCCACCAGGCGGGCGGTGCCGGCGACGAGGTTGCCCGTGGCCAGCTCGTTCATGGACACCACCAGGCGCAGTCCCGGCACAAGGACGATGAGGCCCGCCACCGTGAGCACCTGGGGCGAGACCTGGGGGAACCGGTAGGCGGCGGCCACGGCCAGGAAGCCCACCAGGGTGCCGGCCACGGGATGGACCAGCCGCGCGAGGCCGGCCTTCCGTCCCAGCAGGATGACCATGAGGCCCACCAGGGAACCCAGCACGGCCGTGAGGAGCATCTCGCGCCATCCCCCGCCGAAGAACATGGCGGCCGGGGCGGAGCCGAGGCCGAAGCAGAGCACCGTCAGCAGGGCGCTCCAGCGATCCGGGGCGGCGAGGATCGTCTGCACGCGGTCGTGGGCGCCGGCGGCGTCCAGGTCCCCGGCGATGAGGGCATCCGTGGTCTCCTGCAGGTCCGAGAGCTTCTCCAGGTTCACGTCGCCGGAGGGGCTCCGCTGGATGAAGGTCCAGTGGTGGCCGCCCTTCCCCAGGGAGGCGAAGAAGGCCGTGGGCAGGGCGAAGAACTGGCCCTCCAGGCCCAGCCGCTCCGAAATCCGCGCCAGGGCGTCCTCGAAGCGGTGGGCGGGAATTCCAAAAGCCTGGAAGGCCCGGCCCAGCTCCAGGCAGAGCGCGATCTCGGGCGGCGTGGCGGCCGGCGGGGCGGTGGCGGGACCTGGTGCTTCGGGCGCGGACATGACCCAGGTTAGCGGCCCCGGGCCACCCTGCGGATCTTGATCACAAGCACCTGGAGGAGCGCGGCCCGGCGCATGGCCCTCCCTATCCTGGTAGTGCCATGACCGTCCACACCACCGCCTGTCCCCGGAACTGCTACAGCACCTGCGCCATGCGGGTGACGGTGGAGCAGGGCCGGGTAACGGCCATCGATCCCCACGAGGGCAACCTGGCCACCGCCGAAGGCCCCTGCCTCAAGGGTCTGAGCTACCTGGAGCGGCAGGCCAGCCCCGAGCGGATCCTGCACCCCATGAAGCGGACCGCCACCGGCGCCTTCGAGCGGGTGGGCTGGGACGAGGCGCTGGACCTCATCACCCGCCACCTCGAAACTGCGCGGCGCGCCCACGGGCCGCAGTCGGTCTTCTACTACGCGGCCAGCGGCACCAAGGGCCTGCTCAACAGCTGCGGCCCGGCCTTCTGGCGGCAGTTCGGAGGCTGCACCACCACGTACGGGGACCTCTGCTGGCCCGCGGGGCTGGAGGCCACGCGCCTCACCTTCGGCGACAACCGCCAGAGCGCGCCCTGGGACATCGCCCACTCCCGCCTCATCGTCATGTGGGGCAAGAACGCCTCGGAGACGAACCTCCACCAGATGCGCTTCGTGCATCAGGCGCTGGAGCGCGGGGCCAGGCTGGTGGTGATCGATCCGCGCCGCACCCCCACCGCCGACCGGGCCCACCTGCTGCTGCAGCCGCGGCCGGGCACCGACGGGGCCCTGGCCCTGGGGCTGGCGCACCTGCTCATCGAGGATGGCCAGGTGGACCTGGGCTTCATCCGGGAGCACGTCCTGGGCTACGAGGCCTTCGCCGCGCAGGTGAAGGCCTGGACGCCGATCCGCACCGCCCAGGTGTGCGGCCTCCCCGAGGCGCAGCTCCTCGAGCTGGCCGACCTCATGGGGCAGGTGGCCCCCATGAGCATCTGCGCGGGCTTCGGCATGCAGCGCTACACCAACGGCGGCCAGACCATGCGGGCCATCCAGGCCCTGCTGCCCCTTACGGGCAACCTCGGCAAGCCCGGCGCGGGTTGGGTCTACGCCAACCTCGCCACCCAGATCTTCGGGCACCTGAAGGACCCCCTGGACTTCTACCCGCCGGAGCAGCCCGACGGCGTGGTGCGCGTCTCCGTGAGCACCGCGCGGCTGGGCACGGACATGCTGGCGCAGCAGGACCCGCCGCTGAAGGTGGGCTGGGTGGAGCGGGGCAATCCCGCCGCGCAGAACCCCGAGACGCCCGCGGTGCTGGCGGCCCTGCGGGCCCTGGACTTCCTGGTGGTGGTGGACGAGCGGCTCACGGACACGGCCCGGGAGGCCCACCTGGTGCTGCCCAGCAAGAGCCTCTTCGAGCAGACGGATGTCATCGGGGCCTACTGGCACGCCTATCTGCAGCTCCGGCAGAAGGTGGTGGAGCCCCCCGGCGAGGTGCGGCCCGAGACCGAGATCTACCGCGCCCTGGGCCAGCGCCTCGGCCTGGGCCCGGAGGAGCTGGCCTTCCTGCCCGAGCCTGATGATGCCGGCGTGGAGGCCTGGCTGGAGGCCCGCCTGGCGCCGCACGGACTCTCCCTCGGTCAGCTGCGGGAAGGCCCGGTGCTGGCGCCCGGCGCCGAAGAAGTGGCCTTCGCCGACCTGCACTTCACCACGCCCTCGGGCAAGGTGGAGCTGCTCAGCGAGGAGGCCGTCGCCCGCTGGGGCGTGGCGGCCCTGCCGGACTTCACGCCGCCCGTGGAGAGCCAGGCCGCCGGGGGTGGCAGGCATCCGCTGCAGCTGCTCACGCCCAACACCAAGAACTCGATCCACAGCCAGTTCCTGCCCCTGCAGGTGATCCGCCAGCTCATGCCCGGGCCCAGCCTGGAGATGGGCCCCGAGGACGCCCACCTGCGCGGCCTGAAGGAGGGCGAGCGGGTGCGGGTCTTCAACGACCGGGGCAACCTGGAGCTGCCCCTGCGCATCAGCTTCGGGATGCGGCCGGGCACCGTGGCGGCCTTCAACGGGTTCGGGGCCGAGGATGGCGGCTCCGTGAACCTGCTCTCCCTGGGGCGCGAGACGGACCTGGGTTTCGGCGCCGGCTTCCACGACAACCTGGTCGAAGTGGAGCGGGCGTGACAGCGACCCAGTTCACCTTTGACCCCAACCGCTGCACCGGCTGCCAGGCCTGCGTGCTGGCCTGCTGGATGGAGAACCGCGAGCTGCAGTCGCGCCCCTGGCGCACGGTCCACACCTTCAACGCCTGCGGCCACCCCGACCTGCCGGTCTTCCACCTCTCCTTCGCCTGCCACCACTGCGAGGCGCCCGCCTGCCTCGAACACTGCCCGGCCGATGCCTACACGAAGGATGCGGCCACGGGCGCGGTGACCATCCACGCGGACCGCTGCATGGGGTGCCGCTACTGCACCTGGGCCTGCCCCCACGATGCGCCGAATGTCAACGAAGCCCTCGGCACCATCGAGAAGTGCACGCTGTGCCCCGAGCGGCTGGCCCGGGGACTCGAACCCGCCTGCGTGGCCCGCTGTCCCATGGAGGCCCTGGGCGTGTCCGCCCTTGATCCCGGGAGGCCCCTCGTCGGCGTACCGGGCCTGCCCCCCTCGGCCACGGCACCCGCCATCGCCATCGCGCCCCTGCGCCGCCCCGAGCCACCCAGCCAGGGGCACCGGCCGCCGGACGCCGCCATGCGGCCCTACCTCGAGGCGCTGCTCCGGGTGGCACACCCGAAGATCACGCTCCGGGGCGAGTGGACGCTGCTGCTCTTCACCACGGTGATCAGCGGCCTTGCCGCCTGGCTGGGCGCTTCGCTGCTGGGCGGCCCGCCCCTCCACCGCTGGACCTTCCTGTTCCTGGGCACCCTGGTGCTGGCCCTGAGCACGGCGCACCTGGGGCGGCCGGAGCGCGCCTGGCGGGCCCTGCTGCACCTGCGTACCAGCTGGCTCTCCCGCGAGGTGGCGGCCGTATCGCTCTTCCTGGGGCTCGGCACCCTGGCGGCTTTCGTTCAGCCCGCCCTGGGCATTCCCGCCGCCCTGGCGGGATTTGGGGCCCTCTTCGCCATCGACCGCCTCTACCGCGTGGCCCTGCGCACGGGCCCCTGGAACCTCCACAGCGCCCACGTGCTGTTCAACGGACTCTTCCTGCTGGGCCTGCTGGTCGGGATCCGGCCCCTGGCCCTGGTCCTGGGCCTGGTCAAGGCGCTGCTCTACCTGCACCGGAAGCGGTACTTTGCCGACCTGGGCAGGCCAGTCCGGCCTGCGATCTCCGCCCTGCGGCTGGGCCTCGGCTTCCTGGGCCCCCTGTGGCTGAGTGCGACGCATCCCCTGCTGGCGGCGGCCCTGGCGATCCTGGGCGACCTCATCGATCGGGCCGAGTACTACGACGAACTCGACGTCGCCACGCCCCAGGCGGACCTGATGGCCCGCCTCCGGCAGGGCACGACCGCCGCGCCGGTGTCCTAGCCCGCGACTTCGTCCGCCAGCGCCAGGCAGACCGTGAGGCCCGGGGACTCGATGCCCAGCAGGTTCACCAGGCCCGGCACGCCGTGGTCGGCTTCACGCTGGATGAAGAAGTCCGGCATGGGCTCGCCCGGGCCGTGGAGCTTCGGGCGGATGCCCGCGTAGGCCGGCTGCAGCGAACCGTCCGGTAGTCCGGGCCAGTACTTGCGGACCTCGGCATAGAAGCTGTCGGCGCGGCGCGGATCCACGTCGTACTCCTCGCGGTCGATCCACTCCACGTCGGGCCCGAAGCGGGCCTGGCCCGCCAGGTCCAGGGTGAGGTGCACGCCCAGGGCGCCCTGCGGCGGGATGGGGTAGACCAGCCGGGAGAAGGGCGCGGCGCCGGTGAGGCTGAAGTAGTTGCCCTTGGCGAAGCGGCGGGGCTGGGGTGGCAGGCTCGCGGAACGAGTTCCTTCGATGGCATGGGCCAGGGCGAGGGCGCCCAGCCCCGCGGCGTTGAAGACCCGCCGGGCCAGCAGGGTCATGGGCTCCCCGCCGCCAATCTGAATCTCCAACCCCTGCGGGGTGGAGCGGCCACCCAGCACGGGACTCTTCAGCACCACCGAGGCACCCGCGGTTTCCGCCTCCAGGCACAGGGCGCGCATGAGGCCGTGGCTGTCGACGATGCCGGTGCTGGGGGAGAGCAGGGCCGCCACGCAGTGGAGCCGTGGCTCCAGACGCAGGGCCTCCTCGGCGTCGAGCCACTGGAGATCCATCACGCCGTTGGCCGCGGCCCGGGCCTGGAGCTGGCGCAGGGCCTCCACCTGGGTGGCGTCCGTGGCCACGATGAGCTTGCCGCAGCGGCGGTGGTCTACGTGATGCTCGGCGCAGTACGCGTAGAGGGCCCGGTTGCCCGCCACGCAGAGCCGCGCCTTGAGCGAATCCTTCGGATAGTAGATCCCCGCGTGGATGACCTCGCTGTTGCGCGAGCTGATGCCCGTGCCGATGCGGTCCTCCGCTTCCAGGACGACTATCTCGCGTCCCGACCGGGCCAGCTTCCGGGCCAGGGCCAGCCCCACCACACCAGCGCCGATGACAATGCACTCCACCCGTTCCATGGCTCCATCTTCGCGGCAACGGTGGGCCTGTGGGAAGATCGAGGATTCGTCGTCCTCCCTCCTGAGACCAGTCCACCCATGTCCACCCCCATGCTGCAGCAGATCGCGGGCCTCAAGCGCGAGGCTGGCGAGGCTGTGCTGCTGACGCGCATGGGGGACTTCTACGAGATCCTGGGGGAGGATGCGGTGCGGGCGGCGCCGGTGCTGGAGATCGCGCTGACCATGCGGGGCAAGGGCACGGAGGCGGAAACGCCCATGTGCGGCGTGCCCCACTTCGCGCTGGAATCGTACCTGCCCAAGCTGCTGGCGGCGGGCTTCTCCGCGGCCATCGCGGAGCCCACGGCCAGGCCCGAGGAGGTGAAGGGCCTGCTGCCCCGCGCCATCAAGCGCATCATCACGCCGGGCACCTGGCTGGATGACGATGCCCGCTGGCTCTGCGCCCTGCATCGGGTGGGGAATACCTGGGGCCTGGCCCTGCTGCAGCTGGCCTCCGGCGCCCTGCGGGTGCTGCCGGGCGAGGGCCAGGAGGCCCTGCAGGCCACCCTGGAGCGGCTGGATCCCCAGGAGCTGATCCTGGCCGAAGGGTCCGAGGACATCGCCGACCTGGAGGCCGCCCGCACGCGGCTGCCCGCCTGGCGCTTCGAGCCCTCCCGCGCGAAGCAGCAGGTGCTGGCCTTCTTCGGCTGGCAGCACCTGGAGGGCGTGGGTCTGGACTCCTACCCGGCCGCCCTGGGCGCCCTGGCGGCCCTGCTGGATCATGTGGAGGCCACCCAGAAGGGCCGTCCCGCCCACCTGCAGGGCGTGGCGCTGGAACTGGGTGCCTCCGGCCCGCTGGTGGATGCCACCAGCGCCCGCCACCTCGAAGTCCTCGCCAATGGCATGGATGGGGGCCGGGCCGGGTCGCTGCTGGCGTTGCTGGACCAGTGCCGCACGCGCATGGGCTCCCGCCTGCTGAAAGCCTGGTTGGAGCAGCCCCTGCGGGACCGCCCCGCGCTGGAACGCCGCTGGTCCCAGGTGGCCTGGCTGACGGAGGACCGCCGCCGCGGCCCCATCCAGACCCTGCTGGCCCAGGTGCCGGACCTGGACCGCCTGCTGGGCCGCGTGGCCCTTGGTCTGGCCCTGCCACCGGAGCTGGCCCAGCTCCGCGAGGGCCTGGCCGTGCTCCAGAAGCTGCCCACGCGCATCCAGGACGAGGGCTGGGCCGAAGAGGTCGCCGAGCTGGGTCTATGGCCTGGCGATACGCCACTCTGCACGCCACTGCTCCGTGAACTCCTGCGGTGCCTGGCTGAAGCTCCGCCCCTGGACCTGGAGAAGGGGGGCGTCATCCGCGAAGGCGTGGATCTGGAGCTCGACGGCGTGCGCCGCCTGGCCCGGGACGCCAAGCAGGTGATGCTGGAGCTGGAGGAGGAGGAGCGCGCCGCCTCTGGCATCAACAGCCTGAAGATCAAGTACAACCGGGTGTTCGGCTACTACTTCGAGATCACGAAATCCAACCTGGGCGCTGTGCCGGCCCACTTCCTCCGCAAGCAGACCCTGGCCAACGCCGAGCGCTTCACCACCGAGAAGCTGGTGGCCTTCGAGCAGCGGCTGCTCAGCGCCGAAAGCGACCAGGCCCGCCTGGAGGCCGTCCAGTTCCAGCGCCTGCTGGCCCTCGTGCTGGAGCACCGGGCGGACCTCACGCGGCTCGCCCGCGCGACGGCCACCCTGGATGTGATGGCTGCCCTGGCGGAGCGGGCGCGCCTCTCGGGCTGGACCCGGCCGGAGCTGGGCGAGGAGCGCGAGCTGGTGCTGGCCTCGGCCCGCCATCCCATGCTGGAATCCCGCCTGGGCCGGGAGTGCATCCCCAACGACCTGCAGTTCAGCGCGCAGCAGCCCATGGCCGTGGTGACGGGCCCCAACATGGGCGGCAAGTCCACCTTCCTGCGCACGGCGGCCCTGCTGGTGGTGCTGGCCCAGACAGGCTCCTTCGTGCCAGCTGAACTGATGCGCTTCGGCCTGGTGGACCGCATCTTCACCCGCATCGGAGCCTCGGACCAGCTGGCCAAGGGCCAGTCCACCTTCATGGTGGAGATGACGGAGACCGCGCGAATCCTCAACCAGGCGACCTCGGCCAGCCTGGTGATCCTGGACGAGATCGGCCGCGGCACCTCCACCCGCGACGGTCTGGCATTGGCCGAGGCCATCGCCCTGTTCCTGCGGGATCTGAAAGGCGGCGCGCCGCGCACGCTGTTTGCCACGCACTACTTCGAGATGACCAAGCTGGCCGACGACAGCCGCATCCAGAACCTGCACGTGGAGGTGCAGGAGTGGGAGGAGCAGCTGCACTTCCTCCACCGCGTGGCGCCGGGCCCGGCGGACCGCAGCTACGGCATCCAGGTGGCGCGGCTGGCGGGCCTGCCGAAGTCCGTCATCCAGAAGGCCCAGCGCCTGCTGGCCCAGGCCCCGGAGGCGCCGCCCCGGGCACCCATGCCCTCGCAGCCGGCCCTGCCGCTCTTCGAGGTGGAGCCCGACGCGTTGCGCTTGGAGTTGGAGGCCCTGGACCTGAACCGCATGACGCCCATCGAAGCCCTCAACTGGATCGCCTCGAGGCGACGATGAACCTGCCCAGCCACCCCATGCGCCGGCGCGACCGCGAGCTGAGCGAGGCGGAGGCCCTTGACCTTCTGCGGGCGGCGGAGTGGGGCGTGCTGGCCACCGTGGATGCCGAGGGCTGGCCCTACGCCGTGCCCGTGAACCACGCGGTGGTGGACGGGGACCTGGTCATCCATTGCGCCACCGCGGGCCACAAGCTGGACAACCTGGCCTTCAATCCCCAGGTTTCCTACTGCGCCGTCACCATGGCCGAAACCCTGCCCCTGGAGCTGGCCACCCGCTATGCCAGCGTCATCGTCTTCGGCCGGGCGGATCTGGTCGCGGATGGCGGCGAGAAACACAGGCTCCTCCAAGCCCTGGGCCTGCGCTTCGCGGCGGAGCATCCCGAGGTGGTGGCGCGGGAGGTGGACAAGGACCTGTTCCGCACCGCGGTGCTGCGGATCCGGATCCTGCGGGCCACGGGCAAGGCCCGGCTCTGAAGCAGACCCTAGGGCTCCTTCCCCGGGTCCGGGGTCTGGGCTTTGAGGAAGGGCACGTACCGCATGTCGGAGTTGAGGATGTGGGAGAGGTACCAGTTCTTGAGGAAATCGAGGGTCTCCTCCAGCAGGTGCGGGTCCGAGGGGTCATAGGCCTGGTTCAGCTCGAGCAGCTTCTGGATGAAGGCGCCGTGCTCCCCCCTGTGCTTCTCCAGCAGGGGGTAGTTCCCCGCGGCCATGTAGGCCTCTTCCGTGGCGAAGTGGGTGAGGGCGTACTGGCACAACCGCTGGAAAATCCCCGCCACCACCTCCGGATCCCCCCGCTCCCCCACGAGGTCGATGAGTTCGTTCAGGATCTCCAGCAGGGACTTGTGCTGGTCGTCGATCTCCATGAAGTTGATGTTGTAGCGATCCTTCCACTGGATGTGAACCATGGGGCCTCCGGGAGCGGTCACCCCACCATCGGCGGATCCGGGCTCCCGGCCAAGTTTCCGGATGGACGGAAGGCGTGCTTGGGCCGGGCCTCAGAACCCGATGCCCATGCGCCGGAGTTCCGCCATGAGCATCACCGGGTTGGTGTACTGGAGGGTCTGCATGCGGGTGCCCTGGGCGGCCTCGAGGCAGGCGGAATCCCGGTGGATGAGGATGCAGGCTTCGGGCGCCAGCCCCAGGGCCGAGGCCGCCGCCAGCAGCAGGGCCTTGTCCGGCAGCCTCGCCCCGGTTTCGCAGGAGAGGGCATTGGCCGTGAAGGATGCGGCCAGTCCCAGCCGGCCGAGGACCTGGCTGCGCATCCAGGGGGCGGCGTTGCCCACCAGGGCCACAGGCTGGTGCTGCTTCAGGCGGCCGGCCAGCTGGACCATGGCCGGGATCGGCTGGTACGAAGCTCCGTAAGCCGGGGCCAGGCTCTCCGGGGCAGCGGTCTGCCCCGCCCACCCGGTCCATTCCACCTCGAACCGGTCCAGGTCCCACTGCCCGGATTCGAGCTGCGGCAGGAAGCCCGGGTCCTCCCAGAGGGCAGACCGGACCTCGGCCTCCGGCTTGCCGCTGCCCTCGATCACGGCCTGGACGAGGGGCGCGGGGTCCAGGCTGCAGACCACCCCCTCCAGCCCCAGGAGGATGCCCTCGATGGAGGCCGTGGGCAGGGCCCGCTTGAGGAAGGGCCCGTAGTCCTGGTCCACCTTGATGATGTGGTTCATGTACCAGTCCCGCAGGAAGGTCGCGGTCTCATCCACCACCCGGGGATCGCCCGGATCGTAGCTCCGGCTCAGCTCCTTGACCCGGTTCACGAAGAAGACGTGCTCCTGGCAGTGCTGGGGCAGCTTCGGGTAGCCCGCGGCGCGCATGTAGCGCTCCTCGCTGCTGAAGTGGGTCTGGGCGTAGTCGCCCAGGGCCTCGAAAACGTGGGCCACGGTATCGGGGTGCCGGCGGCCGTCGAGGTTGTCGCTCAACTCGTTGAGCAGGTCCAGCAACCCCTGGTGCTGGGCGTCGATCTCACGGAAGTTGATGTTGTAGCGGTCTTTCCATTGGATGTGGGCCATGGATCGTCCTTGTGGGGGAGCTTCTTACGGCTCATCGGTGCATCGGGGGCGATATCCCAATCCTGTAGACTTCCGCCATGGTTCCCGCAGCTGCCCCCAGGCCCCCGCTCTCCAGGACCCGCATCCGGGTGGCCTGGGGCATCGCACTGGCCGTGGACGCGATCCAGATCCCCGTGGAGGTCACCGGCCCGGTGGGCTGGCTGCTGGGCGTGGGGCTGGATGTGGTCACCATGGTCGTCCTGTGGGCCATGCTCGGGTTCCACTGGGCCTTCCTGCCCTCCTTCCTCACGGAATGGATCCCCTACCTCAACCTGGCCCCCTTCTGGACCCTGGCCGTGGCCCTCGCCACGCGGGGGCGGGGCGATGCCGGGCTCCCCCTGCCGACGGAGGCGCTGAAATGAGCCTGGGCCTGCGGAATCCCGGGCGTGGCTTCTGAGCAGGCTGGTGCCGGAAGCGGCCCCGGTCACTCCACTTCGAGGCGCTGGATCTGTTCCCCATCGAAGGTCACGGACAGCTTGGTGCCGTTCGGATAGCGGCACTGGATCCGGGTGGTGCCGAAGACCTTCTGGATGTCGACAGCCGGCTCCCGGGCGGCTTCCGGCGTGGCGGCGTCCGACGGGAACGGCTCTTCTGCGGCATCGTCCCGCCGGTGCCGGCGGTGGCGCCTGCCCACAGGGACCTTGTCGGGCAACGGGGTCAGGTGGGGTCGCCAGGACCGGACGGCCTGCAGGAACTGCCCCTCGGTGGCATAGGCCTGGTGCAGTCCGGGGTTGGATCGGTAGATGCCGGCGGCGCCCTCGTCCGACTGGAGACGGTCCACCAGGTTCCGGAACCGCTCCCAGTCCTTCCGCACCAGCCCCTCGGCGAAGCCCTCCATGCGTTTCTCAAAGGCCTTGGGATCCTTCTTGATCATGTTCCCCAGGATCGCCCCGCCCACGGCGCAGGCGGCGAAGGCGAGGAGCGCGGCGATGCCGCATCCCAGCAGGACTTTCATGCCCGTGCCAAGGCCCTTCTTCACCGGGGGGAGGCCGCCGTTGTCCCAGGAACTGTCGACCATGGGCCGTCTCCTTCGTGAATCTAGTCCACCGCTGCGCCCTTGAACTCGTCCTGATTGTGCCGGCTCTGCTCCTCCATGAGCAGCTGGCTCAGCTCCTTCTTCAGCGCGTTGAAGGCGGGGCTGGCCACGTCGCGGGGGCGGGGCAGGTCGATGGCGAGATCGCGCTTGATGGTGCCGGGCCGGTAGGTCATCACCACGGTGCGATCGGCCAGGTAGAGGGCCTCTTCGATGCTGTGCGTCACGAAGAGGATGGTCTTCTTCAGCTCCACCCAGAGCCGCAGGAGCTCGTCCTGCAGATTGCGGCGGGTGAGGGCGTCCAGGGCGCCGAAGGGCTCGTCCATGAGCAGGATGGGCGAGTCGATGGCCAGCACCCGGGCGATGGCCACGCGCTGGCGCATGCCGCCGCTGAGATCCTTGGGATAGCGCTTGCGGAAATCCTGGAGGTTGAGCAGGACGAGCAGCTCATCCACCTTCTGCTGGATGGCGGCCTTGGCCACCTTCTTGACCTGGAGGCCGAAGGCGATGTTCTGCTCCACGGTCATCCAGGGAAACAGCGCGTATTCCTGGAACACCATGCCGCGGTCGGGGCCCGGGTCCCTGATGACGGAGCCGTCCACCGTGATGGTGCCCGAGCTGGGCAGGCTGAAGCCCGCCACGGCGTTCAGCAGGGTGGACTTGCCGCAGCCCGAGGGCCCCAGCAGGCAGACGAACTCGCCCCGGGGGATCTCCAGGTCGATGGCCCTGAGGGCGTGGACGTCCTGCCCACCGCTCTGGAAGACCTTGTGCACGCCCTGGACGCTGATGTGCGTGGCCCCGCTCATGACTGCTCCAGGCCGCGGTGCCACTTCAGCAGGTACGAGCTGAGGCGGCTCATGAGGGTGTCGATGCCCAGGCCCAGCAGGCCGATGGTGAACATGCCGGCGATGATCTTGTCGGACCAGAGGTACTCGCGGGCCTCCAGGATGCGGTAGCCCAGGCCGTTGTTCACCGCGATCATCTCGGAGACGATCACCACGATGAAGGCCGTGCCCATGCCGATGCGCGCCCCGGTGAAGATGTAGGGCGTGGCCGCCGGCAGGATGATGCGGGTGAACTGGGTGAGCCGCGAGGCGCCCAGGTTGCGGCCCACGCGAAGGTAGATGCTGTCCACGTTCTGCACCCCGGCCACGGTGTTCATGAGCACCGGGAAGAAGGCACCGATGCTGATGAGGAAGACGGCGGGCGGATTGCCCAGGCCGAACCAGAGGATCGACAGCGGGATGTAGGCGATGGGCGGGATGGGCCGCAGCACCTGGATGAGGGGGTTGAAGAGGCCGTAGGCCACCTTGCTGTAGCCCATGGCGAGACCGAGCGGCAGGGCCAGGCCACCGCCGATGAAGAAGCCCACCAGCACGCGGTAGAGGCTGCCGATGGCGTCCTGGATGAGCTCCCCGGAGAAGCACCACTTCAGGTAGGAACCCTGGGCGGGGTCGAAGACCTCCAGGGGCCGCAGGTAGGCCCACCACTTGATGAGCACCCGCATGGGCGAGGGCAGGATGGTGGCGTTCACCCAGCCCATGGTGGACAGCAGCTGCCAGAAGCCCAGGGCCGCCAGCGGGACGAGGATGCCGGAGGCGGCGTGTCGGTACCGTTTCATGCCTACTTCACCTTCAGCTGCTTCTTGGCTTCAAGGAGCAGGTCCAGCTTCACCCAGTCGCCGGCTTTGGGCGGGTTGGCCATCTTGCCCACGCCGTATTTGGCCATCAGATCCGTGGTGATCTGCACGTGGGGCACGGTGATGTCGTAGCTGAAGGGCGAGTTGCCGATGGCATCCTGGTAGTCCTCGGCGCTGATCTGGTTCTTGAACATCACTTCGCGGACGAACTTCTCAGCAGTCTTGGGTTCGTCGATGAACTTCTTGGTGGCCTCCACGAAGCAGAGCAGGAAGCGCAGGGCCACGTCGCGGCGCTCCTTGTAGAGCTTCTCGGTGATGACCAGGGCGCGGATGGGCTCGCCGATGGGCGTGTCGTAGGGCTTCAGCAGCTCGACGCCGAATTTCTTGTTGATGGCCTGGGAGCTGTAGGGCTCGCTCTGGCACATGGCGTCGATGTTCTTGGCCATCAGGGCCTGGTTGAGGTCGGCGAAGGGCAGGTAGAGCACCAGCACGTCCTTGCCGGGCTTGTCGGCCCAGCTGAGGCCGGCCTTGGCCAGCTCCGCCAGCAGCAGCAGCTCCTGGGCGCCGCCCCGGGCCACACCGACCTTCTTGCCCTTGAGATCCTTCAGCGACTTGATGCCCGCATCGGGCCGCACCACCAGGCGGGCCCCGCCCCGGGCGAAGCCCGCCACCACGACGATGGGCACGCCCGCGGAGCGTCCGGCAATGGCGGCATCCAGGGCGGCGGCGCTGGCATCGATCTCGCCCGCCACGATGGCCGGGTTGATGTCGATGCCCTTGGCGAACATGCGCTCCTCGATCTTGAGCCGGTACTTCGGCGCCAGCTCCTTCATGTAGGACACGGCGCCATAGTGGGCGAACTTCAGGTTGCCCAGGCGCACCAGGTCCTGCCCCGGCAGTACGGCGGAAGAAAGGCAGAGCAGGGCAAAGATGGCTTTCATGCTCATGGTCGCTCCGGGGTTTTCCCCGATTGTAGAACGAACCGCGCCGCGATCAGCCCAGGATCGGACAGACGCAGTCCAGCACCCTGCGGGCACAGGCCTCGAGATCCTCCTGGTCGGTCCGGCACTCCAGATCGGGTTGCAGCGGCGCCTCGTAGGGATCGTCGAGTCCCGTGAAGCCCTGGATGAGCCCGGCGCGGGCCTTCCGGTAGAGCCCCTTCACATCCCGGGTTTCGCAGACCTCCAGGGGCGCGTTCACGAACACCTCGAAGAAGCGTTCGGCCTGTTGCCGGGCCGCCTCCCGGGCCGCCCGGTAGGGCGAGATGGCGCACACCACGGCCACGACGCCGTTCCGCGCGAGCAGTCCCGCCACGTAGGCCAGGCGCCGCACATGCTCGTCCCGGTCCTGCCTGGAGAAGCCCAGGTCGCGGCAGAGGTGCTGCCGCATCTCGTCCCCGTCCAGCAGCTCGACGCGGTGGCCCCCGGCCCGCAGGCGAGTGGCCAGCTCGCGGCCCAGGGTGGTCTTGCCGGCGGAGCTGAGGCCCGTGAGCCAGAGGACCGCCCCTGTGGGGAGCCCCGGTGACAGGGCGTTCCCGCTCATGCCAGGGCCTCGCAGAGGCGCTTCCGCTCGGCCTCGTCCGCCGCCTGGAAGCCGTTGGTCCGGTAGTCGGCGTGGGTGCTCTGGTAGGCCGCGAGGGCCGGTGCCACGACCTCGAAGCCGGACCAGCCGAACTGATGGTAGATGGCCTCGAGGGAGCCGACGGGATCGCGCACCAGGTCCGCGTAGCCCAGCTCGTACCAGCGGGAGCCGAGGCTCTGCCGGGCTTCGGCCATCCGCTCCCGGTGCAGCCGGTGGCAGGCGAGGATGAGGGGATCCAGGTCCCGCTCGGCACTGGGGCGATGCAGCGCGTAGATCCGGGCGTTCGCCCGCCAGGTGTGCCGGGTGGAGAGGAAGACCTCCAGGGGATCGCGCCGCAGATGGATGAAGACGGCCTCCGGGAAGCGCTCGCGGAGCAGGGGGATCCGGAAGGCGTGGGTGGGCGACTTGAGCACGGCGCGGTCCTTGCCGGGGCGGGCCAGCAGGCGCATGAGCCGCGCCATCCCCGCGAGCCAGCGCTCGCGCTCCGGCGCCGTCCATCCGGCCGGGTCCAGGGCTGCCAGGTGGTCGAGGCCCTCCTCGGGAAGCAGGAAGAGCTCGTAGAAGGACCGCGCCCCGGTGTTCAGCAGGAAGAACTCGTCCTCCTGGGGGGAGTCGAGGCGGATGACCATGTTGTCCATGGGACGCCGCGACTCGAAGTGGCCCTGGCCGTAGGGCAGCGCGCGGTCCCGGGTCCAGTGGGCATGGCCTGGCGCCATGCAGTCGAAGGAGCAGGGGTAGGCCACCCGCGGATCGAGGCAGAGCAGCTCGTGCAGGAGTGTCGTGCCCGATCGCCAGAAGCCCACGATGAAGACCGGGGGCAGGGCCGCTCTGCCCCCGGGCAGGGGCGGGGCGAGGCGGTTCAGGAGGCTCGCGGCGCCGCCGCGCAGCAGCAGGCCCAGGCTCTTCATCCAGTTCCCCGGCCGCACGCAGCGGGGTTCCCGGGCCAGGAGACGGAGGGTCCGTCCCAGGGGCGGGGACATCATCCAGCTGAGCTTGTCGGAGACCGGCGGCGGGGTGGGCATGGGGGTGGCAGTCCTCAGGCCCGCTTGCGGGCCACCATCAAGTATTCACGGCCGGCGCGGCGCGGGTGGCTGGCGGTGGCCTCTGCCAGGTGCAGGATCTCGAAGCGGGGCTCGACCAGCTGCCGCAGGTCCGCCATGGGGATGGCGTGCGGCGGCCCGGGCCGGCCGTTCACGTCGTGGAAGAGGGCCGCCATCCAGAGGCCGCCGGGCCGCAGGTGGCGGGTGCAGGCCTCCACGTAGGCGGGACGCCGGTCCGGGTCCATGGCGGGGAAGCAGGTGTGGTCGAAGATGGCGTCCCAGGGGCCGAGCTGCGTGGTGAACCAGTCCGCCTGGGACCAGGCCACCCGGTCCCCGTACCGCGACCGGGCCCCCTGGATGGCCAGGGGCGCGAAGTCCAGGCCCGTGACCGAAAACCCCTTCGATTCCAACGCGGCGGCATCGTGGCCGTAGCCGCAGCCGGGTACCACCAGGTCACAGCCGGCCCGCAGCCCCAGGGGCAGGGCCAGGTCCAGCAGCTCGCGCACGAGGGGCGTGGCCCCGTCCATGTCCCAGCCGGGCCGGCCCTCGTCCCGGTAGAGCTGGTTCCAGTAGTCGGGATGGGTCGTCATCACTCCAGGATAGGGTCCTGCGTCCCGCCCGGGTATTTGCGCGAATAATTTTGCGCATGATCAAGAAATGAAACAAAATTGTGCAAACCCGATGCAGCGACTGGAGCGACCCATGTGCAGGACGGAACGGAGCCCTCGAAGTCTGCCGCTGGGTGCGGCCCTGCTGGCCCTGCTGGCGCTGCCGGCCCTGGCCCAGACCGCCACCGGCCCCGGGAAGGACGACCCCCGCGCCGTCCACCTGCGGCGCGTCCATCCCCCCGAACCCGCCGAGCGCATCGACTGGGCCGGGCGCATCACGGAACTGCTGAAGGAGGAGCCGGGCGACCTGACCCTCACCGCCGTGGGTGACATGATCTTCAACCAGCCCATCACGCAGCTGCCGGATCCCGACCGGGCCGGCCTCTTCCGGCTCATGCAGGAAGCCGATGTCGCCTACGGGAACATGGAGTTCTCCCTCAACGATCGGCCCGAGCTCCAGCGCCCCTTCTACAACTTCCGCGCGCCAAAGGAGTTCCGCTGGGAGCTGGCCCGCACCGGCATCAACCTGGTGAGCCAGGCCAACAACCATGCGATGGACTTCGGTCCCGAGGGACTGAAGGAGTGCCTCCAGGCCCTGGATCAGGCCAACATCACCCACGCGGGCGCCGGCACCACCCTGGCAGAGGCGCACGCCCTGGCCAAGACCGAACTCGCCGGTCACAAGGCCACCGTGGGGCTGCTTTCCTACATGCGCTACTGGACCGCCAAGTACCGCAGCAAGGATGCGAACGCGCCCTCGCTCGCCACCATCGATCCTGCCGTGATCCTGGTGGCCAGGGACGGCAAGGCGGAGAAGGTGGAGGGGCCACTGGAATCCGACGTGGCCGTCATGGAGGAGGACATCCTCCTGGCCCGGCGCAAGACCGACCTGCTGCTGGTATCCCTGCACAACCACGACGTGACCCACCACCGCGCCTTCGGCATCCAGGACAGGACCCCGCCCAACGAGGAGATCATGTTCCGCCGCGCCATCGAGGCCGGGGCGGACATGGTGCTGGGCACCGGCCCCCACGTGCTGCGCGGCATCGAGATCTACAAGGGCCGCCCCATCTTCTACAGCCTGGGCGACTTCATCTACCAGTACCGCACGCCGGACCGGATCCCCGCCGACCTCCTCCACCAGCGCGACATCGAGATGCCCCGGCCCCTCAATGTCTCCGTGTGGGACCGCCGCGAATCCCGTGAGGTGCTGGAGACCGTGATGGTCCGCATGACGCTGAACCAGGGCAAGCTCAAGCGGATCCAACTCCTGCCCATCACCATCGACGACGAGGGTCCCCTCTACGGCGTGCCGAAGCTGGCGGGTACGAAGCGTGGCGCCGAGATCATCGCGCTCATGCAGAGGCTGTCAGAGCCCTACGGCACCAAGATCGTGAGCAAGGGGTGGTACGCGGAAGTGGTGCTCTGACTGCAAGCTTTTACAAAAGATGTCAATAAGCGGAGGTTGGCGGAGGAGCGGAGGAGAGCGGAGAAAAGCAGAGGCAGGTGATTCACTTCTCCGCTTTCCTCAGCCACTCCGCTTTCCTCCGCTTTCAACATTCTTTTCCAACACGATGCCTCGACCTTCCTAGCGGTCTGCCAAGAGCCAGGCGGTGGCGAGGACGAGCCTGGCCATGCGCTTGACCTGGTCGGGATCCAGCTTGTCCAGGGTGTCGCCGGGCTTGTGGTACTCAGGGAAGTAGCTGCCGAAGAAGCGCACGAAGGGCAGGCCGAGCCTGGCAAAGTCGCGGTAGTCGCTGCCGCCGTTCCGGCCGTCGGTCCAGTCCAGGTGCAGGGACAGGCCCGTGTCCAGGCCCGCCTGGCTGAGGACGGGGCCCAGGTCGCGGTGTGCCGAGGAGAGGCCGGGTTCGGCGAAGCGGGTGGGGTCGAGGCCGTCGAGGAAGGCCGCCGGCGCCTTGGCCTCGGCTGCGAGGGCCTGCAGGTCCGCGAGCGTCCAGGGGTGGCCGATCATGTCCAGGTTCAGGTAGGCGCGAGTCGTGGCCAGGGGCCAGCGGGGATGGCGGGTGTAGTGGCCGGAGCCGAACTTGCCCTCCTCCTCGCCGGTCCAGAAGGCGAAGAGGAGCGTGCGCCGGGGGCGGACGGGGCTGCTGGCGAAGGCGCGGGCGATCTCCAGCAGGGCCGCTACGCCGGAGGCATTGTCATCGGCCCCCGGATGCAGCACGCCGTTCGGCTGGCCCAGGTGGTCCATGTGGGCGCCGATGAGGATGGCCTCCTGGCGCAGGACCGGGTCAGATCCCTCCAGGCGCCCGAGCACGTTGAAGCCGAGCAGGTCCTTCTCGCGGCCGCGGATGCTGAGGGTGGCCGTCTCAGCCTGCCCCGTCTCAAGGGCTTGTCGCAGCTCCGCCGTCAAGGCCACGCGGGCCAGGGGCGGCTCTCCGGCGCGGGGGAGGCCCCGGGCCGCGAGGAAATACGGCAAGGGCGGCTCCTTGCCTTCCCTGATGCGCTGGTCGAGGCCGGCCTCCAGGGCGATGGCGGCTCGGGCGCCCAGCTTTTCCAGCAGGGCCAGGCGGTGGTCGTAGCGATCTGCCGGGCGGGGTGAGGCGTAGCGTTCGATCAGCTCAGGCTTCTTCCAGGGCTCACCCGGGGGAAGCCCGTCCAGGAAGGCCACGATCCGCCCTCGGACCTCGAGGCCGCGGAAATCATCGTGGCCCAGCGAAGGCTCCTGGATGCCGTGGCCCGCGAAGACCACTGGCCCGGACAGCACTCCGGGTTCGACGGCAGGGAGGATCGCATCCTGCCCGGCGTGGAAGGTGAACAGGTGCGAGGCGGTGCGGAGGCGGATCGTGCCCTTGCCGGGTCGGACCTCGCGCAGGGGCACGGCCTGGAGCGGCGAGGTGCCCAGGGGCGGGATGCCCATGGCCTGCAGCTGGTCCTTGAGGTCGTGCACCGTGGCGTTCAGGCCCCGGGTGCCCAGGCCCCGTCCCTCGCGCCGGGGATCCACGAGCCAGGCCATGTGCCGGGCGATGCGCGAGGCATCCAGGCGCTCCAGGGCGACGCCCATGGGCCCAGACTTGGCCCCGGGTTCCTTCGCGCGGATGAAGTCTGCACTCGGGTCCTGGGCCAGGAGGCTGCCGGCCAGCAGGAAAGGCAGGGCGAAGCGACCCACCCGCCTCACACCGGGCCCCAGTGGAAGAACAGCGTCGGCGGCACCAGCAGCAGGAAGGCCAGCACTACGAGGATGAGCATGAGGGGCAGGAACCAGCGGGCCCAGCGCTCCCAGGGGATCTTCGCGGCGCCCAGGATGCCCATGGTGACGGCGCTGGTGGGCAGGATGGGGTTGATGAGCTCCGAGAGGGCGAAGCTGTAGACGCAGGTCTGGCGTGTGATGCCCACCAGGTCCGAGAGGGGCGCCATGACCGGCATGGTGAGCGCGGCCTGGGAGGTGCCCGAATGGATGAAGAAGTTGATGACGCACTGCACCAGGAACATCACCTGGGCCGTCATGGCATGGGGCAGCACCCGGATGGCGTTGGAACCGTAGAGCAGCAGGGTGTCCATGATGTGGGCATCGTTGGCGATGACCAGCAGGGCCCGGGCGCAGGCCACGATGAACACCACGCCCACCATGTCCTTGGCACCGGCTACGAAGTGCCTGGCGATGGTGCTGGGGCCCATGCGGGAGAGCAGGCCGATGAGGATGCCCATGCCCAGGAAGAGCGCCGCGATGGGCTCCAGGTACCAGTGGTGCTTCAGCACGCCCCAGACCAGCAGGATGAGGGCCGCCAGGAAGGTGAGCAGGGCGAGGATGTGGGAGGCGTTCCAGGCCTCGCCGGAAGCGGCCGTGGCCTGGGCTTCGCGGGCCAGGTCGAGATCTCGCACGGGGCTCAGCTCGGGGTTCTTCTTGATCTTGGCGGCGTAGACCATCACGTAGGCGATCACGACGCTGGTCGCCACCACCCAGGCGCAGACCCGGTAGCCCAGGCCCGAGTAGATGGGCACTCCGGCGATACCCTGGGCCACGCCCACGGTGAAGGGGTTGAAGAAGGCGCAGGCGAAGCCCGCCGCGGCGCCCAGGAAGGGGATGGCCGTACCCACGATGGCGTCGTAGCCGAGGGCGCAGGCGAGCGCGATGAAAATCGGGACGAGGGGGATGAGTTCCTCGGCCATGCCGAACACGGCCCCGGCCAGGGAGAACACCGTCATCAGCACGGGGATGAAGAGCAGCTCCAGGAAGGGATGGCGCCGCACGTGGACCGTGAGCCGCTTGATGCCCTGCTCCACGGCGCCGGTCTCCTGGAAGATGCCGAAGCTGCCGCCGATGATGAGCAGGAAGGAGATGAGCCCGGCGCCATCCAGGAAGCCCTTGATGGGCGCCAGGAAGAGGGTCTGCAGACCCAGGTGGGTCTTGGGCAGCTGGTGGTAGGTGCCATCCACGGGGACCTTCAACCGGCTGCCGTCCGGCAGCAGCTTCTCGATGCGCTGGAACTCACCGGAGGGGACCAGCCAGGAGAGGATCAGCACCAGCACGATGAGGGCCGCGACGATCACCAGGGTGTGGGGCATCTTCAGCCCCGAGGATGGGACCGGCGGTTTCACCTCGGCGGCCTGGCTTGGATTACTCACTGGAACATCCCCTTGGCCAACAGCTTGCCCGATTTCATCAGCAGACGGCCCTTGGCGATGACGGTGCGGACCTCCAGGTTCTGCGGATCGAGGAGGACCACGTCGGCGTCCAGGCCCGGCGCCAGGCGGCCCTTGGCCTTCAGCTTGAGGATGCGGGCGGGGTTCGCGGTGATGACGCGCAGGGCGGTTTCCAGCGGGATGCCCTCCTCCTGCACGGCTTTGCGCACGGCGGGGAACAGCGACGTGACGCGGCCCACGGAGATCTCCTGCAGCCGCCCGTTCTGGTCCCAGTCCGGCAGGCTGCCCTGGCCATCCGAGGTGAAGGTGATCTGGCCCGGATCCACGCCAGCTTCCAGCATCAGGCGCAAAGCCTTGCCGCAGGGGATCTCGCCACCCTCGAGGTACGAAGCCAGGGTCGACGTGGTGAAGTCCACGAAGCCGCCGCCCTTGGCGTAGGCGATGCCCTCTTCGAAGAGGCGCGGATTGCGGTTGATGTGGGTGGGCAGCATCTGGGTGGGGGAAAGTTCCGTCTCCGCGAGGATGCGGCGCAGGAAGTCGAGCCCCCGGGGGCCGTCGCCCAGGTGGACGTTCACGATGCCCGCCTTGCCCGACAGCATGCCGCCGCGCCGCGCCATGGCCACCACCTGCGCGAAGGCCTCGAAGGTGGGCTGGCTGGAGCGGTGGTCCGACAGGGCCACTTCCCCCGCGCCGATCACCTTGTCGATGAAGAGCAGGTCCTCCTCCAGGCTGGGCATGAGGGTGCGCAGGGGGACGCCGTACGACCCGGAATAGACGAAGGTGCTGATGCCCTCCTCATCCAGGCCCTTGGCCTTGGCCAGCAGGCCCGCCATGTTGCGGGTGTAGCCGTCCGTGCCCAGGCAGCCCACCACGGTGGTGACGCCGCCCTGGATGGCATCGGTGAGAGGCAGGTCGGGGGTGCGGGTGGCGAAGCCGCCCTCGCCGCCACCACCCATGATGTGCACGTGGCCATCGATGAAGCCGGGCACGGCCTTGAGGTTCCGGGCGTCGATCACCTCGCAGTACTTCCGGGGGATGCGGATGTCCGGCTCCATGCGGAGGATCTTGCCTCCGCCCAGCAGCAGGTCGCAGCGCCCTCCGGCTTCCGGGGCGTAGACATCGGCGTTCTTGATCAAGAGCAGCATGGGGACTCCAGCCGGACCAGGCGGCCCGGAAGGGATTCAGAAGAGTCGGGACACGGGCAGGGGGGCGCCGGGCTGGGCCAGCTCGCGGAAGCCAGGGTAGCCATAAAGGCCGTAGAGCAGGCAGGGCTCCAGCACCTGGATGGCGCGCCGGGCCAGGTCCTGGTCCAGGGGGACGATGAGGGTCCCGGCGGGCAGGTCCAGGTCCACCTGGGGCTGGCGCGCCACGATCTGCCGGTCCTTGTAGCGCTGGTACAGGTCGTCGTAGGGTGCTTCGAGGCGGAGGAACTGGACGCGCTCGACCTTCGCGCGGCGGGGCGCCGCGAGGGCCTCCCAGCGCAGGCCCTGGGCCTCCAGCACGGGGATGAAGCGTGCGGCGGCGGCGGGTTCGATGGCGTAGGCCCGGGGTGTGGGCACGCTGCCCTTCACCACCAGGTCGGTCATGGCCATGGCCGTGGGTACCTCGAGGGTTCGGCCGGTGGCCAGGTCCCGGACCTTCACGGCGCTCACTTTGCCGCCGACATTCGCCCAGAAGGTGTTGGTGGCGATGAAGGGGGGCAGGGGCTCACGGCGGGCGCGTTCCGCCAGCCTCCGGATCCGGTCGCGCCAGGCGCGATCGCCCAGCAGGTGCCGGTAGAGGATGCGGTAGCCGTCCACCCGCTCGCCCAGGTCCGCCGAGGGATCGGCAGCGCGATGGCGCACGCCGGCTTCGATGATGAAGGAGAGGGCCCCGAGGGTGCCCATGCCGTTGCGGCCATCGTCCACCTCGGAGGTGGAGGGCCGGATTTCCTCCTCCGGCGGGGGACCGCCCACCGTGTAGCGCCGGTAGGCGTGGCCAGCCCGGGCCTGGAGTGGCGCGGCGGAGGCCACCGCCTCCAGGGCCGCGGCCTTCAGGTAGTCGGGGATCAGCGGGTGGTTGCAGGCGTCCATGGTGATGATGGGCCAGGCCTCCCAGCCGCGCTTGGCGTAGTCTTCGCTGTCCCGGCCGAACTCGTGGCTGTCCACGGCGAGATGCGGGCGGATGCGCCGGGCCACGCGGTGCAGGGCCCGGGTCTCGGGCTGGGCCAGCAGAAGGTGGTCGCGGTTCAGGTCCGCGCCGGCGCCGTTGACGCGGCGGTGGGCCTCGGCGCCATCGGGGTTGAGCATGGGCATGAGGTAGAGGTCCACGTCCTCGGGCAGCAGCGAAGGCCGTGCGGCGATGTCCCGGATGAGGGTGAGCTGGGCGTCCTTGCCCGCCACCTCGTCCCCGTGCTGCTGGGCGTAGTAGAGCACCTTGAAGCGGGCCTTGTCCCCGCCCCGGTTGAGGCGCACCAGGAAGACCTTCCGCCCCTCCGTGCTGCGGGCCTCCTCGGTGACGGTGATGAAGCCGGGTTTCGCCACGCCGTCCAGGAAGGCAGCCATCTCCTCGTAGGACACCGTCCGCCGCAGGTTGCGGTGATCCACCGGGAAGGGCGCCCGGGGTGGGGCGGCGCTGCCGATCATCCCGAGGGCCAGGAGCAGCCCGGCGGAGCGGAGCAGGCGGGCACCCCGGCTCACTGGGAGACCTTGCGGGTGCCCAGGTCGATGGCCTGTCCGGCGCGGAGCACGTGGACCCGGAGGTCGCGCAGGGTGGCGCCGTTCATGGTCATGCCTGCGGGATCGAAGACCATCACGGAGCGGTCGCCCACCACGGTGGCCTTCCCATCCTTCACCACCAGGGCGGTGGCCTCGTCGATGCCGAGACCCAGGTGGTCGGGGTGTTCCATGATCAGGCTGAAGAGGCGGTTCTGCCGGCTCCGTCGCAGGAAGTGCTGGTCCACGAGCACGCCTGGCGGGAGGAAGCCCATGCCCTCGCGGGTACGGTAGGCGCCGGGGCCGAACTCGGACCACTCGTTCTTCCCGTGCCGGTCATCGCCGGTGAGCATGACCTTGGACATGATGGCGGCCCCGGCGCTGGTGCCGCCGATGGCGGCCCCGGCGGCGTAGCGTTCGAGGATGAGCTTGTGGAGCGGGGTGCCGACGATGCAGTCGCCGACACGGTTCTGGTCGCCCCCCGAGAACCAGAACCCCGTGCAGCGCTTGGCCCGCTCCAGCAGCTCGGGCCGGGAGGCCTGCTCCCGGGCCCGGACATCCAAGGCCACGAAAGTGAGGCCCGCCTTCTCAAGATCCTCCTGCCACTCCTTGAGGGCCCCCTCCGGATCGCTGGTGGACGTGGGGATGATGCCCACCACCCCGCCCTTGCCGCCGGAAGCGCCCAGGAAGGCATCCAGGATCGGCTGCGGCATCCCGCCCCCGCCGACGATGACCAGGGTGCCCTTGGGGGGCGCGGCCCCCACCAGGCAGGTGCTGAAGGCGAAGCAGGCGAGGAAAGGGAGGGAGATTCGTCGGAGCATGTTCTTCTCTCAAGCAAACCGCCTGCAGCGGGTCGCGAAACCCACTGCAAGCGGCCCTTCCGTGAGGCTAAAAGCTGAGGCGCGCGCCCAACTGGAGGCGGCGGCCCTGCTCGACAGAGCCGGGGATGCCGTAGGCGCTGCTGTTGATGCGCTCGGTGGAATAGGAGAGGGTCGTTCCAGTGTTCAGGACGTTGAATACCTGTCCGAAGACTTCGAGATCTGCCTTCTTCCCGAACTTGATGTTCTTGCTCAGGCGTATGTCGAGGAGGTGCTCGCTGGGGTATTTCTCACTGCCGCGGGCCTCCACGAATACGTAGGAACGCACTCCAGCATCATTCCTGTAAGTGCGGACATAGGGCGTGTACCGCTGGCCGCTGAGGTAGGTGAAGTTGAAGGAGAGCTTCATGATCCAGGGTAACTTGATGGCACCACGGACTTTCCCTTCGTAGTCGTTATAACCAGGCAGGAGGCCGTTGGCGTTGATCATGTAGTTGGGGCTCTCGTAGGGGGCCCAGCCGTCATAGCCATCCGCCGTGCTCATGTTCCCGTAGCGTCGGGCGCGGGTGAAGCTGGCGTTCAGGCTCCAGTCGTCCATCCACTTGCGGTCGATGACCAAAGTGGCGGCCAGATAATTGCGCTTCGCCGTCGGTTCGGTGGCGACGAGCCAATTGGTGCCGTTCGGGTTGTTGGGATCCACATTCGAGTTCCACCAAGTGAGGTCCTGGGGGGCCCCATGGTTGGTGTAATAGCCGGTGTCAGTCTCCCAAGAGCCTGTGGCGTTCGGTCCGGTCGTGACTTCGGCCTTGTTCAGGCGGACCAGGATGTCCTTCTGCTTTCGGTAGACCCAGGTGGCGGACGTGCTCCAGGGGCCCTCAAACTTGTGTTCGAAGGAGAAGGTGGTCTCCTCGGTGTAGGGCTGCTTGGCGTTGGGGTCCACTGGCGAAATGTTGTTGGAGGAGTAGGAGATGTTTCCAGCACTGAAGTCGGGGGTGCGACCCTGGGCCGGGTCCGTGTACTGACTTGGAGGGGTCGTCAGGGGATTGAAATCATTCCCTTGCCAGTAGTACTCCGTCATCACGGGGGTCCAGGATTGGTACGCGCGATCCACGAACCAGGACGAGAAGGCGGTGTAGTACTTGCCCCAGTGGAACTTGAGAACGTTCTTCTGGTCCTGGGTGAGGGCGATGGTGCCGCCGAAGCGAGGCGCGACAACCTTCTTGTCCCAGATGTTGCTGGTCTCCCCATAGCCGCGGGCGGTGTACTTCTCGAGACGAAGGCCTGGGCGCAAGGTCACGCGGTCGTTGATGGCCCATGTGTCCTGGACATACAGAGCTGAGCGGTTGCTGTGCATCTTGATGTTGTAGCCACCGCCCACGTCGATGAGGTCGGGTGTGAGGAAGCCGTTGGCGTTCGAACCATATTCATAGGCGTACAGCTGGTAGCCGGCCGTCGGGGTCTTGAGATCCTCATTCGTGGCCTGGGCCTGCTCAAAACCGAACCGGAAGGCATGGGAATCGCCAGAGTTGAAGAGACTGGTCTTGAAGTAGTCAAGGGTGATTGCCCCTTCGATGCGGGCCCGGTAGTTGTTCCGGTACCACTGGTTGTTGCCGAAATAGTCAAGCGGGGAAGGATCACCAGCCGTGGTCAGAAGGCTGCCTTCAGCGTTCAGGCTGGGCATGTTGCCGTTGTTGGGGCGGCCCTCGTAGTTGCCGGAATAACCCGAAACCTTTGATGTCAGCACCATGCTGGTGTTCAGGCTCTGGGTCCAGATGACGTTGAAGAGGCGGTCCGGCGCAATCTGCTTATGGGAGGCGATGGGTAGGACCGTATTGTCGATGCCCTTGTTCTCCTCGGGCAGAGAGTCGTACTCCAGAAGGGTTTCCAGTGTGGCGTCGGGGGTGACCTGCCAGGTGATCTTGGCCAGGAGATTCTGATAACTGCGCTTCTGGGAGGCCAACGCGCCGATGGGGGTGGTCTCACTCTGGCTGGCCCAGGCCGAGGCGAAGAACCAGAGCTTGTCCTTGATGATGGGGCCACCGAGGTTGATGGCCCCGTCAAAGCTCTTTCCGGGCAGGATGGTGCGATCCAGGCCGGGATAGCGGTTCGAGGTCTTGGCTTCCCAGGCGGAGTCGGCGTAATAGAAATTTAGGGAACCCGAGAAATTATTGCCTCCGCGCTTCACCAGGGCATTGGTATAACCCCCGTTGAAGTTGCCGTACTCTGCTGACGCACCGATGCCGCCCACCTGTACTTCGCTGAACCAGTCCGGATTGGCATACAACCACTGGCCACCGCCGGAGACATCGCCGATGTTCATGCCGTCCATGAGCCAGGCATTCTCGCCGGTATCGCCACCCCAGGCGGCTTTGCCGTTCACGCCAGGCGTCAAGTTCATGATCCCAGACATGGACCGCTCGACAGGGAGCGTGGCCAGATCCTCAGTACTGTAGTTCTGCGTGATGCCCACGGTGGTCAGTTCAGCTGCGGCCGCGACCACCTCGACGGTGGCGGAGGCAGCAGAGGCGAACTTCCAGTTGAGGGTGGTCGTCTTGCCCAGTTCGAGGGTCTCATTGCTGACGATGGTCGTGAGGCCTAGGGCCTCGACAACGATCCGGTATCGCCCGGGAGCCAACAGGGGCACTCGGTAGATGCCATTGTCGGCAGTCCGGACGACACGTTCGCCGCCAATCTGCGAGGCAGAACTCACCCTCACGGTGGCACCGGCCAGAGGAGCGCCTTTGGGATCCTTGACGACGCCAGTGAGGGCGGCCGTGGTGTTGCTCTGGGCCAGGAGGGCCACTGGACACGCCACGAGCGCCAGCACGAGCGCACTGAATCTGAAAGAGCCAGCGTTTCTAGCCATCACGCCTCCGAGGTTGAAAGATGTTGGATTGGTGATCAAAAAGTAATGCTTTGTTCAAAGGCGAGTCAAGTTTTTTTTCATCGATGCGGAAGGTTCACCTCCACCGGCCGGAGACGGGCGCCGGTGGATGGAAATCCTGAGAAGGCTTCTCAGGACTTGGCGAACTTCGGCAGGGCCACTCGCTCCACTTCGCGCAGCTTCTTGAGGGCCAGGTGGGGGTCCTGGCTGGCGATGGAGGTGGCGATGGCGTGGGCCAGCACGCCGAAGGTGGTCACGCTGTGGGAGAAGAGCAGGTTCTCGCCGGGAATGGGCAGGGTCAGGTTGGCGGACTTGGCCAGGGGGGAGTTGAGGGTGTCCGTGAAGGCCAGCACGGGGATGCCCCGCTTCCGGGCATAGGCGGCGGCGTCCAGCGTCTCCTGGGTGTAGGGCATGATGCTGATGGCGATGAGCAGGTCCTTGCTCTCCAGCATGCCCACCTGGGTGGCGAAGTCGGCCGGGTTGCCCTCTATGACAGGCAGCCCCGTGTTGATGAGCAGGTAGGCCAGCTGGCGGGCCATGAGGGCCGACACGCCATCCCCGATGGCCAGGCGCAGGCGGCTGGACTTGATCTGGTGGACGACCTTCTTCAGGAGGTCCTCGTTCACGGCCTGCACCAGGGTCTCGAGGTTCCGGATGTCCCGGCGGGCCACCTCGAGGAGCGTGGCCGAGGCCCGCACCGGCGCCTGCAGCAGCTGCTCACCCCGTCCATAGTGCTTCTTGGCGGCGGTGACCAGGGCCTTCCGCATCTCCAGGTAGCCGGAGTAATCCAGCTTCTTGGCGAAGCGCACCACGGTCGCCACGCAGGTCTGGGATTTCTGGGCCAGCTCCTCGACGCCCCAGAGGGGGGCCTCGTTCATGTTGGCGATGAGGCAGTCGGCGATCTGCCGCTGGCTGGGGGACAGCCCCTGCGCGCTGTGCAGGCGGTTCAGCAGGGGGTTCTTCGTCGCGGACATGGGATGCAGGATAGCGCGGTCATCAAGGGAGCTGAATGTCTGCGGCCCCGACGAAGGTCGCCATGCGCTCCAGGGCCTCGTCCAGCCCGCGCTGGCGGGCCTTGGTGGCGCGTACGCCGGCCTCCCACCACAGGCCCCTGATCTCCAGCAGGCCCCGGTCGCGGTGGAGCTTGGGATCGAGGCGCCCCACGAGGCGGCCGCCCTCCAGGATGGGCATGACGAAGTAGCCGTACTGCCGCTTGGGCTCGGGCACGAAGGCCTCGAAGCGGTAGTCGAAGCCGAAGCGGCGCAGGGCGCGCGTGCGGTCCCGCAGGATCGGATCGAAGGGGCAGAGCAGGCGGGTGCGCTCCGGCGCCTCGGGCAGCCTGGCCAGCCGCGCCTCCCAATCCACCAGGGCGAAGGCGGGCCGGAGTTCGCCGTCGGCCGATTCAACCTGCACGGGCACGATGCGGCCCTCCTTCTCGGCGGCCGCGCACCAGGCCTTGGCATCCACCGCCTCGATGCTGTTCCAGAACTCGGCGAGCTCCTTTGGCGTGAACACCCACAGCCGCTCGGCCGCCGTGCCGCAGGCCCAGGCCAGGTGCTCGGCGGGCCCGGGGCAGGGCAGGGCATGGTGCTCCGGCAGCACGCGCTCCGTGAGGTCGTAGACCTTCTGGAAGCCTTCGCGGCGGGGGACCATCAGTTCACCGCTGCGCCAGAGGAAGTCCAGCGCTGCCTTCTGCGGCTTCCAGCCCCACCAGGGGCCGCGCTTCTCCGGGTGCTCGAAGTCCGAGGACTTCAGCGGGCCCTCATGCTCGATGCGGGCCTTCACGTCCTTCACCACCTTGGCGCCATCCGTTCCGCGGAAGTGGTACTGCCACCAGGCGTGGGCGTGGATGCGCTCCCGGTCCCGGGCGAAGCGGGGCTTCCAGTGGTGGAAGAAGGCCGTGGGGATGGCCGAGGCATCGTGGGTGAAGCCTTCGAACAGGTTCCGCTTCTGTTCCAGCAGCTTCCTCAGCTGGTCGGGCCGGTAGCCATCCAGGCGGCTGAAGAGGGTGAGGTCGTGGGCCCGGGCCAGCACGTTGATGGTGTCCACCTGGACGAAGCCCAGCCGCTCGATGAGGGCCTGCAAAGAGGTCGTGGTGACCCGCTTCCCGGGATCGTCCAGCAGCCCCTGGGCGCCGAGGAAGAGGCGCTGGGCGGCGGCGCAAGAGATCAAGGGAATGGAATGGGCCACGGATAGACTCGGATGAACACAGATCATGAAGCATCCGTGTTCATCTGTGTTCATCTGTGGCGAAAATTCAAATCTTCGCCGCCAGCTCGGCACCCTGCCGGATGGCGCGCTGGGCGTCGAGTTCGGCGGCCAGGTCGGCGCCGCCGATGAGGTGGACGGGTTTGCCCGCCGTCTGCAGGGGGACCAGGAGGCTGCGTTCGGAGACCTGGCCCGCGCAGAGGATGATGCTGTCCACGGCCAGGCACTTCGCCCCGGCGTCCTTGCCGTCCCGGATCCAGAGCCCCTCATCATCGATGCGCTCGTAGTGGATGCCGCCCTGCATCTTCACCTTCATGGCCTTCAGGGTGGCCCGGTGGATCCAGCCCGTGGTCTTGCCCAGGTCCGCGCCCATGCGATCGGTCTTGCGCTGGAGCAGGTGGACCTTGCAGGCCGGCTCGAAGCCCTCCGGCGCCGGCAGGAGCCCGCCGCGGTGGGCGTGGGCCGCATCGACCCCCCACTCCCGCAGGTAGCGATCCACCTGGGGCGCGTGCCCGGCCTGGACGAGGAACTCGGCGACGTCGAAGCCGATGCCCCCGGCACCGATGATGGCCACGGTGCGGCCCGCCGCCTTCCGGCCCGAGAGCAGGTCCGGGTAGCTGATGACCTTGGGATGGTCCACGCCCGGGATGTCGGGGGTGCGGGACTGGACGCCCGTGGCGAGGATGACCTCGTCGAAGGGGGCCAACGATTCCGGAGTGGCCCGCTCGGCTAGGCGCAGGGTCACCCCGGCCGTGGCCAGGCGCCGCCCGAAGTAGCGCAGGGTCTCGAAGAACTCCTCCTTGCCCGGCACCCGCTTGGCGAGGTTGAGCTGCCCCCCCAGCTCGGGGGCGGCCTCGAAGAGGGTGACCAGGTGGCCGCGCTCGGCCGCGTGGCAGGCGAAGCTCAGGCCCGCAGCACCGCCACCCACCACGGCGAGGCGCTTGGGGACGATGACCGGCTCGAAGATCAGCTCGGTCTCGAAGCAGGCCCTGGGATTGACGAGGCAGGTGGCGCGCTTCTGCTGGAAGACGTGATCGAGGCAGGCCTGGTTGCAGGCGATGCAGGTGTTGATGTCCTCGGCACGGCCCTCGGCGGCCTTCTTCACGAACTCAGGGTCCGCCAGCAGGGGCCGGGCCATGCTCACCATGTCCGCGCTGCCCCCGGCGAGGAGCTCCTCAGCCACTTCCGGGGTGTTGATGCGGTTGGTGGTGATGAGGGGGATGCCCACCTCGCCCTTCAGCTTCTTCGTCACCCAGGCGTAGGCGCCCCGGGGCACCATGGCGCCGATGGTGGGCACCCGGGCCTCGTGCCAGCCGATGCCCGTATTCAGGATGGTCGCGCCCGCCGCCTCCAGGGCCTTGGCCAGCTGCACCACCTCCTCCCAGGTGCTGCCCTCCGGCACCAGGTCCAGCATGGAGAGCCGGAAGATGATGATGAAATCCTTCCCTACGGCCTCGCGCACGGCCTTCACGATCTCCACCGGGAAGCGCATCCGGTTCTCGTAGCTGCCCCCCCAGGCGTCCGTGCGGCGGTTGGTGCGGGCCGCGATGAACTGGTTGATCAGGTAGCCCTCGCTGCCCATGATCTCGACGCCGTCATAGCCGGCCCGCTGGGCCAGGGCTGCGCAGCGGGCGTAGTCGCGGATGGTGGCGCGCACGGCCCGGGCGCTCAGTTCCCGGGGCTTGAAGGGCGTGATGGGGCTCTTCACGGCGGAGGGTGCCACGCTGAGGGGGTGGTAGCTGTAGCGCCCGCCGTGGAGGATCTGCAGGGCGATCTTGCCGCCGGCAGCGTGGACGGCCCCGGTCACCTTCCGGTGTTTGGCCACCTGCCATGGCCAGGAGAGCTGGGAGCCGAAGGGTGTCAGGCGGCCCCGCAGGTTCGGCGCGATCCCCCCGGTCACGATGAGCCCGACACCGCCCCGGGCCCGCTCGGCGTAGAACGCCGCCAGCTTGGCAAAGCCCCCCTTGGCCTCTTCAAGGTTCGTGTGCATGGAACCCATGAGCACGCGGTTGGCGAGGGTGGTGAAGCCGAGGTCGAGGGGGGCCAGCAGGTGGGGGTAGGACACAGGGGCTCCGGGGGGTCTGGCCAGTGTAGGACCGAGCCCGGCCTACCCGGAGCCAGGACGCGGGCGCCAAGGGCGTCGATTCGATCCCGGCTATTTCGAAGGCAATTAAATTTAATATTATTAATAGTTATAAAAAATGTTCAAACAATAGCAAACAAAATATCAATTTTATGTCGTTGTTATTCAAATCATGTTAAATACGATATGACATGTGCATTTAAATTAATAAATAATTTGTATTATGATATTTTTTGATATTCTATAAATAGTCAATAATCTATAATATGAAATCTATCAAAATCTATAAATATGTTATTTTTTAAATATTTATAAATTGTGTCCCTTGTCACATGAATCATGCTGGTAAATCGTGATCATTGAAACGCGACCACAAGATCCTCAAGATGCCATTTCCGGCACCAAACCATTCCTTCCCGCCCGACCGCATCCGCATGGCTCTCGAAAGGCAACTCCGTGGAACTGACGTGGATCTCGATCGCAGCCAGCCTGGCGATGGGTTCGGGAGCCGCGTTCCTCTTCATCTACGCCGTCAAGCGGGACTGGATGAAGAACATCGAGGATGCGAAGTACCAGGTCTTCTGGTCGGACCGGCAGGACAGCGAACACGTGAACCCCTCTCAGGAGAAGGCTGATGGCAGTCAATCTAAAGCGAAGTAGCGGGGAGGATTCCGATGGGGGGAAGACCTCCCGGCGGAAGATGCTCGGGTGGTTGACCGGCGCGGGCCTCTTTGGCTCCGCAGGGCTCAGTGCCGTGTCCAACTTCGTCTTCATCAAGCCCCGGGCCACCTATGGGCAGCCCCAGCGCTTCAGCGTGGGCAAGCCCGAGGACTACCCCTCCGGCACCCGGGCGATCCTGGCGCCGCGGGGCATCTGCATCGTCCGTGAGGGTTCGAAGCTGGCGGCCATTTCCATCACCTGCACCCATCTGGGCTGCACGGTGGGTGCCGCGGACACCGGCTTCGCCTGCCCCTGCCACGGCTCGCGCTTCGACCAGGATGGCAACGTGACCGGCGGTCCCGCGCCGCGCCCGCTGCCCTGGTTCCAGATCACCCTCGCCCCCAACGGCGAGATTGAAGTGGACAAGGACATTGAAATCGCACCTGGGAGCTACCTGACCCTATGAGCCGCCCCACTCCGCCCAAATCCTCCCTCCTCGCCACGCTGATGGACCTCCCGAAGAACGTCTGGAGCTCCATCTTCCGCAACCCGCTCCCGTCCAACGACCTGGAGCGCTCGGCCACCAGCTTCACGAACTTCTTCCTGCACATCCATCCCGTGAAGGTGCACAAGAACTCGCTGCGGCCCGCCTACACCTTCGGCCTCGGCCTGATCTCATTCTTCCTGTTCGTGATCCTGATCGTGACGGGCATCCTGCTGATGTTCTACTACGTGCCCTCCACCACCCAGGCCTATGACCGCATGCTGGACCTGCGGGGCTCCGTGGCCTTCGGCACCCTGCTGCGCAACATGCACCGCTGGTCCGCCCACGGCATGGTCGCCATCGTCTTCCTGCACCTCTGCCGCGTCTTCCTCACGGGCTCGTACAAGAAGCCCCGCGAGTTCAACTGGGTGGTGGGCGTCATCCTCTTCCTGCTCACCCTCTTCATGAGCTTCACCGGCTACCTGCTGCCCTGGGACCAGCTGGCCTTCTGGGCCATCACCGTGGGCACGGCCATCGCCGGCTACGCCCCCATCATCGGCAAGGACATCCAGTTCCTGCTCATGGGCGGCACCAGCGTGGGTCAGGAGGCCCTGCTGCGTTTCTACGTGCTGCACGTGGCCGTGCTGCCGGCCATCCTCACCCTCATGATCGCCATCCACTTTTGGCGCATCCGCAAGGACGGCGGCCTCTCCCGTCCCGACGACGCGGACCCCAAGGTGACCCTCGAGCCCATGGAGATGGCCTCGGTGTCCAAGGCATCCGTGCCGGAGCCGAAGAAGCTCTACGGCTTCCAGGGCCTGGTGCGCGGACCGCTCACCAAGGTCGGCCAGATCCCCGACAACACCGTGTTCTCCTGGCCCAACCTCTTCCTGGCCGAGCTGTTCACCTTCGTGGTCACCCTGTCGGCGATCCTCATCCTCTCGCTGCTCTTCAACGCGCCGCTGGAGGAGCCCGTCAACGCCCTGCATCCCCCCAATCCCGCCAAGGCGCCCTGGTACTTCCTGGGCCTGCAGGAGATGGTCAGCTACTCGGCCTTCTGGGGCGGCATCGGCGTGCCCGGCATCTTCGTGCTGCTGCTGCTGGGAACCCCCTACCTCGACCGCGGTCCCAAGGGCGTGGGCAAGTGGTTCTCCCGGGACCGCCTGCTGGCGAACACGATCTTCATCACCTTCGTGGTGGCGAACGTCATCTTCGTGATCATCGGCACCTTCTTCCGCGGGGCCAACTGGGCCTTCGTGACCCCCTGGTGAGGAGCGCGACATGAGACTGGCACTCGCCATCGGCACCTTCTTCATCCTCGTGATCCACGGGGTCGTCTTCTACAACCAGTTCGGCCACCCATGGGAGCGGAACCAGAACACCTATTTCGATCAGGCCAGGGTGCTGGCCAAGACCGACACGGAAAAGGCCGCCCTTGCCGCCCGCAAGCCACGCATCGAGCAGATCGTGGTGAGCAACTTCGGCGAGACCCGGGTGGACCGCTGCACCACCTGCCACATCGCCTCGGACGACCCGCGTTTCTCCTCCCATGCTGAGCCCGTGAAGACCCACCCCTACTCCACCGCCATGGGGGACCAGCAGAAGAACGGCAAGTGGGATCGGCGCCACAAGTTCTCCGAGTTCGGTTGCACGGTCTGCCACGACGGCCAGGGTCGGGGCCTCGACTCCGAGTACAGCCATGGCAAGGACGAGTACTGGCCCGATCCCCTGCTGGGCTACACCACGCAGGATCATTGGCGCAAGGACTTCGCCCCCAAGCTCAGGGGCAAGGAATACATGCAGGCCAACTGCGCCCAGTGCCACACGGAGATCGCCTTCCCCGGCACGCCGCTGGTGACCAAGGGCCGCGAGCTGTTCTTCAGCTCCAACTGCTACGGCTGCCACCGCATCGAAGGGCTCTCGGACGGCACCATCGGGCCCGACCTCTCCGACGTGGGCAAGAAGTGGAAGCTCGACTACCTGTGGGGCCGCATCGCCGATCCCAAGAGCATCCTGGCCACCTCGATCATGCCCAAGTTCAACCTGAAGGAAGAGGACATCAAGGCCCTCGTCGTCTTCCTCAAGAGCCGCAAGGGGCGCAACTTCGCCGAGACCGAGATCCAGCGCTTCAAGGTGAAGCTCACGGGTGGCGCCGAGCTGGTCCAGGCCACCATCAAGCCCGTGCAGATCAACCCGGCCGAGATGGTCAAGCAGGGCGAGAAGCTGGTGCTCGACCGCGCTTGCACCGCCTGCCACAAGCTGGGCGACCGGGATGGCGGCATCGCCCCCGACCTCAGCTTCGAAGGCCTGCTGAAGGACGGCCCTTGGATCTACGAGCACTTCAAGAACCCCAAGTCCACCATGCCCGACTCGATCATGCCGGCCTTCCGCTTCACGGACGACGAGTTCAAGGCCATGACCGCCTACCTGCTCACCCTCAAGGGCACCAGCCCCGCCACCAACGGCGAGGGGATCTACAAGGCCCTCTGCCTGCGCTGCCACGGTGAGAAGGGCGACGGCCACGGCCCCATCGCCGAGCACCTGGATCCCTACCCCCGCGACCTCACCAAGGCCGGCTTCATGAACTCCAAGCCTGAAGCCCGGCTGGTGGCCTCCATCCGCAACGGCGTGGCGGGCACCTCCATGCCGGCCTGGGGCAAGCTCCTCAACGAGGAGCAGGCCAAGGCGGTGCTGGGCCACATCCAGACCGCCATCACCAAGGAACCTCGCCGCGAACTCAAGGCCCGGGCCATTCCCGAGAAGAACCCCGTGGCCATGGGCAAGGAATCGGTGGACCGCGGCGAGGCGATCTTCGTCAACCGTTGCGCCGGGTGCCACGGCAAGAAGGGCGACGGCAAAGGCCCCAACTCCCTGGACATCCTGCCCAAGCCCCGCAACCTCCGGAACGCCTTCTTCGTGGACAGCGTCAGCGACCAGCGCCTCCTCGAGTCCATCCTGTATGGCGTCCAGGGCACGCCCATGCCGTCCTGGATCAACGACGGACTGACGAACAACGACGCGGGCGACCTCGTCAATTTCATCCGCAGCATTAACCCGAAACCGAAGGGAGGCCAGCATGCAGCCGCAATTCAGTAAGGCCGAAGTGGCGACGACGCCCGAAGGGGCCCTCGTCCACGACGACTCCACCGCCAAGTGGTTCCTGGTGAGCTCGGTGGCCTACTTCTTCATCGTGGGCATCATCGCCGTCATCATCGCCGCCAAGTTCGTGTGGCCCGACCTCATGGGCACCATGTCCTGGCTGACCTACGGGCGGCTGCGACCCCTGCACGTGAATGGCATGCTCTTCGGCTGGCTGCTGGCCGCCGACATGGGCCTGGCCTACTACGTCATCCCCCGCCTCTGCGGCGTGAAGCTCTGGAGCGAGAAGCTGGGCCTGGCCACGGCCATCCTCTGGAACGTCATCATCCTGGGCGCCGTGGTCACGCTGCTCGCCGGCCAGAACCAGGGCTGGGAATATGCCGAGCTGCCCTGGTACCTCGACATCCTCGTGGTGGTGGCCTGGATCATGTTCGGCCTGAACGTGCTCATGACCGTGGCCTCCCGCAAGCACCAGGCCATGTACGTGACCATCTGGTACACCATGGGCTGCATCCTCTGGACCGCCTTCGTCTACCTGACGGGCAACTTCGCCACCCTGTTCACCACGGGCACCAACCAGGCGAACCTGAACTGGATGTACGTCCACAACGCCGTGGGCCTGATCTTCACGCCCATCGGCCTGGCCATCGCCTACTACTTCATCCCCCGCGCCTCGAACACGCCCCTGCACAGCCACAAGCTGTCCATGGTCGGCTTCTGGTCCCTGGCCTTCGTCTACGTCTGGACCGGCGCCCACCACATGATCCACGGGCCCATCTCCCAGTGGCTGCAGACCATCGCCATCGCCTTCTCGGTGATGCTGCTCATCCCCGTGTGGGCCGTGGTCTACAACCTCTTCGCCACCATGAAGGGCCAGTGGCACCAGCTCCGCGAGAGCGTGCCCCTCAAGTTCCTCATGTCGGGCGTGGTCTTCTATCTGCTGACCTGCTTCCAGGGCCCCATGCACAGCCTGCGCACCGTGAACGCCATCGTGTCCAAGACCGACTGGATTCCGGGCCACGCTCACATGGCGGTGCTGGGCTGCTTCAGCTTCTTCGCCATCGCCGGCACCTACTTCACGGTGCCCAAGCTCTGGGGCAAGCCCCTGCACTCGCAGTCCCTGGCCAACTGGAGCTACTGGATGCTGATGATCGGCGGCCTGGGCTTCTTCACCACCCTCTGGCTGGGCGGCTTCTGGCAGGGCTGGCAGTGGAACAACTGGAGCATCCCCTTCATCGACACCGTCATCGCCCTGAAGCCCATCTGGATCGTCCGGTTCGTGTCGGGAATCCTGATGTTCATCGGCATCGTGATGTTCGCCTACAACATCTTGGCCACCGCCCTGGGCGACCAGCAGGAGGCGGCCGTTTAGGCCGCGGAAAGGAGAGCGACCATGTTCAAAAAAGCTGACAACAACGCCCTTTGGGCCATCGGAATTTCCCTCGTGCTGTTCTTCATCGGGGGCATCCTGACCACCGTGGTGCCGCCCCTGGTGGACACCACCTGGGCCAAGCCCTTCGAGAACCACGACCCCGCCAAGGGCATCACCGGCAAGGTGGTCCCCCTCACCGACCTGCAGAAGAAGGGCCGGGCCATCTACGTCCGCGAAGGCTGCTGGTACTGCCACACCCAGCAGATCCGCACCCTCCTGGCCGACACCAAGCGCTACGGCTGGCGCGGCGTCGACGCCCCCATCTCCACGCCGGACGAGTTCGTCTACGACGATCCCCACATGTTCGGCACCAAGCGCACGGGCCCCGATCTCGCCCGCATCGGCGGCAAGTACGACGAGCAGTGGCACCGCACCCACTTCCGCAATCCCCGCGACCTCGTGAAGGGCTCCATCATGCCGCCCTACCCCTGGATCGTGAACAACCCCGAGGAATTCAAGGCCCTGGTCGCCTACCTTCAGAACCTCGGCCGCGGCAAGGACTGGCGTCCGGCCAACGACTACGAGAAGTAGGTCATGGCCCCCACGGACTACACCTACCCCAGCGTCTACTTCGCCTACCTGTTCTTCGCCCTGATGTTCTTCCTGGCCGTCTATTTCTTCTTCAAGTCGCGGCGGGATGGGTACTGGGGCGAGAAGGGCGAGGAAGCCAAGTTCCAGATGTTCGATGAGGATGAGACCCCCAGGAGGACGCCATGACCGAGGACAAGAAAGGCCACGAGGAACTGAAGGAATATGCCGACGGCTGGATGACGGAACGCAAGGGCACGGATGCCCCGGGCTTCTTAAAGCTGGCGATTCCGGTCATCGGCCTGGGCGGAGTTGGCTACCTGATCTTCCAGATGTACGGAGATGTGGGCCACGCCACCCGGGGGCCCCTGGTCCAGCAGTTCAATGCCGCCACCAAGACCAACCCGGTGCTGATGTACGGCATCGCTGCCATGGTCCTGATCTACGTGGCCATCGTCGCGATCTTCGCCTTCCGCAAGCCCCACGAGGATTAAAGCTGTGGATAACGCCAGCTGGCAGTTCAGGGTTCCCGACGACTCGCAGTACTGGGTCGAGATGGTCAAGTGCCAGCACGCCTGTCCGGTGCACACGGACGCGTGCGGGTACGTGACGGCCATCGCCGAAGGGCGATACGAGCAGGCCTACGCGATCGCCCGCGCCACCAACCCCTTCGCGTCCATCTGCGGACGGGTCTGCGGCGCACCCTGTGAAGCCAACTGCCGCCGCGGCTCCCTGGACGAGCCCGTGGCGATCCGCGCCCTCAAGCGGTTCGTCACGGACAAGTTCGGGCCCGAGACCGGTGACTACACCGCCTACCGGGACGGTGCCAACCAGAAGATGCTGCCCCCCAACCGGGGCGACTACGAGAAGGTGGCCGTCATCGGCGGCGGCGTGGCTGGCATGACCGTGGCCCACGACCTGGTCCAGATCGGCTACAAGGTCACGGTCTTCGAGGCCAACGCCGAACCGGGCGGCATGCTCACCGCCGGCGTGCCGGTCTTCCGGCTCCCCCGCGAGCTGGTGCGCCACGAGATCAACGCCATCGTGTCCCTGGGCGTCGACCTGAAATGCAACATGAAGCTGGGCCGCGACTTCAGCATCGCGGACCTGCGGGCCCAGGGCTACAAGGCCATCTTCCTGGGCGTGGGCCTGCCCAACGGCCGCAAGCTCTCGCTACCTGGCGGCGAGGCCGAGGGCGTCTACGACGGCATGGAGTTCCTCAAGGCCTTCAACGAAGGCAAGCCGCTGCCCCTGGGCCGGCGCGTGGTGGTGGTGGGCGGCGGCAACGTGGCCTATGACGTGGCGCGCTCCGCCCTGCGCCCCTTCGAGGCGCTGAATCAGGAGGACGCCCTCCAGGAGATGGGCCACGGCGAGAAGGTGGCCTACGACGTGGCGCGGTCGGCGCTGCGCATGAGCGGCGACAAGGAGATCCACGTGGTCTGCCTCGAGTCCCTGGAGGAGATGCCCGCGGACAAGGTGGAGATCCACGAAGGCGAGGAGGAGGGCATCCGCCTCCACAACCGCGTGGGCCCCAAGGAGATCATCGTCGAGAACGGCAAGTGCAAGGGCCTCCGGGTGGTGAAGTGCCTCTCGGTGTTCGACGAAGAGCGCCGCTTCAACCCGAAGTTCGACGAGGCGGACCTCAGCGACATCCATGCGGATTCCGTGGTCTTCGCCATCGGCCAGACCTCCGACCTCAGCTTCCTCAAGCCCGAGGATGGTGTCGAGACCAACCGCGGCCTCGTGAAGGTGGATCCCGCCACCTACCAGACCACGGCCCCGGACATCTTCGCCTGCGGGGACGTGGCCCATGGCGCCCGGCTCTTCATCGACGCCATCGCCTCGGCCCACACCGCGGCCCGGTCCATGCACGACTTCCTGCGGGGCACCCGCACGGACGTGGTGGTGCGCAAGCGCTGGCTGCCCGCCGCCTACACCATGGCCGAGGGCTGGCACCGCGAGGAGCGCTGCAATGCGCCGGTCCTGGAGAGCGAGATCCGCGCCACCTCGGTGGAGATCGTCGAGCTGAGCTTCCCCGAGGAGATGGCCCGCCGCCAGGGCTCGCGCTGCCTGCGCTGCAACGTCAACACGGTCTTCGAGACGGACCACTGCATCGCCTGCAACGGCTGCGTGGACGTGTGCCCCGAGGACCTCATCAAGCTGGTGGGCATCAGCACCCTGACCGACTACGACGCCCACGAACGGCTGGTGGCGGCCGGCGCCGAGATCAGCCTGGCCGAGTACCAGGCCATGAGCCCCCAGGACAAGGATGAGCTGGGCGGGGTCATGCTGAAGGACGAGAGCACCTGCATCCGGTGCGCCATGTGCGCATCCCGCTGCCCCACCCACGCCATCCTGATGAAGCGCTTCGACCACAGCACGGAATGCGTGTCGATCCCGTCGCCCAATCCGAAGATCCTGTATAATAACTGAATGAGCATACAGACCGAGGCTTCCCCCAAGCCGAAAATCGAGCGGCTGCCGCCCCTGCCGCCGCAGGAGACCGTGTACCGGCCCATCCGGAAGCGGTTCCACCTGGCCTTCTTCCTGGCCTTCGTGGCGGCGCCCTTCACCAATCTGATGCGCTTCGACATCCCGCGGCAGCGGTTCTACTTCGCGGGCTTCGAGCTGTGGATCAGCGAGTTCGCCATCATCTTCTTCGCGATGATGCTCCTGATGTTCGTCATCGCGGCCTCGGCCATCATCCACGGCCGCATCTACTGCAGCTACGCCTGCCCCCAGATGATCTTCAGCGAGTGGAGCCAGGACGTGGAGCGCTGGGGCAAGCGCTCTGCGCAGCGCTGGCTGAAAAGCGCCAGCGCTGCGTCGAAAAAAGCGCTGGAACGGGGGCTGTTCTACGGAGTGCTGGCCCTGGCCTCGGTCTTCCTGGCCTTCGTGTTCACCTCGTACTTCGTGGAACCCCGGGACCTGCTGGGGCGCCTCATGCACTTCGACCTCGTGACGGTGGGCGGCATCACCGGCGCCACGGTCACCCTGATCACCTTCCTGGACTTCACCCTGGTGCGGCAGAAGTTCTGCACCACCGTCTGCCCCTACGGCTACATCCAGGGCATGCTCCAGGACAAGCACACGCTGCTGGTGAGCTATCAGGACGGCATTGACGAGGCCAAGGACTGCATCGAGTGCAAGAAGTGCGTCCGGGTCTGTGAGATGGGCATCGACATCCGCGAATCGCCCTACCAGATCGAGTGCGTCCACTGCGGCGACTGCATCGATGCCTGCGAGGACGTGCTGCGCAAGCTCGGCAAGCCGGGCCTCATCCACTACGCCTGGGGCGAGACGCCGAAGGCGATCGCCGCACAGGAGCCCTGGTACAAGCGCTGGGGCTTCCGGGATGCCAAGCGGGTGGTGATCCTCCTCATCATGACCTTCTATCTGGGGGGCCTCGCCATGGCCCTGTCCCTGCGCCGCCCTGTGCTGGTGGAGATCAACCCGGACCGGTCCACCATGTTCAAGGTCCTGGAGGATGGCCGCATCGCGAACCTGATCCGCCTCAAACTCGCCAATCGCACCGGCAAGGCCACCCAGGTCCGCCTCTGGGTGGAGGGGCTGGCCGGTGCGGACCTCGCCCTGCCGGCCAACCCGGTGGCGCTGCAGCCGGGCGAGACCTTCGAGCGAACGGTGGAACTGCGGGCGCCTTTTGTTCAGGATGGGCAGGACGTCCACCACATCCGCATCCTGGCCCAGGCCGACGCGGCGCGGAAGGCGGACGCCGAGGAGCTCACCTTCATCACGCCGCTGAAAAGGAAGTGAACCATGACTGAACCCAAGAAAGGCGGCGGCTCGTACCTGGTGATGTTCGGCCTCATCAGCCTGCTCTTCATCACCATCCTCGTCGTGGCTTACCGCATCACGCGCCAGGCCAACCCCATCATGCTCGACGACCAGGGGCGGCCCCAGCCGACGCATCGTTCATGAGCCCAGGCGCCACCTGCGATCTGTGCGGCGCGGCCGCCACGAAGAAGCCCCAGGTCCAGGTCTTCCGGAGCCAGGAGAAGCGCTTCTGCTGCACCGGCTGCCTCAACGTCTACGCCATCCTGCTGGAGAGCGGCGCCATGGATGCGGGCGTGGATCTCCGCAGCACCGACCTCTACCAGGAGAGCCTGCGCCTGGGCCTGCTGGGGCAGGGCGGGGAGGCCGCGACCCCGGCCGTGCCTGAAGGGGTCGAGACCCGGGAGGCCCTCTACCAGCTCTCGGGCATGTGGTGCGCGGCCTGCGGCTGGGTGGTGGAGCATGCCCTGCGCCGGGAACGGGGCGTGGTATCCGCCGAGGTGCTGTTCACCTCGGACCTCCTCAAGGTCACCTACTGTCCCCAGCTGGTGCCGCCCGGCGTCGTTCCGGACCGCGTGAAGTCTCTGGGCTACAAGGCCGCGGAGTTCGGCACCGAGCAGGAGGGCGATCGCCGCGAGTGGCAGGACATGCTGCTGCGCCTGGGCATCGCCGGGGGCCTGTGGATGAACGTGATGCTCTTCAGCCTCGTCATCTACGCCAGCTACTTCGAGGGCATCGCCGGCTGGGCCCAGCGGGCCGTGCCCTTCATCCTCATGGCCCTCACCCTGCCCGTGGTGCTCTACTCGGCCTGGCCCATCCACCGCATCGCCTGGTACGGCGTGAAGTCCGGCCACCTGCGCATGGAGGCCCTCATCTCCACGGGCGTGCTGGCGGCCTTCGCCTACAGCTCGGCCCAGGCGGTCCTGGGGGGGAGGCACTTCTACTTCGACACGGCCTGCGCCATCGTGACCCTGGTGCTCACGGGCAAGGCCCTGGAGCGCAACGCCAAGGACCGCAGCGCCCGGGCCATCGCCATGCTCCACCGCCTGCTGCCCAGGAAGGCCCGCCTGCGCATCGACGGGCAGGAGCGCTTCGTGGCCATCGAGGCCCTGGAGGCCGACGCCCTGATCCTGGTGAAGCCCGGCGAGCGCATCCCCGCCGACGGCGTGGTGGTGGAAGGCCAGTCCGCGGTGGACGAGTCCGTGGTCACGGGTGAGTCGGATCCCCAGGCCAAGGCCATGGGCGACGCCGTGATCTGCGGCAGCCTCAACACGGCGGGCGTGCTGGAGATCCGGGTCACGCGCTGCGGTGAGGATTCCACCCTGGCCCAGATCGTGAAGTCCGTGCAGGCGGCCCTGGCGGGCAAGAGCCCCCTCGAACGGATGGTGGACCGCGTCTCCCGGCTGTTCATCCCCGTGGTGCTGGCCCTGGCCGCGCTCACGGTGCTGGTGTGCCTCAGCCGCGGGCTGACCGGCACCGAGGCCATGCTGCGGGGCATCGCAGTGCTCGTCATCGCCTGCCCCTGCGCCCTGGGCATCGCCACCCCCCTGGCCACCACCGCCGCCATCGGCGCGGCCTCCCGCCAGGGCATCATCATCCGCGACGTGCGGGTGCTGGAGACCTTCCGCAAGGTGGACCTGCTCATCCTCGACAAGACCGGCACCGTGACCGAGGGCGACTTCCGGGTGCGCCATGCCGAGCTGGAAGGGCTGGACCTCGTGGCGGCCCTGGAATCCTATTCCGAGCATCCCCTGGCCCACGCGGTGGGGCGCCATGCCGCCGACCTGGGGATCGGTCGGCTCGATGCCTCCGGCATCGAGGTGAGGGCAGGCCGGGGTTTGCTGGGCACGGTGGCAGGCAAGCGGGTGGTCGTGGGCAACCGCAGGCTGCTGGCCGAGGAGGGTCTCGCCCTCTCGGCCGACCTCGAAGCCCGGGCCAGCGCCTGGGAAGCCGAGGGCCTCACCGTGGCCTTCGCGGCGGTGGATGGCCTCAGTACCGGTGCCCTGGCCTTCGGGGACCGGCCCCGGGCCGAGGCGGCGGCCGTCATCGCCGAGCTGCGGGCCCGCGGTGTGCGCGTGGTCCTGCTCTCTGGCGATGCCCGGACCACCACGGAGCGCATCGCCATGGCCGTGGGCGTGGACGATTTCCTGGGGGAGGTGTCGCCCTCGGAGAAAGCCGAGGCCGTGCGGCGCTTCCAGGCCCAGGGCAAGGTGGTGGCCATGGTGGGCGACGGCATCAACGATGCCCCGGCCCTGGCCGCCGCCGACCTGGGCATCGCCATGGGTTCGGGGGCGGACCTGGCCATGCATGCGGCGCCAGTGGTGCTCATGCGCGATTCGCTCACCCGCATCACCAAAGTGTTCCGCTTGGCCACCCTCACCCTGCGGGTGCTCAAACAGAACCTCTTCTGGGCCTTTGTCTACAACACCGCGGGCATTTCGCTGGCCATGACCGGCGTGCTCAACCCCATCCTCGCCGCCGGCGCCATGGTGCTGTCCAGCCTCTCGGTCATCGGCAATTCCATGCGCCTGGGACGGGATCGCGCCTAGTCTCCCTGCCGGCTGCGGTGATAGTGGCGCCGGGCCTTGGCGCGGTTGCCGCAGCTGGCCATGGAGCACCAGCGCCGCGAGCGGCCGCGGCTGTGGTCGAGGAACAGCCAGGTGCACTGGGCGCCGCCGCACTCCCGCACGGGAGCGGCGGCCTTCGCCGTGAGCAGATCCGCCGCGGCCCGGGCGATGGGCCAGAGGGGCGCGGTGAGTGCGGTCCCGTCCCGCCGCCAGTGCCAGGCCAGCGCGGTTCCCTCGAGGCCGAGGTGGAGGTTGGGAAGGGCCTCGCCCAGGGCCTCGTTGAGGCAGGCCAGGTCACCGGGCGGAATCTCCCGGTCGTGGGCCCGGGCCGAGAAGATGCCGTACAGGGCCTCGCGCAGGTCCAGGGCCGCCTGGAGCGCCGCCTGGGCCGCGGCGGGCTCGGCCAGGGACCGGGCGGCCAGCCCATTGGCCTGGGCGGCCTCCAGCAGGCCGGTCTGGCGGGCAAAGGCCAGAAGCCGGGGGTAGGTCCGCAGGTCGTCGCTTTCAGGGCGTCCCCGGTCCCCCCAGGTGTTGGCGAAGTCCAGGCAGAGGTCCCCCCCGGAGAGCTCGAAGGGGCCCTGGCCAGGCAGGGAAGCGACATCGTCCACGGGTCAATTATAACTTGTATGAATGGGTTGACAGGTTAGAAATTCGCCTCATATTTAACCTCCATTCGTCATCAAGGAGGTTATTCATGGCCCAGACCCAAGACCTCGCCCCCACCCGTCTGGCGGATCAGCTGGAGCGCGGCTTCCGCGGCGGCGCCTGGCACGGCCCCGCCGTGATGGAGCTGCTGGCGGACCTCAGCGCCGAGCAGGCCCGGTGGCGCCCAGAGCCCACCTCCCATTCCATCGCCGATCTCGTGGGGCACCTGACCTACTGGCTGGAGGACACCCGGCGGCAGCTCGCGGGCACTCCCCGCCTCCCCGGCGAGCCCGGTTCGGACTGGAGCCCCGCGGACCTGGGCTCCGAGGCTGCCTGGCAGGGGGCCTGCGCCGCCCTGGAGGACGCCTACGGCGGGCTCCGGGCCGCGATCCTCGAACTGGAGGAGGGCCGCCTCGACGAGGCCAGGTCCGGTTCCGACACCACCATCCGCGGGCTCCTGCAGGGCACCCTGCAGCACAACGCCTACCACGCCGGGCAGATCGCCCTGCTGCGCAAGCAGGCCGAGGCCGCGGCCGGGGGGCGGCCATGACGCCCCTGGAGACCCGCACCCTCGAACGGCTCATCACCCGCCGGAACCACCTGGCCGGGCTGACTTCCGCCCGGAAGGAGCGGCGCTGGGTGGACCTCATGCGCCAGGTGGACGCGGCCATCGGCGCCATCGAGGTGGGCACCTGGGGCATCTGCGCCGTCTGCCACGACCCCATGTCCCCCTCGCGCCTGGCGGAAGATCCCCTGCTGACGGTGTGCCTGGAGTGCCTGTCCGAGGCGGATCGCCGGGCCCTCGAACGGGACCTGCAGTCCGCGGGCAAGGTGCAGCGCACCCTGCTGCCGCCGACCCACGTGGCCCAGGATGGCTGGGACGTGGCCTACCACTGGGAGCCCCGGGGCGTGGTGTCCGGCGACCACGTGGACCTCATCCCGCCCAGCGCGCCCGGGGCGCCGCTCCACCTGGTGCTGGGCGACGTGTCGGGCAAGGGCGTGGCGGCGGCCCTGCTGCAGTCCCACCTGCACGCCCTCTTCCGGGCCCTGGTGCCCGCGGGGCAGTCCCTGCCGGACCTGTTCAAGCGGGCCAACGAACTCTTCGCGGAGGCCACCTCCTCGGTGAGCTACGCCACCCTGGCGGCGCTCCGCCTGGGCTGCGACGGCAGCTTCTCCATCGCCAATGCGGGCCACCCCCGGCCCCTGCTGGCGGATGGCCGCGGAGTGCGGCCCATCGAGGGCGGCGGCCTGCCCCTGGGCCTCTTCTGTGATTCCGTCTACACCGAGCGGGACCTGAAGCTCCAGCCGGGCCAGACCCTCCTGCTCTACACGGATGGCTGGACCGAGGGGGCCAGGGGGGACCGGGAGTTCGGCATCGGCCGCGCCGCCGCCGCCCTCCGCAAGGGCGCCGCGCTGCCGCTGCCCGAGCTGCTGGCCTCCTGCCGGGCCGAGCTGGACCGCTTCCTGGACGGCTCGCCCCGCGGGGACGATCTCACGCTGGTGGCGGTCCGGCGGGCGGTCTGAAAGGGGGTTGCCCACACGACACGGGAGTTCCTGAACCGCGAATTCCGCGAATCGCCCTTCGGGCGCGCGAATGAAAACAGGGATGGGTGATCGCTGCATTCGCGCTCATTCGCGCCATTCGCGGTTCCAGCTGTTGCTCTTGAATACCTCGCATGGCGTCCTGCTGGAAGGGGAGAAGGGTTTCTCTCAATCCTCTGTGGTCCTCTTTTTCCGATGCAACTGGATCTAGCCCTGCCCCTGGATCCGCAGCAGCATCACGGCCTGCCAGAGGATGTACCCGCCCATGGCGGCCACCAGGACGCCGCCCACGCGCAGCAGCACGGCCTTCCAGGCCTGGCTGAGGCGGGTGCTGGCCAGGCCCAGGCCCAGCAGCAGGGGCGCGTTACCCAGGCCGAAGGCGGCCATGCCCGCAGCGCCCATCTTCCAGTCGCCGCCGTCCAGGGTGCGCAGCAGCATCATGTAGACGAGGCCGCAGGGGATGAGCCCCCACAGCATTCCGAGGGCATAGGGCAGGCTGCCCAGGGCGAGGCCCTTGCCCATGAGCTTCTGCAGCGGCGCCGGCAGCCTGAACTCCATGAGCGAATCCGCCCGCCCGCCCAGGGCCATGGTCAGGCCCATGAGCACCATGAGCACGCCCACGGCCAGCTTCACCCAGATCTGCCAGGGCCAGGCTTGCGCGGCGATGAGGGCCGCGCCTTCGGGCTTGCAGCAGGCATGCATGTCCTGCACGGTCTGCAGCCGGGCGAAGCCGCCCAGGAAGCCGATGAGGCCGCCGAGGATGGCGTAGGTGCTGATGCGGCCCAGCTGGAAGCGCAGGTGCCGCGTCCAGGTGCGGCCGCCGTGCTTGGCCTGCGACAACCCGAAGGCCGCCACGATGGGGCCGCACATGCCCGCGCAGTGCCCCAGGGAACCCAGCAGCCCCGCGATCCACATCACCACCAGCCAGGGCGCGGCGTGGGGATGGTTCAGCCAGTGTTCGAGCATGGCCCATGGTCCATCGAAGCCTGCGGGGCCCGCAAGCGGCATGGATCACGGGTGGGTGCGACGAGGTGTCGCACCCACCCGTGATGGCGTTGGATCAGAAGCGGATGCCGGCGTAGATGCCGATCTGGTTCTTGGGGGCCATGGACTTCAGCACATTCTCCATGGAGTCGAACTTGTTGCTGGTGCTGGTGAGGGGGAAGGCCACCTCAAGGCCGAAGAACGGCTTCACCAGGGGGGAGGGGATGGCGTAGCCGATGTTGGCGCGGATCCAGGGGCGGTTGTAGGTGGTCCTCTCACCCTCCAGATCGAGCTTCTCGGCGCGGTATTCCAGCCCTGCGCCCACCGCCACCACCGCCTTGAAATTGAACATGGCTCCGACGGACCAGTGGCTCTGCTTGAGTTCGGCGGGGATGCCAGAGGGTGCGCCACCCAGGGTTGCCTTCACGGTCGCCTTGGATTCCGGCTGGTATCCAGCCGTGATCTGAAACAGGGCGGGACCGACATCCACGACGGAATAGCCGAAGCGCGCGGCATAGACCGTCTTGTTGTCGAGGTTGAGCTGTCCGGTCACCCCAGGGGAAACCTCCATATGGGGAGAGGGATACTGCTGCTGGCCAACGAAGAGACCCACTTCAAAAGACTGGGCCGCCAGGGGCGCCCCCAGGAGCAGCGCGAGGGCGAGCGTTGTTTTTTTCATAACGACCTCCAGGTCAGCCAGTGATTGGCGAGCCATGCTTCCATTGGCTCCCGGGAGTGTCAAGAAGATTCGAAGGTCATGAATGCTGAGATGCCATCTCAGTCGCCATCGGTTTTCTCCACCACGATCACCATGCGCGTGACGACCGCGGCCAGGGCACCCACGGCGGCGAAGACGGGCAGGAGGGCCGCCCCCACCAGGCCCAGGGTGAGCGGGATCTCGATGAGCGTCTTCCCCGCCTCGTTCTTCAGGATGATCCGGCGGATGTTCCCCTGGTGGATGAGGTCCTTGATCTTGTCGAGCACCTTGCCGCCTTCGAGCTTGAATTCCTCGGTGCGGGTGCGGTCCTGGGTGGTGTCTGTGGTCATGCGGTGTCCTTTCAGATGTGGGTGAGAGGCTAGGCGTTCACCAGCAGGTGCTTGGCCAGCCAGACCTGGAAGCGGCCCAGCAGCAGCGCCAGGTGGAAGGTGAGGGGGATGAGGGCCAGGCCCGTCAGGCCGCAGAGCAGGGCCGTCAGGTTCGGGTGGGCCAGGGCCCAGCCCGTGCCGCCCAGGTCGAGGCTGAGGGTCCCGGTGGCCTGGAAGAGCCGCGCTGCGGGTACCGCGAGCAGGCCCAGGCCCACGGAGAGCAGGCTGACCAGCGTGGTGAAGTAGGCGATGCCCAGGGGCATCAGGAGCAGCAGGTAGAGGAGGCTGGTCCAGGTGCGGCGATCCTTCAGCAGGCGCTTCAGCCGGCCCAGGAATCCCTCCCCGCCGGGCAGCAGGGCGGGGCCTGCCGAGCCCTCTCCGCCCACCAGCACCTTCAGCAGGTGCACCTCGCCCACGGAGAGCAGGCGGGCGCCCACGAGAAAGGTCAGCGCCACGGGGATGCCGATGATGAGGATGGCCAGGCCCAGGCTCAGGGAGAGACCCGTCACCGTGTAGGTGAAGGCCAGGATGCCCGTGGCCATGGACAGCAGCAGGTAGAGCAGGGTGGTGTAGGTCCGGCGCTGGGCCAGCGCCTCGAAGAAGCCTGGGTGGGATGCGGGCAGCAGGGACATGGGACCTCCGGAACTGTCCCAGGCTACGGGGCAGCCCGGAGCGGTTCAGGTGGGAACCGGCGAACGGCTTTCACGGATCGGTGAAAGCACGGGACAGGTCGCGAAGGGAAACGAAAGAGAGGGGTGCGGAGCCAGCGGGCATCCAGCCGAAAGCCCTTTCTTCGCGCCCATTCGCGTCATTCGCGGTTCCACGCTTTTCCTTCGAGGCACTCAGCCCAGGGCCGGCACCCGCCAGAGGGCCAACTCTTCGCCCAGGGCCGGGACCGGCAGCAGGCCGTTCTCCACGGCGCCGTCATCGCTCTCGGGCTCGCAGAGGTAGACGGCGATGGCGCCGAGGGGCTGCTCGGTGGGCACCAGGGCCCAGCCCGGCGGCACGGCCCGGGGGCCCCGGCGCCAGGACACCGAAACCTCGCCCACGGCGGCGGCCTCCAGGATGGCGCGGCCCCCCTCGGAGCCCAGGCCCTCGGTGACGGGGACCTCCACGTCGAAGGTGCCCACGGCCTCCTGGAGGCTGAGGCCGTGCCGACGCAGGTGGGCGGCCATGGGCGCGGGCACCAGGTAGGCCTCGGGGCGCTCCACCACGGTGCTGCCCACGAAGCGGCCCAGGTACGGCAGGGTCACGCTCGTGGGCGCTCCTTCCAGCGTGCGCGGCGTGCGCGTGAGGATCTCGACGGGCGCGGCGAAGCGCTCCAGGCCGTAGCGGATGGCGATGCGCTCCCGGGGCGTCCGGCTCGCCGCCACGGTCTGCACCACCTCGTCCCGGTGGGCCGCCACGTATTTGAGCGTCTCCAGCATGAAGGCGTAGGCCGTGCGGACGCGCTCGGCGAAGCTGATGTACGAGTAGCACTCCAGCAGCAGGTCCATGCGGCTGGTGAGGCCCCGGTAGTTGCTGCCGAAGCGGGGGTGGTGTGGGTAGGTCATCCAGCCCTCGCGCACTGGCGCGCCCGGCTGGGCGTCCACGTCCGCGTCCATGGCCCGCTCGTCCTCCACGAAGTTGCCGTACCAGCCCGCGTCCAGGCCGTGGTTGCGCTTCAGGGCCGCGGTGACCGGCGGCAGCAGGCGCTGGCGCATGTACTCGATGGGCTCGCCCCGGCCGCTCTCCACCGTGTGGGGGATGTCGTAGGTCATGGAGAAGCGGTGCACCGAGCCGTTGGTGGCGTGGTTGTCGATGGTGAGGTCCGGCGCCCAGGGCTGGCACACGCGGGTCTGCAGCAGACGCATCTCCTCGCCCTGCATGCGGAGGTAGTCGCGGTTCAGGTTGATCTTGGCGGCGTTCACGCGGGTGCCCACGCCGCTGTCGGGGCCCAGCTGACCCGTGAGCTTGGGCAGGTGCAGGCGCCGGTTGCCGGGATCGATGGCATCATTGCCGTCGGGATTGAACAGGGGCACCACCACCAGCGTCAGGTCCGCGAGGAGGGCGCCGGCATCGAGCCCGGGCCGGCCCTCCAGCAGGTCGCGCACCAGCATCAGGCAGCCCTCCTTGCCCTCCACCTCGCCGGCGTGGATGCCGCTGATGACCAGCACCACGGGGCGGCCCAGGCTGCGGGCCTCCTCCGGCGTCTTGACGCCATGATCCGACAGCACCAGCAGGGGCAGCTCGCGGCCCTGGGGGCTCACGCCGAAGGTGGTGACATGCAGGCGCTTGTCGCCCTTGGCCTGGAGACCGGCGATGAAGGCCATCACGTCCGCGTGGCGGCTGGTCTCCTCGTAGCGGGTGGCTTCGGCGCGGGTCAGCAGGGACATGGATACTCCGGGGCGGGCCCTGATCATAGAACCCCCTCCCTCATCAGGCCAACCATCGCCTGGTGAGTGGAGGGGGTCGGGCGGGCGGGAGTCCCTACCGGATGGGCGGGCTCACTCGCAGCATTCCACCGGTGGCGGCTCGAAGGGGGCGAGATCCCCCTTCGCCAGCAGCAGGCGCCGCCGCTCCAGCTCGACTTCCAGCAGCTGGGACTCCAGGCAGGCCTTGCGGGCTTCCGCCTTCTGCTTTTCCAGCGAGATCCGCATGGCGGCTTCGCGTTCCGGTTCGCAGGAGCAGCAGTGGGCCAGCTCGGGATCGTAGACCGTGCCATCCGTGGGCAGCGAGATGGGTTTCGGTTTCTCGACTTCGGCGCCGAGCTTGGGCAGGAGCTTGAGCACCTGCTTGATCTCGTCCTGGACCGAAGCGGGGAGCCCGGCCACGTCGTCGAGGGAGTGCCAATCCGCCGGGAAATTCGGTGCCACGATGTGGTACGAGATGTCCACCACCGTCGTGCGGATGGTGTAGAGCTCGACCACCTTCCTGACAAAGTAGGTGACCGCCCGGCAGTCGTTGTCGTTCTGGATGGTGCGGGCGGTGATGTCGGCGGTCTCCTTGTCCTCGTAGGTGCTGACCACCACCGAGCGCTCGGCGTGCGTGAGCTGCGAGGCCTGGGCCACGGACTGGTTGAACTGGTCCGACACGGCCCCCACCTGCAGGACGGTGTGGTCCGTCACGCTGGTCTGCACCGAGGCGTTGCCGCTGGGAAGCCCCAGCAGGCCGGCGAGCCCGCCACCGGCGGAGACGGAGGTACTCCCCTTCACGCTCGCCAGCCTGTCGTTCAGCAGGTTCATCGTGTTGGTGGTCCTCGCCTCGTGCACCACGGACAGGAACTGCATGAAGGTGGACTGCACCGCGTAGCGGTCCTGCTCGCTGGAGATGCGGCGGTAGCGGTCGCTATGGTAGAGCGTCACCTTCTCCTTGGGCAGCAGCGTGACCGTGTAGAGCAGCGGCCCGTGCTGCTTGCCGACGAGGCACAGGCAGTGCTCGTAGGTGATCCGGAATTCGATGTACTCCCTCAGCAGGTTGACGAAGGCGCCGACGTTTCCGCGGTCCTTGCCGAGGGGGACCCGGAAGTACTTGGTTTCGTACCAGCGCAGGCACTGCTCGTCCTTCAGCCAGGGGGGTTCGCAGGGGCTGATGCAGCAGGGGTCCGGCTTCGGCAGCCGGACGCTGCAGCGCTCGGATTCCTCCCCGGCTTCGGGGGGCGGTGGCGCGGGGTCTTTCTGGGGATGGGCGGCCATGGGTGCTCCTGATGGATGCGTGGCAGGTAGTGGAGGCAGGGAGGCCCGCGGGGCTCAGCCCTCGGGCAGCGACAGCAGGTTGTCCGCCTTCGAGTTGTCGGCGACGGTGGCGATGTAGCGGATGCCCTGCCGGTTCCAGGGCGGGAAGTGGACGAAGACCTTCACCTCGGCACGGCTGCCGTCGGCCCCGACCACGAAGAACTTGTTGCCCCGGTCGATGGAGGCGATGCACTCCTTCTGCGTCATCCGGAACGGGATGTTCTGGGTGAGGTTCATGCCGCCCACGGCCCGGATGGGATGGAAGGCGTCATCCCGCGGCGTCTTGTGGATGAAGCTGATCTGCATCTCCAGGGCGAGGTTCACCGGAATCACGCAGGCCCGGTCGCTCTGGGACCAGTAGGACTGCACCGTGACGCCATTGACCAGGCCCGTGGACTGGCAGACGTCGCCGATCTCGTTCCAGGCGTTTGCATTCGTCGGATTCACCTGGACGCCGTTCCCTTCGGGATCGCTGAGGGCCTCGACCACCTCGTGCGAGAACACCGAGGAGATGAAGCCCCGGTTGCCGAAGGCCACCCAGGCGATGTGCGTGCGGTCGTTGATGTCGATGTCGAAGGGGATGAGGCTGATCTCCGTCCAGTTCGCATAGGTGTGCAGGCCCCCGAGGTTGGGTGGGGCGTTGGTGCCCGGCGGCATGAAGACGCAGTGGAGGACGTCGTTGGTCTCCTCGTCCGGTTCGGGCAGCGCGCCGCCGCCGATGGCCCCCGTGATGAGGTTTGCCACGTCCGAGGTCTGGTAGTTCGTGGGCGGGTTGTTGCCGGGGACGGACACGAAGATGCCGCCCAGCCTGGCCGGCGTGGCGCCGTACTGGGAGATGCGGGCCTGGTACGGTCCCGCCAGGATGCTGGCCGCGTCGTTCACCACCTGGGCCAGCGAGGGGTTCGGCGCGGGGTTGGCGGTCCAGGCATCGCCCCAGAAGATGAGGTTGATGGTGGCGTTGCGGAGCTTCTTGCCGCCCCCGTCGCTGATGGTGGTGGTGGCCGGCGCGTCGCCGGCATTCTTGAAGGTCTCGATGACGAGGTCCTTCCCGCCCGGGAAGGCCTTGGCCGAGGGGGCCTTGGCATCCAGATGCTTGGCCTTGCCGAAATGGGTGGGGACCACGCCGTGGCCCTTGGCGGTCTCCCACTTCAGCTTCTTGCGACTCCGGGTCTGGACGGGTTCTTCGACGACGGTTTTCATGGCGTGACTCCGGACAGAGGTTCCAATGCGTCAAGCTGCCCGACCGCCCAGGCATCGGAGGCTGGGGGAAGGGGTGCCTCGACAGACCGGAATGGGCCCTCCGAGGCGGACCCCTTCACTGGCAATCAGCGCGCCAATGCATGCAAAATTCGTAATGACCAGTCAATCAATGACATGGAAAAATAATGCATAATATCTAATTGATGTGGTTTTGACCCAGGCGGGGCTCCGGGGGCGGGACAAGCCCCCGGGGCAGACGCATTTCCCCGCACCACCCGGGGTGGGTCGAAATGGACCCGAGGGCGCCGGGGCCTTGCCGGCTCAGAGGCTCCGCTTCAGCACTTCCTGGCCCATGTGGGTCACGCGGTAGCGGCCGATGGCCCGCTCGCGGATGAGGTCGTGGCGCTCCAGGTAGGCCAGGTCCGCATCGGTGGCCCCGGCCTTCACCAGGTGGTCCCGCACCACGTCCGGGTGCTTGGCCACCACCTGGAGGATGGTGAGCTGGCGGGCGGTGATGGGTTCGGCCATGAAGGCTCCTGGAGGGGTGCTAGTAGCTGATCTGGCGGCGGTAGCTGGCCCGGTGGATGTCCGTGATCTGCACCGTGAGGCTGCATCTCATCTTCGCGAAGGTGTGGGGGAAGGCCCTGGCCAGCACGGGCAGCAGGGCCTCGCTGAGCTGGGCCTTCACCTCGTCCGGGCGGCCGCCCAGGATCTGCACGTTCAGGGTGACGAAGGCCTGGTCCGCGGCGCCATCGCCGATGGCGAAGACCGGGTGTCGCAGGAGCCGGCTCTTGATGTCCGCCGCGGTGAACAGCCCCGTGCCCACCAGGGTGCCGTTGATCTCCCGCAGCAGGCTGCCCCAGTCGGGCTGGTCGAGGAGGTTGTCCGAGGCTTCAAGGATGCAGTGGGGCATGGCGGGCCTGTGCGTGGGTGGAGGGGGTACCGGATGCTACCGCCGATGGTCGGGCTTGCGCTGGATCCCTTTCTTCGCGGCGGTCCCCCAGTAGCTGGTCTCCTCGGCGAAGCAGATGTTCTCCAGGTCCGTCACCCGCTCCTGCAGGCAGCCCTGTGCATCGCTGATGGCCTGGTTGTAGATGGCGGGGCCGATCTCCTTCAGGCAGAAGCGCAGGAAGTTGCCCGCGCCCAGCTCGCCGATGCTTTCGCCGTACTCCTCGGCTACGAAGCGCTGGATGGGGCCGGCCAGGCGCTTCTCGGTGTCGGGGGTGAGCTTGATGTCCATGGATGCCTCGCGCGAGCCTTCAGTGTGGCTGCGGTTGACGGGGCTGGGAAACGGTGTGCAAAGGTTCCGATCCGGGTCGGCGGGGGTGCAGAATGGAGGCTTCCCATTCCCAACCCCGAGGTTTCCCATGAAGCTGCTGGCCTGCACCCTGTTCCTGCCCGTGTTCCTGGGAGCCCAGACTCCCGACCCGACCCCGAAACCCAGTGGGCCCGCCCCGATGAAGGCGAAGGCAGCCGACAAGTCGGCCCGGCGCACCGAGGAACTGGAGAAGCGGGAGGCGCAGGCGGACAGGCTTGCCGGCGAGGCCCGGGCGCAGAAGCGCCGCGCGGCCCAGGAGAAGACCCGGCAGGCCGCCTACAAGCGGGCCGAGGCCGAGGCTTTGAAGAAGGCCGACCAGGCCAAGCGCCAGGCCGATGGTCTGCAGAAGAAGGCGGAGGTCCATCGCGAACGGGCGGAGGAGATCCACCGCAAGGCCGAGGAATCCTGGAAGACCTACCAGGCCGCCACCCGCCCGGTGGAAGTCCCGAAGGCCAAGGCCCCTGTGAAGCCCGCCGAGGCGCCGAAGGCCGAGGCTCCCAAGGCCGATCCGCCCAAGGCGGAAACCCCCGACAAGCAGGGCTGAGCCCCTTCGCGGCGACCAGGGCGGACATCGCCCGGCCCCGGAGGAAAGCCGATCAGGTCCTATCGTTCCCCATCGGTGTTCTTGGTCTCAGTCATCCCGGCGCCAGCATCGGCGGCCTCCGGCTTGGCGAAGCGCTGGGCGCGCAGGTGGAAGTCGTCGGTGAAGGTGCGGCGCACGGGCGGGGGCGGGGCGGCCTCGGCCTCCCGGCGGGCGCGGCGCACGCGCCAGAGGCCCAGGGCCACCGGCAGCAGGAGCAGCAGCGGGTATTCCAGCAGGATGCGCTGGGGCGTCAGCAGGAACTGGGTTGGGCGCAGGCTGTCCGCGTACCAGGCGTCCAGGATCCACACCTCGTCGTGCGGGTGCAGTTCGGCGGCCTCGGCCTTGCTGACGGTGAGCACCCGCGTCTCCTCGCCCTGCTTCGCCGTCACGAAGTCCGTGATCTGGCTGTCCGCGTTCCGGTCCACGCTCACCACCTCCAGGTGCGAGAACCCGGGCCGCTGCAGGTGGCAGAACGGGTTCAGGACCAGGAGGAAGACCTGCACCGTCACGATCCAGGCCACCGCCCCCGCCAGGGCCCAGAGGCCGAGGAGGGCGGGCCAGCGGACGGCGGGGCGGGCAAGGAGGGACATGGGGTCAAGTATCCCTGAAGAAGGTGGATCCAGACAGCCGGGATGACCGGAGCGGCTAGGCCCGGTTGACGGCACCGGGTTACTGCGATGGGATGGTCAAGCCGAATAGATGGAATCTCCCCCGGGGCCCCTGCATGACCTCGCCACTCCCGCCGCCTCAGGTCCCCCCCGCCTGCCAATGGGTGGACAGCCTGCCCCTGGCCATGGTGGCGTGGGATCCCGTGGAGGAGGCCCTCTGCCCCAACCTGGCGTTCACGGAGCTCTTCGGCTACGGGAGCGGGGATCTCCGGGACGCCGGAGCATGGTGGGAGTCGTTCCTTCCAGACCCCGCCACCCGCCAGCAGCTGCAGGGGGCCTGGGCGGAGGCGCTGCGGCCCCCCAGGGACGGGAGCCGGCCCATGGCGCCCATGGACCTCCCCATGCGGCAGCGGGACGGCTCCTGGCGGTTCGTCCGGGCCGCCTGCGCCCGGCTTGGCGAGAACCCCGTCATCACCTTCACGGACCTGACCCGGCATCACCGCACCGAGGAGGTGCTGGCCTTCCTGGCCAGTGGCGCCCTTGGGCCGGGCGAGGACTTCTTCCAGTCCCTGGCCCGGTTCCTGGCCGAGCAGTTCGCCGTGGAATTCGTCTGCATCGATGTCCTCGAAGGCGATGGCCTGACGGCGAAGACGCTCGCAATGTGGTGTGACGGCCGCTTCGAGGACAACGTCTCCTACGCCCTGAAGGACACGCCCTGTGGCGTGCTCGCGGGAAAGGCGGTGTGCTGCTTCCCCTCCGGGGTGGCCGCCTCCTTCCCCAAGGATGAGGTGCTCCGGGACCTCAGGGCCGAGAGCTACCTGGGGGTGACCCTCTGGGGCCACACCGGGAAGCCCATCGGCCTGATCGCCCTGATCGGCCGGCGCCCGCTGAAGGAGCCGGAACTGGCCGAAGCGCTGCTGAAGCTGGTGGCGGACCGGGCGGCCGGAGAGCTGGAGCGCCGGCGGGCGGAGGAGGCCCTGCGGATGAGCGAGGCCGCCCATCGCCACCAGTTCACCGACAACTCGTCGGTGATGCTGATGATCGACCCCGAGGATGGCCGCATCCTCGACGCCAACCGCGCCGCCACTGCCTTCTACGGCTACGCGCCGGAGCGGATGCTGGAGCTGCACATCTCGGACATCAACATCCTGCCGGAGGGGGAGCTCCAGCGGATCATGGCCTCCATCCGGGAGGACGAAGGGGCCCGCTTCGAATTCCAGCACCGCCTGGCGGATGGCTCCCTCCGCGAGGTGGAGGTCTCCTCCAGCCGCGTCCTGGCGGGCCACCGCCGGGTGCTGTACTCCATCATCCACGACATCACCGAGCGCAAGCAGGCCGAGGCCCTGCTGCGGGAGAACGAGGCCAAGCTCAGGACCATCTTCGAGGCCTCCGAAGCCGGCATCATCCTGGTGTCCGACCGGGGCGAGATCTCCTTCGCGAACCGGCGCATGGCGGAGATGTTCGGGATGCCCCTGGAGCAGCTGATCGGGACCACCTACCCCGAGCACCTGCACCCGTCCGAAAGGCGGATCGCCGATGCGCGGATGCGGATGATCATCACCGGGGAGATCGACCTCGTCTCCGTGGAGCGGCTGTTCATCCGGGCCGACGGGAGCACCTTCTGGGGCCACCTGTCGGGGCGTCGCCTGGAGAACCCGGACGGAAGCCTGCACACCCTGGTCGGCATCATCACCGACGTCACCAAGCGCCGGGAGGCGGAGGAACGGCAGCAGTTCCTGCAGGCCCAGCTCCACCAGGCCCAGAAGCTGGAGAGCCTCGGCAGCCTCGCCGGAGGCGTGGCCCACGACATGAACAACGTCCTGGGGGCGATCCTCGGACTGGCCTCCGCCCACATCGAGTCCCAGCCGGCGGGAAGCCCGGTCCAGCGCGCCTTCGGCACCATCATCAAGGCCGCGGAGCGGGGCGGCAACATGCTGAAGGGCCTGCTCAGCTTCGCGCGGCAGAACGCCGTGGAGGAGCAGCAGGACCTGGACCTCAACGCCATCATGCGGGAGGAGGTCCGGCTGCTCGAGCGCACCACCCTGTCCAAGATCCGGCTCGAGATGGACCTGGATCCGGCGCTGCACCTGGTCCGCGGCGACGCGGGAGCCCTGAACCACGCCTTCATGAACCTCTGCGTGAACGCCGTGGACGCCATGCCGGAGAACGGCACCCTCACCCTGCGGACCCGGAACCTCCCCAGCCGCTGGGTCGAGGTGCAGGTCCAGGACACAGGCATGGGCATGGAAAAGGAGGTCATGGACCGGGCCCTGGATCCCTTCTTCACCACCAAGGAGGTGGGCAAGGGCACGGGGCTGGGCCTGTCCATCGTCTACAGCACGGTCAAGACCCACCAGGGCGAGATGGAGCTCCGGAGCGAGCCGGGCCAGGGCACCTGCGTCCTCCTGCGCTTCCCGGCCAGCGCCGGCCCAGCCCAGCCCGCCGAACCCTCCGGGGCCTATCGCACCCTGCCCTTCGGCGGGTCCCTGGAGGTCCTGCTGGTGGACGACGACGAGCTGATCCAGAACTCCATGCTGGGCATGCTCGAGCTCCTCGGGCACCTGCCCTGCCTGGCCGCCACCGGCGAAGAGGCCCTGGCCCGGGTGGAGGGCGGCCTCCGTCCCGACGTGGTCATCCTGGACATGAACATGCCGGGCCTGGGGGGCGCGGGGACCCTGCCGCGGCTGCGGGCCCTGCTGCCCACGGTGCCGGTGCTCCTGACCACGGGCCGGGCCGACCAGGCCGCCCAGGATCTGGTCCAGGCGCACCGCCACGTCACCCTGCTCTCCAAGCCCTTCGGCATGAAGGAACTCCAGGCGCACCTGGCCCCCTTCGTGCGGGTCTGAAAGCCCTGGCCCGGCACCCTTAGAATGGGAGGCCTATGACCTCCCCCGGCGCGGCCCCCTCCCTCCTCGGCCCCGATGGCCGGCTGCTCTTCGTGACGCGGGCGGCGCGGATGTTCTCGTACGGCTTCCTCTCCGTGGTGCTGGTGCTGTACCTGGCCGGGCTCGGCTTCAGCGAGGGGCGCATCGGCCTGCTGCTGACGCTCACCCTGGTGGGCGACACGCTCATCTCGCTCTGGATCACCCTCCACGCCGACCGTGTGGGCCGCAAGCGCATGCTCGCCCTGGGCTCGGCCCTCATGCTGCTGGCGGGTGTGCCCTTCGCCCTCAGCGGCGACTTCACGGTGCTGGTGCTGGCCGCCACCTTCGGCGTCATCAGCCCCTCCGGCAACGAAGTGGGCCCCTTCCTGGCCATCGAGCAGGCGGCCCTGTCCCAGGTGCTGCCCGAGGACCGCCGCACCGGCGTCTTCGCCTGGTACAACCTCACGGGCTCCTTCGCCACCGCCCTGGGCGCCCTGGCCGGCGGCTGGACCGCCCAGGCCCTGCAGAGCTCCGGCCTGGCCCCGGTGGCCAGCTACCGGGTGCTGATCTTCGCCTACGCCGCCGTGGGGCTGCTGCTGGCGGCCCTCTTCGCGAAGCTGAGCGGGGCCGTGGAGGCTCCGCCGACGGCCGCCGCGGCCGGGCGCTGGGGGCTGCATGCCTCGAAGGGCGTGGTGTTCAAGCTGTCGGCTCTCTTCTCCCTGGACGCCTTCGCCGGGGGCTTCGTCATCCAGAGCCTCGTAGCCTACTGGTTCCACCAGAAGTTCGGCGTGGCCCCGGGCACGCTGGGCTCCATCTTCTTCGTGGCCAACGTGCTGGCGGGCCTCTCCAGCCTCTATGCCGTGAAGCTGGCCGGGCGCATCGGCCTCATCCGCACCATGGTCTACACCCACATCCCCTCGAACGTGCTGCTGATCCTGGTGCCGCTCATGCCCAGCCTGCCGCTCGCCATCGCCATGCTGCTGCTGCGCTTCAGCATCTCGCAGATGGACGTGCCCACGCGCCAGGCCTACACCATGGCCGTGGTGGCGCCCGACGAGCGCTCCGCCGCCGCCGGCGTCACGGGCATCGCGCGCACCACCGGCGCAGCCATCTCACCCGTCCTGGCCGGCCCCATGCTCGCCGTCCCCGCCCTCGGCGGGCTGCCCTTCTTCCTCGCCGGGGGGCTCAAGATCCTCTACGACCTGCTGCTCTACCGGAGCTTCAAGGCCACCGAGCGCGGTGGTTGAATCGGCCGTCCCCGGGAATGAATGAGACAGTCTCTGTCAATCGCGGATCCGGCGGGCCGCCCCAATCGGAAGATGCAGCATCGGCGCGGCCTTCCGGCACTGCCGGGATCCCGCCATCGGACACGTTCGTCCTAGTCATCCCGATCTAGCTGGATCGTGCCTCCGGATTTCCCCCGGGGCAGCGAAGAAAAAAAATCAATCCCAAGCCCCTGTGAATGCTTGTCCTGGCAGATCGTCTAGACCTTTCGATCCTTGACGCATTCCGGGGCATGGGACATGTTTGCCCTACCGCTCCGGTCTTTGGATACCCGGAGCCCCAGACCTCGATCGTTGTCGGAAACCCAGCCTGGCTGCCCTTTCGGGGGTGGTCCTTCGCCAGGGCCGGAATCCGCGTGGTGCACCCCTCCGATCGGGACGATGCGTTTGTCCTGAGGCCGCCTCGGCCTCCACGGTTTCCTCTGCTCCTCGCCGGGCGGCTCTGTTCTCAGGGTCGCATTCGAGGTGTCCAGTTCTTCCACAAGGAGCATTTCCATGAAATCCCGAATCCTCGGACTGTCCTCGTTGCTTGGGGTGGCGCTGCTCACCGTGCCCCACCTGAACTGCGGGAAGGGATCCTCCCAGAACGCCCAGACCCCCGCTACGGATCCGCCCGCGACCGCGGCTCCCTTCACCTACACCCAGGTGGCCTCGGGTCTGGCCCGGCCCACGGGCCTCGCCCTTGGCGGGGCGAACACCCTGGTCGTCTCCCAGGAATCCACCAACCCGCTGGACGCGTCCATCGCCCGGGTCGATCTGCGCACCGGGGCCTTGCGCGTGCAGGGCGCCGATCCCGCCGTGCGCTCCGGCATCGCCGCCAACCATGCCGGAAGGCTCTACTGGGTGGATGCGAACCGCGGCGCCCTCATGACCCAGGGGGCCACCGATGGCGCCCCCTCCGTGCTGCACGCCGGTGGCATGCTGCCCGCCACCGCCCTGGCCGTGGATTCCGCGGACCGGGTCTACCTCGCGGGCACGACCTCCTCAGGCGGCACCGCCGCCGTGATCGTGCGGGGCGGGGCGATCTCCGCCATCCCCGATCCCGCCGGGCCGGAGAAGACCACCCTCGTGGCGGCCGCCTCCGGGGACCTGTACTGGACCAGCAGCGCCGCCGGACTCATCTACCACCGGGCGCCTGATGGCTCCGGCGGCGTGGTTCTCTCGGGCCTGAAAGCCCCCCGTGGGCTGGCCCTCGACACCTCCGAGAATCTCCTCTACTTCACGGAAGTACCCACGCCCGGCGTGGCCGGGGCCTCCGGCGGGAAAAACACCGTCAACGCCCTGGACCTCACGTCCATGACCCGCACGGTGATCCACAGCGGGGACCCCCAGCCTTCGGCGGTCGCCGTGGCCCCCAATGGCAACGTCTACTGGACCAGCACCAGCCGCGGCGTGGTCATGGCCGCCGTCCCCTCGTCGGCACCCACGGCCACGGCCCAGTTCACGGCCACCCTCAGCGGCGGTGACGAGGTCCCGCCGGTCACCACCCAGGCCACCGGCCAGGCCACCTTCTCCCTGGCCAGCGGCAGCAGCGTCTCCGATGACCACGTGTCCTCGGGCCCGGCGCTGCGCTACACCGTCTCCCTCACGGGCATCCGGAATGTCCGCCGCATCGAGATCCGGCAGGGGCTGCCCGGCGCCACGGGTGCTCTGGTCGCCACGCTGTCGCGCGGTGAGGACTTCGGGGAGGAGGACGACGACCATGCCGGCAGCGGCTTCGCGGTGAGTGGCCGGATCCGGGCACGGAACCTCAAGGGGCCCTTCGCCGGTGACTGGGTGGGCTTCAGCGCGGCCCTCGCCAACGGCAGCTTCTACCTGAACGTGCTCACCCAGGCCCAGCCCACGGGCGAGCTCCGGGGCCAGATCCTCCCAGCCAGCGGGACGCCCACCAACCATCCCCCGACGGCCACGATCACGTCCCCCTCGGCGGATGTGACCATCCAGGCGGGCCAGTCCGTGTCCTTCGCGGGCACCGCCTCGGATCCCGACGGGGATGCCGTCACCGTGCTCTGGACCTTCGGCGACGGGAGCACTTCGTCGATGCTGTCACCGGGCAGCCACCTGTTCCCCATGGCGGGCACCTACACCGTGCGTCTGACCGCCACCGATGCCAAAGGCCTGGTGGATCCCAACCCGCCCACCCGCACCGTCACCGTGCAGGCCGCCACCGGAAACCAGGCGCCGGTCGGGACGATCACCGCCCCCGTCGGCAACGTCACGGTGGTGGCGGGCCAGCCCGTCTCCTTCTCGGGCATGGCCACGGATCCCGATGGCAACTCCGTAACCGTCCTCTGGACCTTCGGGGACGGTGGCACGTCGACCCTGCTCTCGCCCGGGAATCACGTCTACAGCGCGGCCGGCACCTACACGGTCCGCTTCACGGCCACCGATTCCCTGGGGCTGGCGGATCCCAATCCGCCCACCCGGACCATCACCGTGCAGCCCGCGGCGGTCAACCAGCCACCTGACGCGGTCATCACGGCCCCCGCGGCCAATGTCAGCATCACGGCCGGACAGGCGGTCTCCTTCACCGGCACCGTCTCCGATCCCAACGGCGACACCGTGACCGTCCTCTGGTCCTTCGGGGACGGCAGTACCTCCACCCTGCTGGCACCGGGCAACCACACCTTCGCCACGGCCGGTACCTACACCGTCACCCTGACCGCCACGGATTCCAAGGGGCTGGCCGATCCCACTCCCGCCACCCGGACCATCACCGTGACCGCCGGGGGCACCGCACCCACCTTGACCCAGCTGCAGACGACGATCTTCACGCCGCTCTGCATCGGCTGCCATGGCCAGAACGGGGATGCCGGCATGAACCTGACCGCGGGCAATGCCTACGCCAACCTGGTGAATGTCGCCGCCACCACCCGCTCCGGCTTGCGGGTCGTGCCGGGCAGTCCGGGGACCAGCGCCCTGGTGGCCCAGCTGGCCGGCGGCCACCGCAGCGTGTCGGCGGCGAACCAGTCCCTCATCTCCGCCTGGATCACCGCAGGCGCGCTGAACAACTGACCAGTCCGTACCCCATCCCCCACCTTCCGGCCGCTTGGCTGGAAGGTGGGGGATGGGCTTTGACGGCGCGAAAGGGCGTCGCGGCGCCCATCGGCAAAGATGCGAAAAATGGTATTAATACGATCCGATAGCCTTGTTACAACAGTAATATTCCTATCTTCGCGAGCGCCGGACGACTAGCATCGGGTCCGCCCCTCTGGAGGTGGGCCGCCATGTTCCATGCAACCTTCAAGTCCCTGCTCCCCAAGCTCGCCTTTCTGCTGGCCCCGGCCCTGCTGGCCCAGAGCGGTCCCATGCCGCCGCCCCCGCTCATGCTGTTCGTGCGGGAGGAGGTGAAGCCCGGCCACGGCGCGGGCCACGCGGCCACGGAGTCCGCGTGGACGCGGGCCCTCGTGAAGGGCAAGTCCAAGGACAACTACCTCGGCATGAGCGCCCTCACGGGGCCCTCCGAGGCCTGGTTCATCATGGGCTACGCCAGCTACGCGGACTGGGAATCCAAGCAGAACGAGTTCGACAAGAACGAGGCCCTCAAGGCCGAGGTCGACAAGATCGCCCTGCAGGACGGCGACCACCTCAGCGGCACCCGCACCATGCTGGGCGCCCTGCGCAAGGACCTGAGCTACGGCCCGCCCGTGGAGATCGGCAAGATGCGGTACATGCGCATCCGCACCTTCCGCGTGAAGCAGGGGCAGGGCAAGGCCTTCGAGGAGGGCGTGAAGATGGCCCTGGCCGGCTACGGGAAGAGCGGCTACCAGGCCTCCTTCGCCTTCTACGAGATCGCCGCGGGCACGGGCTCGCCCACCTACCTGGTGCTGCGTCCCCTCAAGTCCCTCGGCGAGCTGGACGGCATGGCCGCCGCCGACAAGGCCTTCCAGGAGGCCCTGGGCGAAGAGGGCCAGAAGGCCATGCAGAAGGTCTTCACCGACACCGTGAACGTCGTCGAGAACCAGCTCTTCGCCTTCAGCCCCAAGCTGAGCTTCCCGGGCCCCGGCATGATCGCCAGCGACCCCGGCTTCTGGACGGTCAAGCCCCCCAAGGGCGCGAAGTAGGCAGATCGACGGGGGCGGGCCCTGCTTAAAGCATCGGCCCGCCCTCGGCGGCCTGCTCCATGTGGCCCTGGAAACCCTTCATCACCAGGCCGTGCATGGCCGCCTGGGTGTAGCGGTAGAAGAACCAGGGCAGGGCCGGGTTGAAGTCGTGGATGGCCACCAGGGTGAAGCGGCCGCCCAGCAGGTCGCGGAACTCCAGGCGGGCCGTGCGCCCCCCCAGCATCCGCGCCAGGGCGCCGCCGGTGATGAAGTACATGCGGCGGTCCGGCGTGCTGTGGGTGGGCTTGAAGTCCAGGCGCAGCAGGCGGAGCCGCGTCAGCCGCATCCGCACGGTCCAGGAGCCGTCCGCGTCGCGCTCCGTGGCCACGAAGAGCTTCATCAGCGCCCCCAGCCAGGGGAAGTAGCGCTCCGCCACCCACTCCGCGTTCCGGCCCTGCGGCAGGCGCAGGCGCTGGATGGAGCGCACCCGGCCCAGCTGGCGGAGGGTCTCGTCGTCCAGCGCCCGCTGGGGGCCGGTGGCCTCCCCCTCGACGGCTCGCAGGGACTGCTGCAGCGACCGCCCAAGGCACTGCTTCAGGGGCGTCCAGTCCCGGGTCACGGCCTGCTGCACGGGGTTGGCCTCGCCGTGGGACTCGGCCGAGAACATGTCCAGCAGGTAGGTGACGAAGACCGGATGCAGGGAGGGGTTCAGCCGCTTCAGCAGGGCGGCGAAGGCCCCCTGGGACAGGTCTCCCCACGGCGCGAAGTGCACCGGGCGGCCCAGCAGGTCCGCGGTGTCCTCCAGCATCCGCCGGAGGCTGGTGGGCTCGGGGCCGAAGACGTCGAAGCTCCCGCCGAAGGTCTCCGCGCGGCCCACGCAGTGCTGGAAGGCCCGCAGCAGGGCCTCCAGGGAGAGCGGCCGGATCTCGTTGGTGGCCAGGTGGGGCAGGGGGATGCGCGGCAGGCTCTGGACCATCTGCACCAGCAGCCGGGCCAGCTCGCCGCCCGGTCCCACCACCAGGCCCGTGCGCAGCACCGTGAGGGGCACGCCGCGGGAGGCCAGCACCTCCTCCCGCTCCCGGGCGTCCCGGCCCGTGGGCCGCTCCGAGGCGGCCAGCAGGGGGGCCCGGCAGAGGATCTGCCGCACGCCGTTGCGGGCGGCGGCCCAGGCGAAGTTGTCCGCCACCAGCAGGTCCATGTCCCGGGACTGGGCCTGGTCCAGGCGGGCCGAGGGGTCGCGGTTGTGCACCAGGTACACCGCGTAGTCCACGCCCTCCAGGGCCCGGGCCAGCTCCAGCCGGGAGAAGTGGTCGCAGCTGCGCACCTCGTCCTGCGCCCGCGGCGCCGTGCGGGTCAGTGAGCGCGTGAGGATGCGCAGGTCGAAGCGGTCCCCCAGCGCCTCGCAGAGCGCCGCTCCGATGAAGCCGCTGGTGCCGGCCAGGGCGACCCGGGGGCGGGAGGAGGAAACAGGTGTGGGCACGGGGCTAGAGCATAGCTCAGCTTTGATCGGGGTTCCCCGTGGTTGCTTCACGGGAGGGCAGCAGGTCCACGAAGGCCTGGATGGCCCGCAGGCAGGCTTCGGGGCGGGTCTGCAGGAGCCAGTGGGGGCCCTGCAGGGTGGTGATGTCCAGCTGCGATCGATGGGCCTGGATCCACGCCGCGGCACGTTTCGGCACCAGCCGGTCGTGGCTGGCGCAGAGGGCCAGCATGGGCACCGGAATCCGGTCCAGCAGGGCCGTGTGGTCCACGGCGGCCACCGCCAGGGTGCGGCCCTTCATGGCGGCGGTGGGGAAGTGGGGGAGCATGGCCGTCGTGAGCCGGACCAGCTCCCCGGCGGCGCCCCTGCCCAGCAGCAGGCGGCGCAGGAGGGGCAGCGGCAGCTGCAGGGGCGGCAGCAGGCGCAGCAGGGGGCGCAGCCAGAGCCACTCGGGGCGGGGGTTCCGGGCGAAGCTGCTGCAGAGCACCAGGCCGACCAGGCCCTCCGGTGCTTCCGCTGCCAGGGCGATGGCCACCGGACCCGAGAAGGATTCCCCCAGCAGCAGGAAGGGCTGGTCCGTGGGCAGCTGCTGGCGCGCGAAGGCCACGCAGTCCGGGTAGGCGGTCATCGTCGCCGGGTACCGCACCACCCGCGCCTCGAAGCCCGCCAGGGCCTTGACGAAGGGCTCGAACATGAGCCCCGTGCCGTCCATGCCGGGCAGCAGGACGAGGAGGAGGGGCGGCGCGGCGGGCATGGGGCGAGTATCCCAGGAACGGCCGATTCCTGAGTTCAAGGACGGAAAGCCATTGCCGGGATGGAGGGGTATGAAGGAATGCCCCTGTTCAGCACGCCCCCTCACCGGCGGATGCTGGCCGAAGCCACTCCTGGGGAAACAAAAGAACATGCGCCGAATGATGGGACCTGCCCGCGCGGAGTCACCCTGTGCTCTTGCCTCCGAGCAGCTTCGGGTGCGGACGCGGGTCCTAGTGCAGAAGCATGCCCGCGGCGGCGGCGCTGAGTCCGGGGAACCGGGCGACCAGCAGGGCGAGCAAGGCGAGGGCTGCGGGCTTCATCAGGGCCGACCAGGTGTCCTGGTTCCAGTTGGCCTTGCCAGGGGCCGTGCCTGCCACGGCGCTGAAGAGGCCGTTGCCCTCCAGATCCAGGATCAGGCGCAGGGCCAGCAGCAGCTGAAGGCCGATGCCCGTGAGGGCCAGGAGCATCAGGGACTGGCTCGCCTGCAACCCCTCGGACCCGGCGAAGAGAAGGCAGAACGAGGCCAAGAGGGACAGGTAGATGCGGTACTTGACGTCCCACAGGCGCCGCCGGAAAAAGAGGTAGGTGTGCAATGCGAGCGCCTGGCGGTTCCGGTACGATGCCTTCGCATCCATCCGCTTGAAGATGCCGCTCAGCTCCAGGTCCAGGTCCCGCACGATCCGAGCCTCCTCGGCTTGGTTGGTCCGGGCATCCGCCAGTTTCTGGATGCTCGCCCGGATTCCGTGCAGCTCGGGCAGGCCCAGATCGAGGGGCGGATCTGCGCTCTTCGCCAGGATTTCCTCGAGCACCTTGAAGGGAAGGCTGCGGTTGTCCTTGCCGAAGAAACTGAGGCTGCGGGCGGGTCGCCACGGGTACAGTCTGCCGACCTCCTCATAGGCATCCCGCCAGGGCGCCACTTCCAGGGCGATGGACCGGATCTTGAGCCCCCGCCACTCCTGCCAGGCCATCCAGTACTGCCACACGGCGTAGCCGGCCAGCCCGATGAAGCCGAGGCCGATGATCCAGCTCATCACTCCTTGCAGGGGGATCAACCGCACCGCCCGGAACCCGCCCTCGAATAACAGTGGGAGGTACAGCAGCATGGGTAGCAGGAGGCAGGCCGCCAGGCTCCATCCGCGAGTGGCTTTCGTTCGTTGTTCGGTCGGGGTTTGCAGCGGAGTGCCCGACACTTTCTCCGGCGTCACGAGATTCAGGTTCCGTTGCTGGTGAAATGCACGCAGGCCTTCGAGGTGGATGGCCAGGGCCATGAACACGCAGATGATGAGCAGGGTGCTCAGGTAGGCCAATCCCGTGAAGGGCTCCAGGGCCGCAAGGGCGTGGAAGGCCGGCGCGAAACGATCGCCGGATGAGTCAGGATGGAAATCCTCCCAGCCCCTCTGCCCCAGGATGAAGAGGGCGGGAGCAGCCATCAGGCAGCCAGTGGCCAGCTGGATCCATCCAGGCGACAGGAACACCTGCCCTTGCCCATCCCTGAGGCGTGCGATGAAGGGCGTTCGGGTGGCTTCGAGAAGGGTCAGAACCCGGCGTCCTGCGGTCCCTGCCGCAATCCACAAGATGCCCCCGCACGAGCCGAGGAACAGCAACATCTCGACCCAGGGGAACAACCCCCTGCCTCCCAGCAGCCAGAGCACGCCCAGGCACGCATGCAGGCAGGTCACCTGGGTGCAGAGGAGCACGGTGCCCAGCAGGATCATCAACACGAGCTGGGCCGGCGCTTGGCAGGTCTGCACCCCAATCGAGGCGCCCATTTCCAGGTTGGCCTGCTGCTTCCGATTGCGCCGGAAGGCAAACAGCAGCAGGCCGATGGCCAGCAGGGGAAGGCAGAATCTCTGGATGCGCCCCATGCGGAGATAGGACACATCCACCGATAAGAAATCAGCTGAACGGGGAATATGATTCGGCCAAGGGAATCCTGCATCCTTAAAGTGAACGACATCCTCAGCATTTCCTTGACCATTCTCCTGCTCCAATGCGGCTTTGACCGGACGGAACTGGCCATGCCGAAGCTGGGACACATAGCGCGGGCGACGCAAGGTCCAATCGCCGTCAGGCCGCTTGGACCAAGGGGCCTTCGACGGGGTATCTGGAACCTGGGCGATCTGCCACCCGCCTTTGGGGTTCTGGGCTGCATTTTCCAGTAGCCACAGGGCATCCTGGACCAAGGGTGCGGAGGCCTGGGCCAGCGGGGTCGGTTTTTCTTCCGGCGGACTGATCGGTTTCACATGCGTCTGGTCTTGGCTGTCTGCGCTCAATCGCCACAAGTCCGGGTAGGGACTGTGGAGCGAGAAGACATAGATCCCTTCCAGATCCCCCGCCAGGTCGGGGTGCAACAGCTCCGCGTGGAGCCAGTCCATCGCAATGATCAGGTCGGGCAGGTGCATCCGCAGCTGCCGGGCGATGAACAGGGCGTTCTGGAGGCTGCTCATGCTGATGAAGACCCCCTTTATCCCACGGACCTTCAGGTCCTGGACCAGAGCCTGGAATTCCAGATCCAGGGTCACGGCTGGATGGGGATCCAGCGGGGCAAGCTCGGGACTCGCACCTTCCGCCGTCCAGTCGATGGAAAGGGGCCGCAGCCGCGCCAGGGCCGAGCGCAGGGGCCCCCCGAGACCCGCCAGGGGATCTGCATCGCTGCCGCCCTTGGCCCGCCGGAGGGAGGTGAGATTCGAGGGAAGTTTGTAGGTCAGTCCCTGATCGGAAGGATGTGATGAACTCCAGGACCCGCTCACGCCTCCGAAGGCGGTATCCGTTTCATCGATTTCGGCCCACCTGTCTCCAGAGCCGGTCAGGTCCTCCCTGAACTGGGTGGAGACGGTGGTCATGAGGAGAGAATCGTCGTCAGGCGGGAGAAACACGGCCTCAACGCGCGCGGGCCAGAACGCCTTCCCGCGGACGGATGGGATGCTGCTGCCAGGACTGATGACCAGAGCGCCCAGGGCCGTATCGAATCCTGCCTTGGGAGAAAGCTCTTCTGCCAAGGCCTGGGCGCTGCTCGAGTAGTGGGGCCCGAGGAACCGCAGATGCCTGCTGTAGTGTGAGGCTTCGGTCACACGGGACCAGAGGCGGTCGACGAAGCTGCGAGCCTCTCGTTCAAATTGGCTGACCACGGACTTGGGTGTGCTCTTCGTCTTAACCGTTTCGGGGAAGGATTGGAGCTGCGCCAGCCACTCGTCCCAAGATTCGCCAGGCTTCGGCAATCGAATCAAGGGCCTGACCCTTTTTGATGGTGAATTCGAGGTCTCTTTTTCGATCTCGTCCCAAGATTCGCCAGGCTTCGGCAATCGAATCAAGGGTCTAACCAGTTTTGACAGTGAATTCGAGGTCTCTTCTTGAATCTCATGTTTCGCTTTCAACCCATCCAGCCACCCATCCAGCCAACTCTGAAAGGCCCTCCCATCCTGATTCGCCTTATCCTGCGCGTTTTCGTAGCGCTGCCGTACGGCAGCTGAGTCCTTTGCGTGCACCGAATGCTGCCAGTCATTCACCAGCTTGAGTGCACGCCGCAGCCGAAGACGGTCGATGCCTCGGGTGGGGTTTTCTGGGACAAGCAGCACCAGCAGCAATTCGTGGTTCTCCCGGGCCGGGTTCGATTCGCCGACAGCTTTTTTGGGCCCGACCGGTTCCGGACCGGCCCAGCTCACTGGGGTTTGGAGCGGCCTGGAAAAGAGGATGCTCCGCGGCATGTGCCGGAAGGCCTCCGGCGCCTTGCCCGGGGTGTCCATCTCGGGGTACCAGTGGCCGGCGAAGAGCCACCCCATGCGGTGGATCTGCTCCTTCATGGCCCGGAGGTACAGATCGTGGATGGGGAGCAGGTCGGGGTACTCGGGATCAGGCAGGCTGGCCAATAGCAGGCGCAGGTGCGGGCTTGCCATCAGATCCTGGGTGCCATCCCCATCGGCCCCTTGGTGCGGGCCGCGCTTCTTCTCCGTTCCGTCTTTCTGAGCCTTCCCGACCTTGCGCTCAAGCTCGTGCGCCGCACTCCAGGACTTCCGCATCTCCTCAAGGTTGGTGAAGGGCGCACCCTTGAGTTCCCAGACGGGTTTATTGGCTTCGCCTCGGATGGTGGCTTCCTGGACGGCGTGGGTGGACGGCTCGCCCAGCTTTTCCAGAAAGCGCACCAGAGGTCGCAGGGTTGTGTTCTCCAGGTCCGACGCACCGTACCGATCCTGCGTCCCCAATCCCTGGTTGGCCGCCTTCTGGCCTGACGCAGCCGGAGGAGCAGGGGGCGACTTCTCTCCGCCCACCTGTGGAGCAATCACCGCCGTGCCCAGGAGGGCGGCCATGATCCAGCCAATCCAGGAGGGCTGACGGTTTTCCGCCATGAGAACCCCTTGCATGCAAAGGCATGAAAAAACAATGATGACCACTCAACCTAGGCGTCTTTGTTCCCATTGTCAAAGTCAAGAGTGTTAATGGTGACGATAAATAATTTGTGATGGCAGTCGACATCCTGGCAAAAAAGGACTCATCCAGGGCCATCGAGAGGCCCCCTGCATCAGCTGTTCATGGCCGGCCACGACCTGCTGCACCTGGACCAGCCCAAGCGCCTGCTCATGGCCATCGTGTAGGCGCGCCCTACCAGTACTTCTCCAGGTGGATCTGCCCGGGGGCCTTCTTGGTGTGCTCGCGGAAGCCCTCGGCCTCCAGCTGGCCCTGCAGGGTGGTCAGCATGTCGGGGTTGCCGCAGAGGAAGATGTGCGTGTCGGCGGGGGCGGGCCGGAAGCCCCAGGTCCGCGCCAGCACCCCCTCGGCCCAGAAGGCCGGCAGCCGTCCCGTGTGACCCGTCCAGGGGGCCAGCTCCGTGGCGGGGCGGGTGAGCACGGGGAGGTAGTGGAAGTTCGGCGCCAGGCGCTGCATCTGCACCAGCTCATCCCGGTAGCCCAGGTCCCAGGAGTTCCGGGCCCCGTGGATCACCGCGAAGCGGCGGCGGCCATCCCGCGCCAGGTGCGTGCGCAGCATGGACATGTAGGGGGCCAGCCCCGTGCCCGTGGCGATGAACACCACGTTCTGCTCGGTTGGCACCTCGTCCAGGGTGAACATGCCCGTGAACTTGGGGCCCAGCCACAGCTTGTCCCCGGGCTTCAGGTTGAAGAGCCGGGGCGTGAGGGCCCCGCTCTTCACCTCCACCAGGTAGAACTCCAGGTACTGGTGCTCCAGGGAGGAGGAGGCGATGGAGTAGGCGCGGCGCAGGAAGGCGTCCGGGGGCAGGGCGGGCTCCTCGGGCTCGGCGCCGGGGCTCCGCGGGGCCGAGGTGGGCAGCCCCAGCACCGCGAACTGGCCCGGCGAGAAGGCCGGCAGCTCCCACCCGGCCGGGGCCACCCGCAGGACCATCAGGCCCGGGGCGGAGTCGATGCGCTGCGTCACGATGGCATTGGCTTCGGGCATGGACGGGCTCCTTCGCGGCGGATCCCCCTGTTGCGACAGCTTCGGGCGGACCCCATCATGATCCCGTTTCCCCCTTCCGGCCCGTTTTCCTGCGGCTGCCCCGGGGGCCACCCTGGAGGAGGCCATGGCCACCGCAGCCCTGCCGGAAGGCACCACCGCCGCCTACCGCCAGCGCCTGGCGGCGTTCGTGGGGGACCAGGAGCCCCTCGCGGTGCTGGCCCGCACCCCCGAGGTGCTGGCGGCCACCGTCCGCACCCACGACCGCCGGCGCCTGCAGGTGCGGCCCATCGAGGGGAAGTGGACGCCCCTGGAGGTCATGGGCCACTTCTGCGACTGCGAGTGGGTCTACGGCTACCGCGCCCGGCTCATCCTCTGCGAGGAGAATCCGACCATCCTGGGCATGGACCAGGATCTCTGGGTGGCCGGGCAGAAGTACAACGGGCGCGAGCCCATGGAGGTGGTGGAGGAGTTCCGCGCCCTGCGTGGCCACAACCTGCGCCTGTGGCGGAGCCTCAGCCCGGCGGAGCTGGCGCGCACGGGCCAGCACAACGAGCGCGGCCCCGAATCCCTGGGCCTGCTCCGCACCCTCATGGCCGGCCACGACCTGCTGCACCTGGACCAGCTCCAGCGGCTGCTCATGGCCATCGTCTAGCCGCGGACCCGGCCCACTCCGGAGGAACTCAAGGTGCCCCGGCGCGCCGACGAAAACAGGGGGGTGGCCATCGTGCCACCTGGAGGTTTCCGTGCGTCCACTGTTCATTCCCGTGCTGGCCTGTGTCATGGCGCTGCCGCTCTGCTCCCAGGCCGCCGACCGTCCCAAGGCCGAGGCCCTGGTGAAAGAGGGCCTGGCCTTCATGAAGGCCCACGGCAAGGAGGCCTTCCTGGGCGAGATCCAGAAGGGCTCGGGCAAGTTCCACGTGAAGCCCGGCGGCACCCTGTACCTGGCCGCCTACGACCTGGAGGGCAACGTGCTGGCCCACGGCGCCGACGCCGCCCTCAAGGGCCTGAACCGCCTGAATGTGAAGGATCCCGATGGCGTGCAGTACATCAAGCTGCAGATCGCCGCGGGCCAGCAGAAGACCGGCGGCTGGGTGAACTTCAAGCGCCTGAACCCCGAGACCCGCAAGATGGAAGCGAAGACCTCGTACTGCCTGGCTGAGAACGGTGTCGTGGTGTTCTGCGGCGTCTATCAGTGACGGATGGAAGAACCGACTGGTTTTTAGCCGGTGATGGACGGTGATGGACGGCGATAAAAGATAACGATGAAAAGCAGGGGCGGTGGGTCTGTTGGAGCGGGTGGCTTCGCAGGCACGGGCCTCCGGCCCAGCCGGAGGCCGCCTCCGGCGGGCCCATGCCCGTTGGGTCGGCGCCATTCCCTGGCCATAGGAAAGGAATTTTGAAAGCGGAGGAGAGCGGAAAAGCGGAGGAGAGCGGAGGGAAAGCGTCCGCTGCCTTTCTCCGCTTTCCTCCGCCCCTCAGCTGTCCTCCGCTTCCCAAATTCCGTGGCAGTAGAAGCCGCCCTTGGCGAAGTCACGGGCCCGTGCCGCGCCAAGGGGCATTCAGAGAAGTCCACCGGTGTGATGCGGCGCTTTTCCGGCGGGCCTCCGGTGGCTCTTGGCCCTACATCTCCACGACCGTGGGCTGCACGAGGCGCTCGAAGTCCTTGTAGGCCATGCGCACCACTTCGGTGTGGTTGCCGGCGTTGAAGGCGATCTCGGCGTCGGCGGCCAGGTGGGCCTCCACGTAGACCGGCAGGCCGAAGAGGTTGCCGAAGGGCGGCATGGCGCCGGGCTCGCAGTCGGGGAACTCGCGGACGAACTCCCACTCCTGGGCCAGGTCCGCGTAGTAGGAGTCCGTGGACTTGCGCAGGCGCTCCAGGTCCACCTTCCGGTGGGCGGGCAGCACCGCCAGGACATGCTGGCCGTCCAGGTCGATCACCACCGTCTTGGCCATCTCCCGGCCGGGGATGTGCGCCGCCCCGGCCACGGACGTGGCCGTGAAGGCCAGGGGATGGGGGATGACCTGGTGCGGCACCCCGTTCCGGTTGAGGAATTCCTTCAGCCTGGTCATGGGCATGGCAGCCTCCTGGGACCGAGAGCAGGGCAAGGATGGGTCCGGGGAGGGAAGCGAGCCACGGATAAACACGGATGAACGCAGATAAGACAGGGCTGCGCCGATGCCAGCCATCCGGGTTCATCCGTGTGTATCTGTGGCGAATCCAGCTTTTCCGGATGGAGCCTGCTACCAGCTCCGGCCCGGTGTGGCCGAAGCGGGGGGCCACGGGGCGAAAGGGGAACCCGAACAGCTCATGCTCCCCGCCAGCCTGCCGATAGACGGCGGAAGGGATTCACCCATCCTCCCCCAGCCCAGTTCTGCTGATCGTCAACCCAGCTTGCAACGTGTCGAGGGAGGTAATGCCCATGACCAGGACGCTCTGTACTCTGGTGGCCCTTTTCGCGCTCGGAGGACCGGCCCGGTCGGCCCATGCCTCGTTCGATGCCATCAAGCCCCCCACCGGCCGGACGTCCGCCGTCCAGGATTCCAGGCCGCAGTTCACCTGGTTCCCCGCGGTGTTCCAGCGCGAGCTCGGCGTCTCCTGGGACGGCCGCATCGGCTGGAAGACCAGCGACCGGGTCTGGGTCTTCGCCGTGGCCCTGGAGCAGTCGCTGGGGAAGGTCATCCGCCCCGACAGCCCGTTCCGGCTGAACGTCACGGTGCTCCGGGCGGAAAAGGGCACCGGCACCTTCGTGGTGGAGTTCGCCATCCTGGATCCCTCCGGGGAAAGCGTGGAGGCGGTGCAGGTGGAAGGCGTCGGTCCCAGGGGCCGTCTGGCGGACGAGGTCTATCCGGCCCTGGCCGGTGAGATCGTCGGCACCTTCAAGAAGAGCGTGCTCCAGGTCCCCGGCGAGCCACCCGGGCAGCCCTGACGGGTTCGCCCGGGAGGCGGTGGGAACCCAAGGAAAAGGAATTTTGAAAGCGGAGGAGCGCGGAGAAGCTGAGGAGAGCGGAGGAAAAGCAGGTCAACCAAGTCTTTCTCCGCTTTCCTCCGCCCCTCCGCTGACCTCCGCTTATTGAATTCCTTTGCAGGAAAGGCTGCCAATACCGAAGCCATGGGCCAGTGCCGCACCAAGAGGCATTCAAAAGAAAAGGGAATTTGCCGGAGATGAACGGAGATGGACGGAGATGAAAAGAGCAAGCGCAGTTATCACCGTTTATCACCGTGCATCACCGGCCAAAGAAAACCACCGATGAACACCGAGAACTGAATGATGAACACCGATAAAGCAGAACCACCTGAAGCCCTGCTTTGTCTTTATCGGTGTTTATCAGCTTTTATCGGTGTTCATCGGTGTTCCGCTTTTTCTTTTCAGCGGGTTCGGATGCGGCGGCGAGCTGTTCTTCGGTGAGGTCGAAGAGGGGGGCCACGCTGCGGCCACGGAGGCTGGCCATGAGGTAGAGCTGGCCGCGGTGGTGGGCTTCGTGCTCGGCCATGGCGCGGAGCCACTTCCAGGTGGCCATCTGTGCGCCTGCCAGGTTCACGCAGGGGGCCAGCAGGTCGGCGTCACTGAGCTGGCCGAAGATGGCTAGGGACTCGGCGTGGCAGCGGTCCAGGTAGGCGCGCACGCCGTCCAGGCCCGGCGCGAGGTCGACCCCGTGGCCCGGGTAGCAGCTGGGGCGGCCCTGCACGTTCTCCGCGTACATGAACCGTTCAAGCCCCGCCAGGTGGCGGAACAGGTCGCCGAAGCTGAAGGCCCCGGGCGTGGGCGCCCACTCCAGGTCCTCAGGCGCCAGCGCCTCCAGCACCCGCACCGTGCGGGACCGGGCGTTGCGCCAGTAGGCGAGAAAGGAGGGGGTGTCCTGGAGCATGGGGGATTATCGCAAGACTATGGAAACCGGTGATGGACAGCGATGGAAAGCAGGGCAGTGCCCATCACCATGCATCACCGATTAAGGAAGATCTCCAATTAACCCCTAGGATTTAATGAGGATTATCGATAAAGATGGAATAATAATTTTAAGATTCAGAATTTGGTTGATGGCGGTCAGGCCATGGGCCATAGTAATTATTTAATTGCTCATTAGTTGGAAAATCAAAAAAACTATCCAGTATCGAAATTTCATCAAGAACTATGGACATGAACCTACCATCTGCTTTTACCGTGGCATGCCATTGTATGTTGAATTGAATAATTTTTAATTTTTTGGAACTTGAATCTGGTTTCCTCGTTATAAAATTTAAGGCCAATTGAAAAGGCTGTGAATAAGTAACAAGAGAATTCCAATGAAAAATATTTGAAGATTCTAATTTGTTGAATGTTGGACTATTAAAAAATATTTTACTCTCTCCAAATGGCCTAAATTTATTAGATAAATTCGCTAGGGCGACAATTCCTCTGGATTTTTCAGGATCAGGGGGCTCTTTGAAAATCTCTTTAACTTTATTGGCTATTTGGCTTGAAATATCATATTTTTCCCATAAATTGTTATCATCGTCATCGGAATAGAATTTCCTTCTTGCTCTGTGTTGTATGTTTTGGATAAATTTTTTTGTTAATTTCTCTTCAAACAATTTTAAATAGGAAGAAAAAGATTCGAGATTATTAAATACCAACATATTGGAGTTGCCACCGAATATCTTCTCTGCTGTTTCTCTAAGAAGATTGTCTTTGGATATGAACACTACATTGCAATCTTCGGCCGCTTCTTTGGATTTTTGAATGGCTGTTTCTAAAATTAATGTGTCCCGAAATCCCTTTTCTTTTTCAGGATTTTTTGGGTCAAATGTAAATGGTGGTAATCTCCAAGTCGCTTGATGAATAATTCTATTCCAATCAACTTTTTCGATGTTGATAGGTAGAATTTTAATTTTATGATCGTGTGCCCATTTATACGCCCTATCTCTGGCGAATTTTTTTATTTCAGTATTTGTAATTTTAATATTAATATTTTTATCAATAATTTGATTTATTTTTTCAAGAAGTGGCAACATTTGCTCGAATGATTTAATAGCAGAAGTTGATTGTTGAAATGCCAATTCTTCCATGACTATTTCGGGCACGTTAACTTCAAGTTCGTATTTTTTAGAATGTTGTAATAAAAAAGTATCGAACTCTGGGTTAACAATTAAACATTTATCATCGTGCCAAAGCAAGCCTGTATCTGGGATGAGGACATATTTAGGCGGTTTTTCTCGTCTCATCACCATAGGTGGCTCACCCCATCGGCTCTTCATGCTTGCAGTTGGGGCACACGAGCACCTGGATGGGATCCTTCCCCCGGGGCTTCTTGGTCTTTTCGCCCATGATGGGGTTCTTGCAGGCGGGGCAGGTGACGGGGACGGGCTTGTCCCAGGCGGTGAAGTCGCACTTGGGGTAGTTGGTGCAGCCGTAGAAGACCTTGCCGAAGCGGGTCTTGCGGGGGCTGAGGCCGCCGCCGCACTTGGGGCAGGGCACGGCCAGGATCTCCTTCTTCACGGTCTTGCAGGTGGGGTAGTCCACGCAGCAGACGAACTCGCCGTAGCGGCCGTGCCGCTTCACGAAGCCCTTGCCGCAGTTGGGGCACTTCTCGCCCGTGGGCTCGTCCGGCGGCACGGGGATGCCCTTGGGATCGGCCTTCACGATGCCCTTGCACTTGGGGTAGTTGGGGCAGGCCCAGAAGGGGCCCCACTGGCCCTTGCGCAGGTTCATGGGCGTGGTGCCGCAGAGCGGGCACTCCGGCGCGTCCTCGGGCTCCTCCATCTTTTCGAGGTCCGCCGTGTAGTCGCACTTGTCCTTTTCCAGCTCGGCGCTGTAGTTGGTGCAGCCCACGAAGAGCCCGTTGCGGCCGATGCGCTTGAGCAGCGTGCCGGGGTTCTTCTTCCGGTCGCCGCACTTGGGGCACTTCTCCCCCGTGGGCACGCCGGCCTTGAGGTTCTGCATGTCCTTGCCGGCGGCGGCCAGGCTCTGCTCGAAGGGCCCGTAGAAGTCCGTCATGGCCTTCTTGAAGGTGAGCTTGCCCTCCTCGATGCGGTCGAGGTTGCCCTCCATGCCCGAGGTGTACTTGGGATCCATGAGGTCGTGGAAGCCCTGCAGCAGCAGCTCGGTGACCGTCATGCCGAGATCCGTGGGCTTGAAGCGGCCCTCGTGCTTCTTGACGTAGTCGCGGTCCTGGATGGTGCTGATGATGCTGGCGTAGGTGGAGGGCCGGCCGATGCCGTCCTCCTCCAGCTCCTTCACCAGCGTGGCCTCGTTGAAGCGGGCGGGGGGCTTGGTGAACTGCTGGTCCGCGTCGAGCTGCTCGAGCTTCAGCGCCTCGCCCAGCTTCAGGGCCGGCAGCTGCGCGTCGTCCTCGTCCTCCTCGTCGGCGCCCTTGGTGGCATCGGCGATGGCCTCGGCTTCCACCTCGGTCTTGTCGGCGCGGTACACCGCCAGCCAGCCCGCGAAGCGCTCGATCTCGCCCTTGGCCTCGAAGGTGGCCGTGTCCTTGCCCACTTCGGCCTCGGTCTGCACCACGGTCTCGTCGAAGCGCGCGGCCTCCATCTGCGAGGCCATCGTCCGCCGCCAGATCAGCGCGTAGAGGCGGAACTGGTCGGGCTCCAGGTGCCCGCGCAGGGATTCCGGCGTGCGGGTGATGTCCGTGGGGCGGATGGCCTCGTGCGCGTCCTGCGCCCCGGCCTTGCCTGTGTACACGCGGGCCTTGGCGGGCAGGAACTCCTTGCCGTACTTCGACGCGATGAACTCGCGGGTGGCCTCCACGGCCTCGGGGGCCATGCGGGGCGAGTCGGTGCGCATGTAGGTGATGAGGCCCACGGGGCCTTCGCCGAAGTCCACGCCCTCGTAGAGCCGCTGGGCGTTCTGCATGGTGCGGCTCACGCTCATCTTGAGCTTCTGGGCCGATTCCTGCTGCAGCTTGGCGGTGGTGAAGGGGGCGGCGGGGTTGCGCTTCTTCTCCTTGGTCTCCAGGCCCGTGACCTTGTAGTCGGCCTTTTCGAGCTTGGTCTTCAGGTCCTTGGCCTGGGCGGCATCGCCCACGCGGCGCTTGGTCTCCTTGTTGCCGAGCTGTAGCGGCTGGCCCCCCAGCTTCACCAGGCGCATCCAGAAGGAGGGCGGCAGCTTGGCGGCGAAGCGGCCCTTCAGCACCCAGTACTCGACGGGGTTGAAGGCCAGGATCTCCTTCTCGCGGTCCACGATGATGCGCACGGCCACGCTCTGCACGCGCCCGGCGCTGAGGCCCCGGCGCACCTTGTCCCAGAGCACCTGGCTCACCTTGTAGCCCACCAGGCGGTCCAGCACGCGGCGGGCCCGCTGGGCGTCCACCAGCTTCTTATTAATGGTGGTGGGGGCGGCCATGGCCTTCTGGATGCCCGCCGGGGTGATCTCGTTGAAGAGGACGCGGCTCACGGGCAGGGTCTTGGGCGGCTTGATGGCCTCCAGCAGGTGCCAGCTGATGGCCTCCCCCTCGCGGTCGGGGTCGGTGGCGAGCACCAGCTCGGTGGCGGTCTTGGCGGCGGCCTTCAGCTCCTTGACCACCTTCTCCTTGGCCGGGCTGATCTCGTATTCCTCCTGGAACCCGTTCTCGATGTCCACGCCCAGCTTCTTCGGCAGGTCCCGGATGTGCCCCACGGAAGCCATGACCTTGTACCCCTTGCCGAGGTACTTGGTGATGGTCTTCGCCTTGGAGGGGCTTTCGACGATCACGAGCTTTGTCACCAGAGATCTCCCTTGGGGGCTACGCCGCCTTGCTCAGAACCACGATTTCGCCTCGACCATGGGGGCGGCATAAGGCGCCGTGACAGGCCTGCCAGAAAAACGCTGCCAGCCCTGGATGGCCCCTAAGGATGGAACCTGGGGCCGGAGGCCTGTCAAGCCCCTGGACCCGTCCGGAAGGGGGGATCGGGAGCTGCCCGGGCGATTCCAGTTGAAAACACTGATAGTTAAATATTCTGAATCTTTCGGCGGCAGCCACCGAGGGGGGGGGCCGGCCCCGGGAAAACCCGGCCAGGAGGCAAAAACTGTTAGGACAACGGCGCGAAAGGTTGAAGGATGGCGTGAGTCCACCCATCCTTTCCAAGATCCGTTGCCACGAGGTGCGCATGCACCAGGGGCTTTCCGTCCAGCCAGCGCCCTCCCGGGGATTCGGGGAGCCGGCGTGAGCTTCGCCCACCGGATCGCCGAGGAGGTCCGCCCCTTCCTCGACCTGCTGGAGGGGTCTCCGGACCCGGTCTTCGTGACGGACAGCCACAACCGGCTGGTGGCCTGGAACCGGAGCGCCGAGCGGCTGCTGGGCTATGGCCCGGAAGAGGCCCTCGGCATGTCCTGTTCGGCCCTCATGGGGGGCTGCGACGGCTCGGGCAACCGCTACTGCTCCGAGCATTGTCCGCTGGTGGACATGGCCGGGCGCGGGGACGTGGTGCGCCACTTCGACCTGCGCCTGCGGCCCCGGTCCGGGCCGCCGCTCTGCGTGGACGTGAACATCCTGCAGCTGACGGCCCCTCCGCCCCACCATTTCTACCTGGTGCACATCCTGAAGCCCTCGGACCGGGAGCTGCGGCCCCAGGCAGCCCGGGAGGAGCCCGAGACCCCGCCGAGGGCCGCCGTGCTGAGCGCCCGGGAGTCGCCGGACGTCCGGGCCCGGAAGCTCACCCAGCGGGAGGTGGAGATCCTGGGCCTGGTGGCCGCGGGCCGGACCTCGGCCGAGATCGCCTCCCTGCTGCACATCTCCACCCTGACGGTGCGGAACCACACGCAGAACATCCTGGACAAACTGGAGGTCCACTCCAAGGCCGAGGCGGTGGCCTTCGCCTTCCAGAAGCACCTGGTGTAGCCGGGCACCTGGTGAGGATTGAGCAGACAGATTGGTGTGTTTGCCGGGTAGTGATTGCCTGGTTGTGGGAACAACCTTCTCCAGGTCCACCCCCCAACCTGGAGAACACCCATGAACCCATCCACGCCCCCGAGGCTGAGGTCCCTCCTCCACGGCCTCCTCCTGCTCGCCCTCTTCCTGGGCCTGGCCGCGCCTGCCAGCGCCTTCCCCATCTTCGCGCGGAAGTACCAGACCTCCTGCGTGACCTGCCACTCGGTCTACCCCAAGCTGAATCCCTTCGGCGAGGCGTTCCGCCTGAACGGCTACCGCATGCCGAAGGAGACCGAGGACCTGATCAAGCAGAAGCCCGTGTCGCTGGGCTCGGAGGCCTACAAGCGCGTGTGGCCCGATGCCGTGTGGCCCAATGAACTTCCCGGCAACGCACCCGTGGCCGTGAACGTGAAGATGGCGAATGTCTACACCTCCAGCACCGACGCCAGCGGGGGGAAGACCATCGTCCACAACGATTTCCAGTTCCCCCAGGAAGTGAACCTCTTCGCCGCGGGCACCCTGGGCGAGCACATGAGCTTCATGGCCGAGCTGACCCACGCGGAAGGGCCGGATGGCGGCTCTGGGACCGAGATCGAGCATGCCCGCCTGGGCTTCGAAAGCCTCTTCGGACCTGAGCACGCCTTCAACGTCCGGATGGGCAAGTTCGCGCCGAACCTCTACGCCGGGTTCCAGGAAATGTGGCTCATGACCGACAACGGCGTGGACTCGCTGTTCAACTACAATCCCGTGGGCTTCAAGGGCGGCACGGGGGTCATCACCGATGGCGCCGGCATCGTCTCCCTCCCGGCCCGGGTGCGCGGCATCGAGGTCTATGGCGTATTGAATCACCGCTTCTTCTACACCTTCGGCTTCTCCAACAAGATCGGCCCCGGCAGCGGCGTGGCCACGAACACCGGGGACGGCAGCACCCAGGGCACGCCCGGCAACTTCGGCGCCAACAACCACAAGGACATCTACCTGCGCCTCGACTACAAGTTCGGCGGCATGGGCCTGGATGGCGACACCGAGGGCGTGCAGATGCCCCCCGAGAACTGGCGCGAGAAGTCGTTCCGCATCGGCGTGCTTGCCCTCAAGGGCAACGGCACCAACATCGATTTCATCGCGACGGATGCCAACGGGCCGATCCTGGATCCCAGCGACAACCCGTACCACATGCAGGACACGAGCTACACCCGGACCGGCCTCTTCGCCTCCTGGACCTACTCGGACCTCAACGTGTTCGGCGTCTACCTGAGCGGCAAGGACACCCTGGAAACGCGCAGTGCCGACGGCCTGACCCTGTACGCCACGGACGACCGCACCTACAAGGCCTACTTCGTCCAGGCCGACTACGTGCTCGCGCCGCCCTTCCACCTCTCGGCCCGCTACGAGAAGCTCACGCCCGGTGACACCACCGTGCAGCCGGTCAAGGTCTCGAACTACAACTTCACCTACCTGGCCGCGGCCAACCTGAAGTTCATGCTCGAGTACAACAAGTCGGAGCAGGCCGGCGTCGGCACCAACAAGTCCATCAACACCGTCATCCGGGCGGCCTTCTAACCCGTTTCCCAAGGAGCTCGACCATGTCGAAAACCCTCCTCCTCACGGCCCTCGGCCTCGGCGCGGCCCTCTGCGCCCAGGCCGGCGACATCCACGGCAAGGTCACCTGCAAGGGCGTGCGCGACAGCGCGGACGCGGTCGTCTACGTGGCCGCCATCCCGGGCAAGACCTTCGCGGCCCCCGCGGCCCACGCCAAGATGGACCAGAAGAACCTGGTCTTCATCCCCCACGTGATGGCCGTCCTCGCCGGGACCACGGTGGACTACCTGAACTCCGACGCGGTGCTGCACAACGTCTTCTCCCCGGACGCCTGCTGCGACAAGTTCAACCTGGGCACCTGGCCCCAGGGCCAGTCGAAGAGCTACACCTTCAAGAAGGAGTGCGCCGCCACGCTGCTGTGCAAGGTCCACCCCGAGATGGAGGGCTTCGTCGTGACGAGCCCCACGCCCTACTTCGCCGTCACCAAGGCGGACGGGAGCTTCACCATCCCGAACGTCCCCGATGGCGCCTACACCGTGAAGGTGTGGCACCCCAAGTGCAAGCCCTCCCAGAAGGCCGTCACCGTCGCCGGCGCCACCGCGGCCGCCTTCGAGATCGCGAAGTAGTCCCATGGAAGAGGTCAGCCAGGAATGGCTTGAACGGAACTTCCCCTGCAAGTGGGCGTGCCCGGTCCATACGGAATCCGGCAAGTACGTGACGCTCATCGCCCAGGGGAGGTTCCGGGAGGCCTACGCCGTGGCCCGCCGCCCCAATCCGCTCGCCTCCATCTGCGGGCGGATCTGCGCGGCCCCCTGCGAACCAGCCTGCCGCCGGGGGGAGATCGACTCGCCCGTGTCCATCCGCGCCCTGAAGCGCTTCGTCACCGAGAAGTTCGGCGTCGAAAGCATGATGGACTTCTCGGTGCTCTCCGAGATCTACGGGCACCGCAAGGACCGCTACGCGGAGAAGGTGGCCGTCATCGGCTCGGGCCCGGCGGGCCTGGCCTGCGCCCACGACCTGGCCCTGCTGGGCTACCCCGTCACGATCTTCGAATCGGCCCCCGTGGCCGGGGGCATGCTGCGCCTGGGCGTGCCCGAGTACCGGCTGCCCCGGGCCCTCATCCAGCTCGAAGTGAACGCCATCCTGTCCCTCGGCGTGGAGCTGCACTGCAACCAGCGCCTGGGCCGGGACTTCACCCTCTCGGATCTGCGGGCCAAGGGCTACAAGTCCATTTTCCTGGGTGTGGGCGCCATGCAGAGCCGCACCCTGGGCATCCCCGGCATCGAGCTGGACGGGGTGCTGCGGGGCATCGACTACCTGCTGAACCTGAACCTGGGCTACAAGGTCGAGATGGGCAAGCGCGTCGTCGTCATCGGCGGCGGCAACGTGGCCCTGGACGTGGCCCGCACCGCCGCCCGCGGCGGGGAACAGGGCAACACGGAGCGCGGCCTCTCCATCGTGCAGGCCCTGGACGTGGCCCGCAGCGCCATCCGCTTCGGGGGCCGCGAGGTCACCGTCTGCTGCCTCGAGTCGGAAGCGGAGATGCCGGCGGCCCTGGAGGAAGTCGAGGAGGCCCTGCACGAGGGCATCAAGTTCTGCCATCGGATGGGGCCCAAGCAGATCCTCGGCAAGGATGGCTCGGCCACGGGCGTCGAGTTCACGGCGGTGTCGCGGGTCTTCGACGAGAACGGCCGCTTCGCCCCGCAGTTCATCGAGGGCTCGGAAACGGTCCTCGAGGCCGACACGGTCATCGTGGCCATCGGCCAGACCGGCGATTTCTCCTTCCTGAGTCCCGAGGACAACGTGGAGACCCGCCAGGGGCGGATCCTCATCGACCCGGATACGCTCGCCACCAGCGCCCCCGGCGTCTACACGGGAGGCGACGCCGCCTTCGGCCCCCGCATCGCCATCAGCGCCATCGCCGACGGCAAGAAGGCCGCCCGCTCCATCGACGAGTTCCTGCGGGGCGAGCCCCGTCCCGAAGCCGAGCTCACGGTCGAGATCGAGATCGAGGACCGCTACGAACGCGTCTGGGACTTCGAGGGCATTCCGCGGCAGAAGCCGCCCATGCGGCCGACGCTGCGCCGGGTGGGCTTCGCCGAGGTCGAGGAGTGCTACGACGAGAAGGCCGCCCGCCTGGAAGGCGCGCGCTGCCTCCACTGCTGGACCAACACGATCTTCACCCAGAGCGCGGAGGAGGGCACCGAGTGCATCCTCTGCGGCGGCTGCCAGGACGTCTGCCCCGAGGACTGCATCGAGATCCTGCCCTCGATCCGGTTCGTGGACGTGCCCGCCTCGGCGGAGGAGCTGGTGCCCCTCCTGAGCAAGGCGGAGCTGCGGGGTTCCGTCTTCCTCAAGGACGAGGAGGCCTGCATCCGCTGCGGGCTCTGCGCCCTGAGGTGCCCGGTGGGGACGATCACCATGCAGAGCTTTGAGACCAAGGAGCATCCCTGTGCTTGACGAGACCGCAGACAGCCTGCCGGAACTCACCCCCGGCGAGGAGACCCGGCGCCAGTTCCTCACCAAGGTGGGGCTCGGCGCCTGTGTCATGACCGGCCTGGGCGCCGCGCTCACGGTGGCCGACTACCTGGAGCCCAAGGTGCTCTTCGAGCCCCCGACCAGCTTCCGCGCCGGCAACGTCGCCGACTTCCCCGAGGGCACGGTCCGCTTCAACCAGGAGCAGAAGGTCTACATCGTGGGCGGCGCCGCCGGGGTCTTCGCCATGTCCGCGGTCTGCACGCACCTGGGCTGCATCACCCGCCCCGTGTCGGGGGAAGGCGGCATCGCCTGCCCCTGCCACGGCAGCAAGTTCGACCTGGAAGGCAACGTGACGCACGGCCCCGCGCCCCACCCGCTGCCCTGGCTCGAGGTGAAGGCGGATGCGGCGGGGAACCTGACCGTGGACACCAGTGTGGTCATTCCGCACGGAAAGGCGCTGAAGGTATGAGCTCATTCCAGCTGTCCGCCCTTGGGGCCCTGATCCGCAACTCCGCGGTGTACCGATCGATCATCCGCCACGGCGTCGCCAACACGAACCGCAACCGGTCGCTCGTCGTCTTCGAGAACCTGTTCCTCCACGTCCACCCGGTGAAGGTCCGGGAGAAGACGCTCAAGTTCTCGCACACCTACTGGCTGGGCGGCATCACGCTGGTCGCCAGCTTCGTGCTCATCGTCACGGGCATCTTCCTGATGTTCTACTACCACCCCTCGGTGCCGCAGGCCTACCGCGACATGAAGGAGCTGATGTTCGTGGTGGACAACGGCGTGTTCTACCGGAACATGCACCGCTGGGCCGCCCACCTGATGGTGTTCGGCGCCCTGCTGCACATGCTCAGGGTGTTCTACCACCGGGCCTACAAGCCGCCCCGCCAGTTCAACTGGGTGGTGGGCGTCATCCTGCTGCTGGTCACCCTGCTGCTGTCCTACACCGGCTACCTGCTGCCCTGGGACCAGCTGGCCTTCTGGGGCGTCTCGGTGGGCACCAACATGGCCAAGGAGGCCCCCCTGGTCGGCAAGCCGCTGCGCTTCCTGATGCTGGGTGGCAACATCGTGTCGGAGAACGCGCTGCTGAGGTTCTACGTGCTGCACTGCGTGGTGCTGCCGACGGTGCTGCTGCTCTTCCTGTCCGTGCACATCTGGCGCATCCGGAAGGATGGCGGCGTCCAGGGGCCACCCGAGAAGGATGCCAGCGACGAGGTGGAACCATGAGCCAGATCCCGCAGCCGTTCGTGCCGGTGGAGAGCAACGACCCCATGGTGGTCCCCAAGCGGGTGGCCATGGTCCGGCCGGACACCCGGCCCACCATCCGTCGCCGCGAAGAGAAGTTCGTCATGACCTTCCCGCACCTGATCATCCGCGAGGTGATCATGTTCCAGGTGGTGGTCATCGGCCTGGCGGTGATCGCCCTGCTGTTCAACGCCCCCCTGGAGGGCCTGGCGAATCCGCTGGAGACCCCCAATCCCTCGAAGGCCCCCTGGTACTTCCTGGGCCTCCAGGAGCTGCTGCACTACTTCCCGCCCGTGGTGGCGGGGGTGGTGATTCCGGGGCTGGTGGTGGTGGCGCTGGTGGTGATCCCCTATGCGCGCATCAACCTGGTGGCGGGCCCCCTCTGGTCCGGCGACCGGGCGAAGCTGCGCAACGGGATCGCCGCGGTGACCGTGGCCCTGACGGTGCTCTTCGCGGCCTTCCAGTGCTGGGCCATCGTCGTCCCCACCCTGATGGTGGCGGCCGCGATGTTCGTTGCCCGGGGCGAAGGGAAGGGGCAGCCGTTCCGCCGCTTCCTCACTCAGGTGACGCTGCCGGAATGGATCATGACCTGGTTCGTGCTGGTGGCCACGGTCCTGACCCTCATCGGCACCTTCTTCCGCGGCCCAGGCTGGTCCCTCGTCTGGCCCTGGAACATGTATCCCCCCGCTTGACGGAGTCCCTGTGCCATTGCGACGCCTATTCGCCATCACCAGCATCCTGTTCTTCGTGGTCCTGGCCATCTCGCCCCTGAAGAACGCCCTGCGGCCCTACCGGTCCATCCAGCGGGAGTACGCCCGCCTGGGCGCCGCCCGCGCCAAGAGCCAGAAGCTGGCCCAGGCCTACCAGGCCCGGCCCGTCTCCATCCAGCAGATCTGGCTGCCGCAGCTCCAGAACCGGGTCGACCGCTGCACCACCTGCCACCTGGGCGTGCAGGACGAGACCATGGCCGGGGCCCCTGGCGTCTTCCGGCTGCACTCCCGCAGCTTCCACACGCCCAAGGACTTCGATCGCTTCGGCTGCACCTCCTGCCATGGCGGCCAGGGCCTGGCCACGCTCACGGAGGATGCCCACGGCACCGCCGAGAACGCCGGCACGCCCATGACGCCGCTGCCCTTCATCGAGTCCGGCTGCGGACGCTGCCACCAGGCCGAGCAGGTGGCCGGCGCGGCCATCCTTTCGAGGGGCCGGAAGCTGATGGAGAAGGCCGGCTGCTTCGCCTGCCATCTGGTGAAGGGCCACGAAGGCTTCCGCTCCGAGGCGCCGCCCCTGGAATCCGTCGCCCTCAAGACCGGGGGCGAGGCCCTCAGGCGCTGGCTGAAGGACCCCAAGGGGCTGGACGCCAATGCCAACATGCCGAACTTTCACCTCGGCGAGGCCGAGATCGAGGCACTGACCCACTACATCTTCAACACGGCCCCTTCGCGCCTCCTCTCGGACAAGGTGCGGGTGGCCGGCGGGGAGAAGGCCGGCGACCCCATCAACGGCAAGAAGATCTTCGCCGAGGCGCGCTGCATCTCCTGCCACACCCTGGAAGGCAAGGGGAACGGCTCGGCGCCCGAGCTGTCGAAGGTGGCCTCCCGGGCCACCCAGCCCTGGCTGCTGGCCTTCCTCCGCGATCCCCAGGCCTTCAACCCGAGGACCCGGATGCCGCGCTTCGGCTTCAGCGAAGCCGACACGCGGGACGTGGTGGCCTACATGGTGTCCGAGTTCAAGGACTTCGAGGCCCCGAAGGAGATGCTGGATCCGGTCCACGTGAACCAGACCCTGGCCGAGAAGGGGCAGAAGCTCTTCCGCCAGCTGGGCTGCACCGCCTGCCACGCCGCTTCCGGGGATGCCGACCGCATCGGCCCCGAACTGAACCGCATCGGCGACAAGCGGGCCGCCTCCCTGGATTTCGGGAAGCGCCAGGACGTGAAGCACACCCTCCCTGCCTGGCTGCAGGCCAAGCTCGAGGACCCGCGGTCCCTGGGGACCGGGCTCAAGATGCCCTCGTACGGGTTCCCGCCCGAGGACACGCGGGCGGTGGTCACGGCCCTGCTGTCCTACGGGGCTGAACCGGTTCCCGACCGCTACCAGCACCTGCCGGCCCAGCGGGCCTCGCTGGTGCCCGGCGGCTCCGTGGGCGCCCTGTTCGACCGCTACCGCTGCCTCTCCTGCCACCAGATCGGCGACAAGGGGGGGGACATCTCCACCGCGCCGCTGACGGCGGAAGGCAGCAAGGTGAAGAAGGACTGGGTGATCGACTACCTCGTGCTGTCCTACACCATCCGGCCCATTCTCACGGATCGCATGCCGGTGTTCCGGATGACGAGGGAGGAGGCGGCGCTTCTGGCCAACGCCTTCGAGACCTTCTACCTGGATCCCTCGATCCCCGAGGATCCCTTCGCGGGCCAGCCCGCCACCAGCCGCGATCCCGACGAGGGCCGGCACATCTTCGACACCCTGGGCTGCAAGGCCTGCCACATCCTGGGCGACAAGGGCGGCTACTTCGGTCCGCCGCTCAACGAGGCCGGACGACGCCTGAAGCCCGGCTGGACCTACACCTGGCTGAAGGGACCGCAGAAGTGGCGCGCGGACGTGCGCTGCCCGAACTACGGCCTCTCGGATGCGGACGCGCTGAAGCTCACGTCGTTCCTCCAGACCCTGGTCCAGAAACCCAACACGGCCAAGGGAGGTGGACGATGAGGGCCCCGATGCTTCCCCGGCTGGGCCTGGTGCTGGCACTGGGCGTGACCGCCGGCTGTGGCCGGCACAAGGAGGCCGCCGCCTCGACGCCGGGCGCGCCCGCGCCTGGCGCCGCTCCCGCCGAAGCCGCGGCGCCCGCGGCGCCCGTGGAACCGCCCCTCTCCTACGAATTGCGCCTGGGCAAGCAGGTCTTCCAGCACTACTGCCTCACCTGCCACGGCGAGACCGGGGCCGGGGATGGGTTCAACGCGTTCAACGTCGAACCCCACCCGCGCGACCTGGGGGATCCGGCCCTGCAGAAGGCGAAAACGGACGCTGATCTGAAGGACACCGTCCGCCGCGGCGGCGTGGGCGTGGGGCTCTCCCCCATGATGCCGCCCTGGGGCAAGACCCTGACGCCGGACCAGATCGACCAGGTGGTGGGCTACCTGCGCACCCTCAAGCGCACCGACGCGCCACCGGCATCGTAGGGCTCGGCGCTACATTCAAAAAAACAAGCCCGGTTATCGGCCACACTCAGCCGGAAAAGCGTTTAACCGCGAATGCCGCGAATCGCCCTGCGGGCGCGCGAATGGCGACCAGACTTGCTTCCGCCTCCGCTCACGGGGCGGATTCGCCGGCTCCTGAAGGCCGGCGGCCCCGCCCCGTGAGCGGCCAGCCGCGCTTGGCGTGGCTGGGGGCCGAAGGCCCAGGCGGCCTGTCCCCGCAGCATTCGCGGCCATTCGCGGCATTCGCGGTTCCAAGTCTTGTCCAGCCAGCTTCAGGCTGAGACTCACCGATAATCGGGAAAACAAGAATCACCGCCAAGGCGCCAAGACGCCAAGAAAAGCAGGGCAATTGCTTTGTTGTTCTTTTCGGTATCGCCTGCAGCGATACGCGAGACACAAAGAAACTTGACGTTCTTGGCGTCTTGGCGGTGAATATTTTTCATCCCAATGCCAGCAGATCGCCCACGTCTATGCAAAGGTGGGCGGCGCCTTCTTCCAGGAGGGCGTCGGTGCCTTCGGAGCCGGGGACCACGAAGAGTTCCTTGCCCAGGTCCAGGGCCAGCTTGGCGGTCACCAGGCTCCCGGAGCGGCGGGCAGCCTCCATGACCAGGACCGCGTCCACCCAGGCCGCCAGGAGCCAGTTGCGCCTCGGGAAGTGCCACTTCAGCGGCAGCGCCGCGGGTGGGAAGGGCGTGATGACGCCACCCCCGGCGGCCACCATGCGGTCCATGAGGGGCCGGTGCTCGGGCGGGTAGGGATGGTCGAGCCCCGAGCCCATGACGCCCCAGGTGGCGCCGGCTTCCAGGGCCCCCGCGTGGGCGGCGCCGTCGATGCCCCGGGCCAGGCCCGAGATCACGGCCACGCCGGCTTCCGTGAGCGCCCTGGCCCAGGCCCGGGCACGGGCCCTCCCCCCGGGTCCGGCCTGGCGGCTGCCCACCAGGGCGATCCTCGGTCCGGGCGGGGGCAGCGACCCGCGCACCCACAGGGCCACGGGGTAGGGCAGGGGCGCCAGCAGGGCATCCACGCCCTCGTCGCCGGGCAGCAGCAGCCGGGCGCCGCGGTCCGAGGCCTCCTGCCGGTGGCGGGGCAGGTCGGCCGCCAGGGCGGCCAGGGTCCGGGCCTGTCCCGGGGGCAGGGCGGGCGCCACCCCGGCCTGGAGGGCGGCCCAGACTTCAGCCTTCTGGCGCTCGGTCCAGTCCAGCACGGTGAAGGCGAGGGCCCAGAGGCGGAGATCCACGGCGGTTCCTGGGAGCGTGTCCAAGCAATGGGTGGGGGATGCAGCTATCCTGGATGGGACAAATGGCGCAGCGCAAGGGCTTTCCCCTTGCGTTTGATCCTCCGACGGCTACACTGAATCTCTTGGCTGTTTTCACCTTTGGTTCGCGAGGTTCCCATGTCCCGTCAGTGCGAAATTTGCGGCAAGAAGCCCCAGTTCGGCAACAACGTGTCCCACTCCAACAACATCACCAAGCGCCGCTGGAATCCGAACATCCAGCGCGTGCGCGCCCTGGTGGGCGGCGCCCCCAAGCGCCTGCGCGTCTGCACCTCGTGCATTCAGGCCGGCAAGGTCCTCAAGGCCTGCTAGGTTCGCGTCCCTTCTGGAAGGCGGCCCCGGGGCCGCCTTTCTGCTTGTAGGGGCGGGCCCTCCGCCGCCCGTTCCCCCCTGGAGATCCCTTGGCCCGCATGGAATGGCGCCCGACCCTGGAAGTCGGCCACGGACAAATCGACGCCGAGCACCGCACCCTGGTGGACGCGCTGAACCGCCTGCATGATGCCGTGGAGGAGGGCCGGGGCCAGGAGGAGGTCCTGCGGGTGCTGTCCTTCCTGCGGGACTACACGGTCACGCACTTCCAGTCGGAAGAGTCCCTGATGATCGCGCACCGCTATCCGGGGCTGGCGGCCCACGTGGCGGCCCACGCGCGGCTGGTCACGCGGGTCAGCGACCTCCTGGCGGCCCTGCGCTCGGGCCGGACCGAGGTCGTGGAGGCCGTGCAGGCCTTCCTGGGGGCCTGGCTGGTGGAGCACATCCAGGTCATGGACAAGGAATTCGGCTGGTACCTGCGGGGTCGGGGCCTGGCCTCCTAGACGGGCCTCCGGCCCCGATACACTGGCTCCATGCTGCTCGCCCTCGACACCACCACGGAGATCCTGCACCTGGCTCTGCTGAAGGGCGAGCGGGCCTGGACCCGGCGGGTGCTGTCGGGCGTCGGGCGGGGCCACAGCGAGCGGCTGCTCCCCACCCTGGACGAGCTCATGGCCGAGGCCGGCGCCACCCCCATGGATCTGAGCGGCGTGGCCGCCTGCCTGGGGCCCGGCGGCTTTACGAGCCTGCGCATCGGCGTAGCCACGGCCGAGGGCTTCGGCCTCACGGGCCTGCCCACCTGGGGTTTCTCCGCCTTCGCGCTGCGCGCCGAGGCGCTGCGCCAGGCGGGCGTGGCGGGCCCCTGCTGGATCCTGCTGGATGGGCAGCGGGGCGAGGCCTTCCACCAGCGCTGGGAGGCGGAACCCAGGTCCGCCGCCGCCAAGCACCCCCTGGCCACCCTGCCGGAGCTGCTGGGGGCCGAGGCCTGGTGGGCCCCCGAGGCCTTCGCGCCCAGGGTCGAGGCCGTTCTGCCCACGGGCCGCATCGCCCTGCCGGACGAAGGCGAAGCCACCCTGGCGGGCCTGGTGGCCCTGGCCCGCCGTGTGGCCCAGGGACCGCCGGAGGCCCCCCTGGTGCCCTTCTACCTGCGGGAGACCGACGCCGAGGTGAACTTCCCCCACGCCGCCGCCCACCTGTCGGAGGCGCTGCGGAAGGGCGTGGCGCGATGAAGCCGAGTCTCGAGCCTGGAGTCTGGAGGCAGGAAGAAGGAGAGGCGCTGCCGGACTGGGTGGTCCGCCTGGATCGCACGGCCTTCGGCACGGCCTGGAAGGCTCCGGCGGCGCACGAAGCGCTGTGGCTCATCCCCGAGGTGGCCTTCGCCCGCTGGGCCTGCATTCCCGCGGCGGGCGAGGCGGAGCTGCTACGCATCGCCGTGGACCCGGCCCACCGGGGCGGGGGGCTGGGCCAGCGGCTGTTGACGGCCTGCCAGGAGGCCCTGGCGGCGGAGGGCATGGTGGAGCTCCACCTGGAGGTGCGCCCTTCGAACCAGTCGGCCATCCGCCTCTACCGCGCCTGCGGCTGGGAGCGCTGCGGCCTTCGGGCCGGCTACTACCCGGACGGGGAGGACGCGGCGCTCTTCCGGTTCATCCATAGTTGACCTGGGCATCTTGACCAATGGGACCGGATCGCTCATATTTGGGTCCTTCCTGGCGGTGACCCATGCTCGGCATCTCGCGACAGACGGATTACGCGGCCCGCGTGGTGCTGCACCTGGCCTGCCTGGCCCCCGGCGCCAAGGTGCCCATCGCCGACATCGCCAAGCACCGCATGCTGCCCCTGGACTTCGTCCGGCGCATCGTGGGCGACCTGGTGAAGGCGGGCGTCCTGGCCACCTCCCGGGGCTCGGGCGGCGGCGTGAGCCTGGCCCGGCCCGCGGCGGACATCTCCCTGGGCGAGGTGGTCCAGGCCATGGAGGGCGGCGTGGCCCTCAACCACTGCGTGAGCGACCGCCGGGTCTGTCCCCTGGCCTCGGCCTGCCCCGTGCAGTCCGTGTGGGTGGACGCCACCCAGGTGCTGGAGGACTACCTGGCCTCGGTGCGCTTCGATGCCCTAGCCCAGCGCAGCGAGATCCACCAGCCGGCCCACCTGCGCGTGCAGGAGCTCGGCCGCGTGCGGGGCGCCGCCCGCTGTGTGGTGCCGAAAGGTGCCTTGGCCTAGGCCGCCCGGCAGGCCCACCCCTCCTGTGGGGGATTTTCATGTCCGACGGGTCATTTAAATTCATGACCCAGGGGTATTGACCAAGGTTACGAAATGGGTAATGTTGAAACCCAGATCACCCTTGGAGCCCCATGATCGGCATCTCCCGGCAGTCCGACTACGCAGCGCGCCTGGTGCTGCACCTGGCCTGCCTGGAACCCGGCACCCGGGTCTCCATCCCCGAGATCTCGAAGACGCGCCTGCTGCCCGCGCCCTTCACCCGCCGCATCGTGGGCGATCTGGTGAAGGCGGGCATCCTCCACACCCTCCGCGGCACCGGGGGCGGCATCCGTCTCGCCCGTCCGGCCACGGAGATCTCCCTGCTCGACATCCTCGAGGCGGTGGAGGGTGGCGTGGTGCTGAACGCCTGCATGGAGGGCGGCAAGCCCTGCGTCTTCGGGCAGGGCTGTCTGGTGCAGCGGGCCTGGGGCGATGCCACCGACCTGCTGCGGCGCCACCTGGCGACCGTGACCTTCGACACCCTGGTGGGCGCCTCCCCGGACCACCAGGCCGCGCATTCCCAGCGGGCGGCCCTGGCCCAGAGGCCCGCCCGCCGCAGCACACCTGTTTCCTGAGCCGGCCCCGCCGGTCCTGATCCTCCTCCAACACCCCCAGCCTTCCGGCCTCGAGCCGGTGGGGATCTCCCTGCCTTTCCACCGCTCCACCTGACCCGGCACCCCCGGGACCAGCCCAGCTCCCATGCCTTCCGGCCGAGCCGGTGGGAGTTGCCCTGCCTTCTCACCCGCTCCACCTGACCCGGCGCTCCCGGGCCCCACCCAGCTCCCATGCCTTCCGGCCGGGCCGGTGGGAGTCCCTCTGCCTTCCCACCCGCTCCCGGGAGATCCCGGGGGCCTTTTCTGGATGTCCGTCATGAAGAAGCTCGCCACCCTCACCCTGCTCGCCGCGGCCCTCGCGGCCCCCAGCCTCCGCGCCGAAGACGGCCCCTGGATGGTCCGGCTCCGCGCCGTGGCCCTGCAGCCCGCCAACAAGTCGGACGCGGCCCCCGGCATCCCCGCCGATGCCATCCACGTCAGCAACAAGACCATCCCCGAAGTGGACTTTAGCTACTTCTTCACGAAGAACTTCTCGGCCGAGCTGGTGCTCACGGTGCCGCAGGAGCACGACGTCACGCTGAACGGCGTGAAGCTCGGCACCTTCAAGCACCTGCCTCCCACGCTCACGGCCCAGTGGCGCTTCCTCCCCGGCGGGGCCGTGGATCCCTACATCGGCGCGGGCCTGAACTACACCCTCATCTCCGACGTGAAGCTGGCCGACGGCGCGCTGGACCTGGACAAGAGCAGCCTCGGCCTCGCCGCCCAGGCCGGCGTGGACATCCAGCTGGCCCCGAAGTGGTCCCTCAACGTGGACGTGAAGTACGTGCAGATCAAGAGCGACGTGAAGGTGGCCGCCACCGGCGCCAAGGTCACCACCGTGAAGGTGGATCCCATGCTGTACGGCGTGGGGATCGGGTACCGGTTCTAGGTTTGCCATTTGTCCTGCTCGGGGGCGCTGCGCGTCCCCGAGTGAGGTCTGGCCGGGCTGCGCCCGTTCCGGAGCTACTCACCCGCTCTCAAAACCTTGGCCACCGCCAGTTCGCCGAGGCGCTGGCCCATGGCGACGGCCGCCTCGGTGGAGGTGCGGTAGTGCACTCCATCGTAGATGCGGGCCATGGACACCTCCCGGACGAAGTCATCCAGGCTGGTCCAGGACCTGGAGGCGCCGCCGGCTGTGGGGCTGGTGGTGGTGAGCCTCGGCACGGGCCCGGTGCCAAGCTCGGCGCGCAGCACCGTGGCCACGGCGCTGGCCGTGATGCAGTGCGCGCAGGGGTACTCGGGATGCATGGGGGTGTCGATGAAGGGCGCCCAGGAAGGGTCGCGGTCGGTGGCATCGTTGCCATCGAGGTCGCCGTTGCGGATGGCCGTGATGGGACGCCAGAAGCCGTAGTGGTATTTGGCCTCGAAGACGGCGATGAACCCGTCGTCCGTGGCCTGGGTGATGGCCGCGAAGAGCCGGGCATTCTGGGTCACCTCCCGCCCGGGCATGCCGGCGACTGAGCGCACCACGCCGTGGTAGATGGGCGGCAGCGTCGCCTCCCAGAAGCGGGCGATCTCGGTCTGCTCCGCGGTGCGCCGGGTGCTGTTCTTCGCGCCCAGGTCCTTGACCTCCACGAAATCGTGGGCCCACACCGCACTGTCGAGCCTGGGCGGCGGTCCGGGACGGAACTGGTCCGCGGTCGCCATCAGCCAGGGCCTGCGCTTCGGCCACTGGGGCACCGCCGGGACCACCGTGGGTACATAGACGCCGGGCGTCGTCACCGGGCGGTAGCTTTCTGCTGGGAGCGAGAGGTCCTCGGCACGCAGGGTGAACATGGCGGCTGCGGCCTGCTCGCCGACGGCGATGCCATCGGTCTTGGCCGGGCCCTCTGGCAGCCCGGCAAGCGCGGCCGCGCAGGCGGCTTCGATGGCATTCCGCTGGGCCGGCAGCAGCCTCAGGAGCGTGGCGCGGCTGGCCGCAGCGATGGCCGCATCCACAGAGGCTCCGGGGGGCGCCGTCAGCTTCAGCCTGGAAGGGTAGCGCTGGGTGATGGCGTTGCTCGCCTCGTAGATGGCCGCGTGCATCATCGTCAGCGCCCGCGTGGCGTACTGGGCGTTGAGTTTGGCTTCGGTGACGAGATCTCCCGCCTTGATGTTCCAGTCGATGACCGCATCCGCCAGGGCCGGTGCGCAGACCACCGCACTCACCAGCCACGCCCGCTGCAGGATCTTGACCATCCGGTTCATGTCGGGCTCCCTGGCTCGGCGCTGCCGAGCAAGGCGCTACTTGGGTTTCAGCACCACCGGGATCTCGATGATGTCGTCCACGGGGATCTTGTTCGAGGCCGCGGCGTCCCGGATCGCCTGCTCGTTCGGGCCCTCGTAGATGCAGAAGGTCTTCGTCTTGTCCGCGTTGGCGTAGGAATACACCCACTTGACGTTGTGGGTGGAGTTGCACTTGTTCACCGCCTTCTTGCCCGCGGCATCGAGGCCGGCCAGGGCGCCCGCCGGGAAGGTCCGCACGACCATGTAGCGGTGCATGCCCGATTTGGGTGCCTGCACGGCGGGCGCGGAGTCCGCCGAACCAGCGGGAGCAGGCGTGGGGGTGGCGGCCCCGAGGCTGGCGGGCAGCAGGGCCAGGGTCGCGAGCACGGACAGGGCGGTGGTGCGGACGTGCATGAGTTCCTCCTCAAAATGGAACCGTGGGTTCCCGAGGGCTCAGCATGGACCTTTTTGGGGTTGAGTCAATGATTCAAAAAATGGAATCTATATCGATTAATTACTATTCAATTTGTGCTCATAGCTCAACTTGTCTGATTCCATCCCTGAATTCAGATTCGCTCGAACAGCACCACCCGGTTGCTGTTGGTGCCCTTGTCGTTGTTGCCCACGCCCCAGATGTGGGCGGTCTTGGTGAAGGTCTGGCCCTTTCGGCGACTTAGACCTAGGAGCGGCCATGGCAGGATTCGAGGTTAAAATGAGATGATTGGAAGACTGGAGCATCAATGAAGTTCAGGGCCATGGATCTATTTGCTGGGGCGGGTGGACTGGGCCTAGGTCTGCAATGGGCGGGTTGGGATGTCGTCGTAGCAAACGAGTACGAGCCAACCTTTGCAGAGTCCTACCAGATCAATCATCCCCATGCCGATGTCATTTGTGGCGACATCATGTCATCTGAAATTCAACAAAAGCTATTCTCCTACGCCGGGAAGATCGACTTGGTTGCCGGCGGTCCACCCTGTCAGGGCTTCTCGACGGTCGGAAAGAAGCAAGAGAGCGATCCAAGAAATCGACTGTTCTGGAGTTTCCTCAAGGTCGTCGAGGTGGTTCGTCCCAGCGTGGTACTTTTCGAGAATGTTAGTGGATTCAAGCGAATGTATGAGGGGAGAGCCTATCAGGCCCTGATCGATGACCTGGAGCGCTTAGGCTTCACGACCAAACATGGCATTCTCAATGCGGTCGATTTCGGAGTTCCTCAATCAAGGCAGAGAACATTTGTCGTCGGATTCAAGCCGCCAATGAAGTTTGAATTCCCAGAGGCAACTCATGCAGATGGTGCCTCTCTTTTCGGCCTTTTACCGCGATTGACTCTGGAAGATGCCCTTTCTGATCTACCAGATATCAAATCTGGCGAAGCCTGCAATTCGTACCATTTCGCCCCGAAGAATGAATTCCAACATCTGATGAGAAAGGGTGTGGCGGAGTTAACCGAACATGAATCTCCCACTCATGGAGCAAGACTCACAAAAGTGATAGGACTGGTTCCCCCCGGTGGATCCATTCTCGACATTCCATTGGAGCTACGGCCAAAATCCTATTTTAACAATACCTACGCGCGCCTCTGGTGGGATCGATGTGCACCGACCATGACCCGGAATTTTGGAACGCCGAGTAGTAGTCGTTGTATTCATCCCTTTCAAAATCGTGGATTGACCACTCGGGAGGGAGCACGTCTACAGGGGTTCCCCGACGCCTACCAATTCACGGGAACTCGTCAGAAAAAGAATCTCCAGATTGGCAACGCAGTTCCCCCGCTTCTTGCCATGGCACTCGGGAGGCAGATCCTTGATTGCCTTGAGAAGAAGGACCAAATGGCGGGGTGATGAGGTCCAATGCCTACTCAGACTCCGAAGCAGGTTAGCGAGAGGATGAAAAGAATCAAAGGGAAGGATACCGCCCCCGAATTGATCGTGAGAAGTCTTTGTCATCGCCTTGGGTACAGATTCCGATTGCACATGAAGGAACTACCAGGATCACCTGACCTTGTATTCCCACGATTGAAGAAGGTCATTTTCGTCCATGGTTGTTTTTGGCATCGACATGGGAATGGATGCCGCAAATCCACTATGCCAGCGGTTAACATCGCATTCTGGAACAAGAAATTTGACTCGAATTTGATTCGTGATCGACGAGCACAACGCCAACTTCGAAGACTAGGTTGGAGCGTGAAGGTCGTCTGGGAATGCCAAACTACAGATGCTGAGGGTCTTGCCATTAGATTATCAACTTTCCTTCTTTCCAAGTGTTAGGTAGCGAATAAGTCACATCAAACAATCGATGAGAGGATCAGGGTGAAACTCAACAGTTGGGTTCCTTGGTCCTGAGGGCCGAAATTCAATGAACACTTTAATCCGCTACAGTAGTTGCCTATTTTGATTTCGGCTTGGTGCCAAGAATCAGGCATTCCGAAATGGATTCAAAACCATGATGAAATTGCATCTTCTTCTGATGCCATTGCAAGAAGCCAAACGGAAACAGGATCGTTGACCCACCATTCTTTGGGCCTGGAGCAACTCGATCAATGGCCATGCCCGCAGTTGCTACGAGATCATCAATATTGAATAGTTCGTCTGTGTTGTTTTCTCCGATTAAGTTCTTGTACCAGATGTGGCTAGCCCAGTCGGATTCGTCTCGGGCCAAACCTCTCGAGAAACAGAATCTCGTGATGCTACCTACATTCAACCGGCTCCAAGACAGCAGCTCTGCCGCGAGTCCGCAATCATAGGTGCGCAAGGTATCCCAGACCATTCGCCCTTTTCGGAGTTCATACTCACGCAAATCAGTGCCCGTTGCAGGGATCTCCTTCAGGACCGGCTTCACCTCGGGTCCGCCGATGTAGAGCCGTAAAGCCTTTTTAACTCCCTTGGGTATGGTCGTGAAATGACGCTCGAAGCCGTCGATGAACCGCTCTGTCCCGATAAGAAAAGCCTGTCCACCCAAACTCTTCTTTATGGATATATTGCTGATGGATCCATCGTTCCAGATGATTTTCAGATCGGTTTTTGATTTGGTCTTACCACCCAAAATGCAAGGGACCGATTTCTCTCCCTTTCCACCCACCTTGGCTTCGCCGGACATTCCCTTCTTGCCAAGACGATAGCCCAACTGGTTAAGTGGCTCTTCTTTTAGAGAATATTCGATGGCTGTTTCATTTGCGTGGCCCGAGTTCTTCGCATGGGACCAACCCTCGGAGCGATTTCTTTTCGGATTAACCATATCTTTGTCTTTCATATAGTTGCGATAGACCGCGTAGGTTTGAAGAGCCCTTACAACCGTCGGGAAATTGCAGACAGGTTCAATCCGCCTTTCTATTGGTGGGAAGTGTCTTCTGGTTTTCTGCCGATTGACATTCTGTGGATAAGAGCATCGATGGGTCGACATGGAGCCCGTTGGCAATCCGTTCTACGACCAAAATCGTGGGATTTCTCCTCCCGCGTTCGATCCCGCTGATGTATGTACGATCGAGTCCCGAGGCCTCGGCCAAATCGTCCTGAGACCAGCCATTTGCCAGTCGTAGTTCACGAATGTTTTGCGCAAGTCGATTGATGAGCCTCATGTCACAAGACTGGCGCATGGGCCATTGGAGTCTATGGACTATGAGTCACATTGGTTGATGCTACCGCTTCTGAAACAGAACCATTCGCTGGCTGTTGGTACCCTTCTCATTGTTTCCGACCCCCCATATATGGGCCGTTTTGGTGAAGGCTTGGGTATGGATGAGGGCCCCCTGTAGATGGAAGCCATGGGCTTCACCAATGGGAAGCAATAGATCTTCCATGTTGAGTGTGGCCTTCTTAATCTCTCCCACTTCCATGACGAACCAGGCGCCCGGCTTCATAACGCGATGAATTTCCTTGAAAGTCTCCTCAATGCGGCGACACCAGCCTTCCACGGTGCGTTCATAGATGAAGGTAGCCTCGACTGATGATTCATCGATGGCCGCGAACCAGTTCCTCATCCAGTTGTCGGTGTGGTACTGAACCACATCCAAAAAGGGCGGGCTCGTCACCACGAGGTCGACGCTTTCCGAGGGGATATCTGGCGTGTGCTCTGCGCTGCCACAGTGCAGTGAAGCCAACTTACCTGCTACATGCAGGGCGGACACGGCCTCAGGAGAGGTGAAATCACGTAGTAATGCCTTAGTTTTTTTCCTGATGAGGGCATGGGTATCGCGATACGGAGGGACCTGATCTCTCAGCTGGTTGATTGCGAGTTGCTTTTTTGCGGGCATGGCCTGGTTTGGCGGAAGTGAATAGATGGAGAAGAACCCGGCGCTATGGCCCGTGAGTCGGTTTAGCGCGACCATTCGGATCCAGGCATCTACGGCATCGAAGGCACCGGAATCCCGGCGTGATTTGAACCAAACCCTCAAGGCTCGTATCTCGGATTCCGTTTGGATATGGAAGAACATGGAGAGATCCAGATCGACGATCTTCCTGGAATGCCGGGGAATCTTCGTTAGGCGATGGGCGATTTCATCAAATGCAGGTGGAGTGAGCCTGGGCCTGAGCAACATCTCAGAGAGCGGGTTGACATCGTTCGAGATCGGCCTTCGACCTCTTAGGGCCGCTTCGAGTGCCGTCGTACCACGCCCGCCAAAAGGGTCGTAGACGGCATCTCCGGGTTGGGTCAGGGCTTCGATGAATAGGGCTGGCAACTCGGGCTTGTAGCAGGCCCGGTAGCTGATTTCGTGAAGGCTGTGACCATTCCGCTGCCCAGGTGCCCAAAATTCCCCGATGATCCTCGGGAGTGGACCTGACTTGGTTTCCAGTTCGTCGATTTCGAAGGCTCCTCGTGGGGGGAAGCGTTTCAGCAGAGCTTCCGTCGATGGGCATTCCTGCCTGACCTTGACCAATTCCACTCCGTGTCAACATGCCAGAGTACCCTGTGATGATGAGTTCTGCTCCCAAACGCCACCCCGAGCTGACGCGCCTCTATGTGGCCGTGGGCCTGGTTGCGGTGATCCTCATGATCATCCTGGCCTACAAGGCGGTGGGCAACCGCGTGGCGGAGGGCGGGCTGGACGCGCCGTCCCGCTGGGCCCTGGTGGCGGTGGGCGTGCTCAACGCGCTGGCCATCGGCACGCTGCTGTTCATCGTGGCCCGCAGCCTGGCCAAGCTCTACTTCGAGCGCAAGAGCGGCATCCTGGGTTCGCGGCTGCGCACGCGCATGGTGCTGACGCTGTTCATCGTGGGCATCGTGCCCAGCCTGATCCTCTTCGTGGTGGGCCGGAACTTCATCAACAAGAACGTGGAGCGCTGGTTCAGCCCCGAGACGGAAGTGGCCATCCGCGACGGCCAGAAGATGGCCGAGGACCTGCGCGCCGCCGTCCGGGCCCGGCTGGATTTCGGCGCGGGCCGCCTGCTGGTGTCCGCCTCGGCGGAGCCCCAGGCCATCCGCGCCGCGTCGGGCGTGGATCTGGTGGCCGCCCTCAATGGTCGGGGCGAAGGCGGCATCAAGAGCCTGGACCTGGGCCTGGGCCTGCCGCCGCCGGACCTGACCCCCGAGGCCGGCGACAGCCGCCAGGAGTCGAAGGATGGCCTCTGGCTCATCCGCGTGGTGCCCCGGGGGGACGGGACCTGGGCCGTGGGCGTGTTCATGCCCCGGGAGACCCTCGACCGGGTGCTGGCCCTGGAGCAGCGGTACAAGGAGAGCCAGCAGATCCGCGCCAACCGGGACACCCTCCAGACCCTGCCCCAGAGCACCTTCCTCTTCCTGACCCTGCTGACCCTCTTCTTCGCCGTGTGGTCGGGCCTGGCCCTGGCGAAGTCCCTCAGCGAGCCCATCCGGGCCCTGGCCAAGGCCGCGCAGCGCGTGGGCAGTGGTGATCTCGACGTCCAGCTGCCGGAGCTGGGCGAAGACGAGCTGGCCTTCCTGGCCCGCACCTTCAACGCCATGACCCGCGACCTCAAGACCAACCAGGCGGCCATCGAGGCCCAGGCCAGCCGCCTGGAGCAGCAGCGGGCCTACCTGGACCAGCTGCTGGCGGCCCTGCCCGTGGGCGTCATGAGCTGGCGGGCCGACGGCGAGCTGCGCACCTTCAATGCCGCCGCCCGCGCCTGGCTGGGCCTGGAGGCCTTCGATCCCACCGAGGCCCGCTGGGAGACGGTGGGAACGCTGCCGCGCCTGGGCCGCCTGCCCGAGCTGCTGGCGGCGGTGCGCGCCTCCAAGCGCGGCGTGCAGGAGGAGTTCCGCATGGGCGGCGAGGGCGAGGGCCGCCCCGTGCGCGCCATCCTCGAGCCCCTGCAGGGCGGGGGCGTGCTGGCGGTGCTGGAGGACCTGTCGCTGCTGGCCCAGGCGGAGAAGCGCGCGGCCTGGCAGGAGGTGGCCCGCCGCATGGCCCACGAGGTGAAGAACCCCCTGACGCCCATCCAGCTGACCGCCCAACGGCTCCTCCGCAAGAACCGGGAGGGCCGGCTGGATGACGCCTCCGTGCAGGAGGGGGCCGAGACCATCCTGGCGGAGGTGGCCAGCCTCTCGCGCCTGGTGGACAGCTTCAGCCGCTTCGCCCGCCTGCCGGTGCCCCAGTTCTCCCCCTGCGATCCCGCCGAGCTGCTGCGGCAGGTGGCCGCCCTCTACGGCCCCAACCACCCCGACATCCGCTGGGAGCTGGCCCTGCCCGGGGAGCCGGTCTCCGCCCTGTGGGACGGCGACATGGTGAAGCGGGCCCTCATCAACTTCGTGGACAACGCGGTGGCCGCGGTGGAGGGCAAGGGCGTGGTGAGCCTCTCCCTGGCGGTGGAGGGCACCTCCCTGCGATTCGACGTGGCCGATGACGGCGCCGGGGTGCCGGAGGCCGATCGCGAGCGGCTCTTCGAGCCCTACTTCTCCACCAAGCGCAAGGGCACGGGCCTGGGCCTGGCCATCGTCCGCCGCATCGCCCAGGATCACGGCGGCGATGCCCGCTACCAGCCGCTCGAGCCCGGCAGCCGCTTCAGCCTGGTGCTGCCCAGGAGCCCCAGAGCCTGATCAGGCCCGGCGCCGCCTCCGCAGCCAGAGCCCCAGCGGCCCGAGCACCAGCCAGGCCAGCAGCACGAGCTTGACGAGAGGGGACACGCGGGCTCCGAGGCGGGGCCGGGGCCCCGCACCAGCCTCTCATGGCGGCGCGTATGCTGACCCCATGGAGAACCGCGCGGAAGGGAAGGGCACCTGCCTCATCGCGGGCTGCGGCTACACGGGGACGCGGCTGGCGCGACGCCGGCTGGGCGCAGGTCCCGTGCTGGCGCTGGTGCGGAGGGCGGTCTCGGCGGAGGTTCTCATCCGCCAGGGCATTCCCGCGGTCGCGGCGGATGTCGACGCGGGCATTCCTCTCCTGGCGCTGCCACGGGAACTCGCCTCCGTGATCTATCTGGCCCCACCTGCGGGAGCGGGGACGGAGGACCTCCGGCTCGCCCGCTTCCTCCAGGCGCTGGGGCCGGCCCGTCCCCAGGTGGTCGTGTACTTCAGCACCACGGGCGTGTACGGGGACACGCGCGGAGCCGCCGTGGACGAGGCCAGCCCTGTGGCGCCCCGGGAGGACCGCTCCCGGCAGCGCTGGGAGGCGGAAGGGCAGGTTGCCGCCTGGTGCGGGGCGCGGGGAGTCCGGCCCGTGATCCTGCGCGTGCCGGCCATCTACGGCCCCCATCGCCTGCCCCTGGACCGGCTGCGCCGGAGCGAGCCCGTGCTGCGCGACGGGGACTCGGGGCCCGGCAACCGCATCCACGTGGATGACCTGGTGGCGGCCTGCCTGGCGGCCCTGGATCGGCCCGTGTCCGGCGCCTTCAACCTGACGGACGGAGCCCCGGAGAGCATGGCCGCCTTCACCATCCGCGTCGCGAAGCTGGCGGGCCTGCCCGCGCCGCGCCGCGTCTCCTGGGCCGAGGCGCAGTCGGTCATGAGTCCGGGGGTCCTGGCCTTCCTGCGGGAATCCCGCCTCGTCACGAGCCGGCGGATGCAGGAGCTGGGCTGGACGCCGGAGTACGGAAACCCCGACGATGGCATCCGCGCCAGCCTGGTGGAGATGGGCTGGGGGAACTCTAGTAGCGCAGGACGCTGAAGACCGGCAGGCCCTCGACCTTTTCGCGGCCCGGCAGGGAGGTCAGCTCGATGAAGACGGTCAGCGCCAGGGGTTGGGCTCCGGTGCGCTGGATGAGGCGCTGGGCCGCGGCGGCGGTGCCGCCGGTGGCCATGACGTCGTCCACGATGAGCACGCGGTCCCCGGCCTTGAAGGCGTCGGTGTGGATCTCCAGGGCATCCGACCCGTACTCCAGGCCGTAGGCCTCGGAGTAGGTGGCCATGGGCAGCTTGCCGGGCTTGCGGGCCGGCACGAAGCCGACGCCCAGCTTCTGGGCCAGGGCGCTGCCGAAGATGAAGCCGCGCGACTCCAGGCCCAGCACGTGGGTGGGCTGGAGGGCCAGGACCGGCTGGGCCATGGCGGCCACGGCCTCGCCGAAGGCCTCGGCGCTGGCCAGCAGGGGGGTGATGTCCCGGAAGAGGATCCCGGCTTTCGGGAAGTCCGGGACGTCGCGGACGAAGGAGGTGAGGGGCGTGGTGGTGGGCATGGCTACCTGCGGATCTCGAAAGGAAAGGGTAGGGAGGATCGCATATCCAGGGCCTCCCAGTCCAGTCGGGAGACCCGCCCGAAGGCGGGGCCCTGGGCCAGCCGGGCCTGGTATGCCGCCAGTTCGGTCTCCGAGCCCTCGGCCTCACCGCAAACCGAACCATCGGGATCATTCCGCACCCAGCCCGCCAAGCCGAGGGCCTGGGCCTCGCGCTGGGCGAAGCGCCGGTAGCCCACCCCCTGGACCTCCCCGTGGACGCGGAAGGCGACGGCCACGGCGCTACCGCTTGAAGGCCGCGTCGAAGTCGGCCTGGCGCGCCAGGGTCTCGGGGCAGCCCAGGTCGAGGCGCAGGGGCGTCACGCTGGCGAAGCCGTGGAAGACGGCTTCCGCATCGCTGCCGGGGGCCTTGGCGTAGGTGGGGCCGGCGTCGCCGCCGATCCAGAAGTAGGGCGTGTTGCGGGGATCGACGCGGCGCTCCACCAGGTCGTGGTAGGCGCGGCTGTCCTGGCCCGTGAGGTGGAAGCCCTTGGGCTCGCCCTTGGGGAAGTTCACGTTCCAGATGCGGTTGGCGGGCAGCTCCATGGCCTCCCAGCGCTCGAGGAAGCGGCCGATCCAGGGCTCCGCCACGTCGAGCGAACCCCCGGGATGGATGGAGAAGGCCGCGGCCCGCGCCCCCTGCAGGCGGCCCTCGAAGGCGGCGCCCACGGTGCCGGAGTAGAAGACGTCCTCGCCGAGGTTGAAGCCGTGGTTGATGCCCGAGAGCACCCAGTCGGGCTTGCGGCCCAGCACCTCGCAGACGCCCAGCAGCACGCAGTCCACGGGGGTGCCGTCGCAGGCGAAGCGGTCGGGGCCGACCTCGTTCAGGCGCAGGATGTTGTGCAGGCTCAGGGCCGAGGAGATGGCCGAGCGGTTGCGGTCGGGGGCCACGGTGACCACCTTGCCGAAGGGCGCGGCAGCCCGGGCCAGGGCGGCGATGCCGGGGGCCCAGAGGCCATCGTCGTTGGTGAGCAGGATCAGGCGTTCGGGCATGGAGGCAGTGTACCCGGTGCCCGGGAGGGACATTCGCTGCCAGGATGGAATTCACCTCCTGGTTCCATGGACGCCGACCTCCCGATGCCCTCCGCCCTGCCCATCCCCCTCGGGGAGGAGGCCGCCCCCTCCGGTCGCGCCGCGATCCTGGCCCGGCTCCGTGAAAGGATCGTGTCCTTCGCGGCATCCCGGTATGCAGGCGCCCATGCGGAGGACCTGGCGCAGGAGGTGCTGATGCTGCTCCACGAGAAGTACGGCCACCTGGACCGGATCGAGGACCTGCTGCCCCTGGCCTTCCAGATCCTGCGCTTCAAGCTGGCGGCCCACCGCCGCAAGGCCGCCCGCCGGGGTGAGTACGACGCCGTGGACGTGGACCAGTTCCCGCCGCCCTCGGATGCGCCGGACCCGGCCACGGTGCTGGAGCACAAGGAGCTGCTGGCGAAGCTCATGGGGGGCATCGCCCGCATGGGCGAGCGCTGCCGCGAGCTGTTCCGCCTCAAGCTGCAGGGGCGCAGCTTCGCCGAGATCCAGGGGCTCATGGGCGCCACCACCCTGAACACCGTCTACACCTGGGACCACCGCTGCCGAAAGCAGCTGCTCGAAACGCTGGGCGGGAGCTGGCAGGCCGCCGGAGGGGGGGTGCCATGACGCGGATCGACGCCGAAAAGCTCCTGGGCGGCCATGCCACCGGCACCCTCACCGAAGAGGAACGGCAGCAATTGTTTGCCGCGGCCTTGGGCCATCAGGCCGTCTTCGACGCCCTGATGGATGAAGAAATACTGCGGGAACTGTTGGCGGATCCCGCGGCGAAGGCCCAACTCATCGCGGCCCTGGCGCCTGCGGCCCCGCCCAAGGTGGTGCCCTTCTGGCGCCGCACCGGCGTGCTGGGCGCCGCGGCCAGCCTGCTGCTGGCCTCCCTCGCGGGCATCGCCTACCTGCGCAGCCCCGACAAGGCACCGCCCCCGCTGCGCCCGGAGATGGACAAGGCCCCCGCCGCCAAGGCCGTTGAGGCAACGCCCGCGGCACCGGCGACTCCAACCGCCGCGCGCAACCGGAGCCCTTTGGAGAAAGCCAAGGAGGCCCCGGCGCCCGCCCAGGCCGCCACGCCGGCGGCGCCTCCGCCCCCGGAACCGGCGCCCCAACGGGGCGTGGCCCCGGCGGGCGGGGCGCCCATGGCCGTGGCCGCGGACGCCGCCCGCGAGAAGGCCGCCGAGTTCCGACGGGCGGAGGCCCAGGACAACCTGGCGAAGAAGGCCGAGGCACCGAAGCCCGCCGCGGTGGTGGAGGTGCTGGCCTCGGTGGTTCCGGCTCCCGCAGCCAAGAAATCCAGGCAGGACCAGCCGGCCCAGGGTGCCGCGGCGCTCTCGCCCGGGGTGGTTGGCGGGGTCGTGGGGGGCGTCGTGGGCGGCGTGGCGCCTCCACCCCCGCGCCGGGTGGTGTGGAAGGCCGCGGCGGAGTTCAGGCCCAGCTGGACTCTGGAACCCCGGCCCGATGGCCTGACCCGGATCACGGTGAAGGGACCCGCGGGTGCCGCTGCGGTGCTCCTGAAGCGCAACGCCGCTGGCGTGGAGCTGCTGATCCTCCGGGTGATCGACCCCGGCGGGGAGATGGCCCGGTGGGCATGCGAGACCCGGCTGGCGGCGGGCGATGCCCTGGACCTCTACCTGCTGAACGCCCCCGCGGCCGAGCCCGCCAGGCTGCCGGAAAGCGGGCCTGTGGATGGCTTCAGGGCCCGGATCCACCCCGGGGCGAAGTAGACCTTTCCACCATCCGGGAACTCAGCCTGGCTGAAAGGACTCGTTGCCGGAGCGGCCGCTACGGTTTCGCGGCTGGGGCGGGATCTGCGGCCGCATGATCCGAGACGTAGCGCCACACACCATCCTTCTCCTGGGTGACCTCGCAGAAGGTCCCCGTCTCGGTGGTGGGGGCCCCACCCGCCTTCGGGGCGCTCGTCATGGTCCAGGTCCCCCAACCCGTGGAGAGGCGGCCCGAAGTCCGATGGCCGGTGGTCGTCATGCTGAACGCCGTGACCTTGGTGGCCTTGAGCCAGCCAGCGAACGTCTCGGCGATGGCCTTGCCGCCGCGGATGGCCGGGCTCCCGGGCATGACCAGAACCGCATCATCCGCATAGAGGGCCGCGAGGGCCGCGGCATCACCGTCCAGGAGCGCCTTGGTGAACGCCTGGTCGACGCTCTGGACACCGACCGCCTTTGGTTCGCGGGCGGAGATGGAAGCAGCCGTGGCGAGGACGAGGCTGCAGCACAGGAAGATCGGCATGGCCCGTTTCATGGTGTTCTCCTAGTTGTCCCTTCGGGGAGGGGTGGATTCGGGAAATAGAGTCTCAATATGTCCCAACTTGAATGGGTGTCCATGGAAATCGTCGGCCGATTCCGGTGGGTCGCGGGTGGCCGGGACACGCATCAAGCAGGGCTGGACGAGCATGGGTACGGCGGGAGGGCCCCTGGGGCCCGTTCAGGAAAGCTGGCATTCCCAGGGAGGACCTTCCACCGGCTGAAAGGAACCGCATTCACGCGACATACCCTCCTGAACCGCGCCATGCCGGTGCGGCCCATCCGGGAGGAACCCATGTCGCTGCGCCGCTCCACCACCACCCTGCTCGCCTGCGTGGGGCTCGCCCTCACCACCCAGGGCGATGCCCAGGCCCGCATCCGCCCCACGCCCGCCGGGATGGACCGCGGGCCGAAGGGCGAGAACCCTGACGCCACGCTGTCGCCCTACTTCTTCGTGAAGAGCGATGACGCGTCCGTGGACCAGCTGCCCCTGAAGGCCACCTCGGCCAGGGTGGCCATCGCGGGCGTCATCGCCGACGTGAAGGTGACCCAGGTGTACAAGAACACCGGCACGAAGCCCCTGGAGGCCATCTACGTGTTCCCGGGCTCCACGCGCTCGGCCGTCTACGGCATGACCATGACCATCGGCGAGCGGGTGCTGAAGGCGCAGATCAAGGAGCGGGGCCAGGCCCGGGCCGACTATGAGCAGGCGAAGCAGCAGGGGCGCAGCGCCTCGCTGCTGGAGCAGCACCGCCCCAACGTGTTCCAGATGAACGTGGCGAACATCATGCCCGGCGACGAGATCCGCGTGGAGCTGTCGTACACCGAGCTGCTGGTGCCCACGGAAGGCACCTATGCCTTCGTCTATCCCACCGTGGTGGGACCCCGTTACGCCGGAAGGGTCGGCACGGAGTCCAGCACCGGCGAGCCCTGGGTGGCCAATCCCTACACCCACGCCGGCGAGAAACCCGCCACCTCCTTCGACCTGGAGGTGAGGCTGTCGGCGGGCCTGCCCATCCAGCGCATGAGCTGCGACACGCACAAGACGTCCATCGCCTACGACGGCAAGGCCGAGGCCACGCTGAAGCTCGATCCCAGCGAAGCCCAGGGCGGCAACCGCGACGTCATCGTGAAGTACCAGCTGGCGGGCGGCACCGTGCAGTCCGGTCTCCTGCTGGATCAGGGCCGGGAGGAGAACACCTTCCTGCTCATGGCGCAGCCGCCCAAGCGCGTGATGCCCAAGGACCTGCCGCCCCGCGAGTTCGTCTTCATCATGGATGTCTCGGGCAGCCAGATGGGGTTCCCCATCGAAGTCTCCAAGGTGCTCATGAAGGAAATGATCCAGGGCCTGCGACCCCAGGATCTCTTCAACGTGATGGTGTTCGAGGGCAGCTCGGCCCTGTGGTCAACCGCCTCCCAGCCCGCCACGCCGGAGAACGCCGCGCAGGCCCTGGCCTTCGTGCGGATGCAGAACGGCGGGGGCGGCACCGAGCTGGGCAGCGCCATGCGCAAGGCCCTGGGCCTGCCCCGGGTGCCCGGCATCTCGCGCACCTTCGTGGTGTCCACGGACGGCTACATCAGCGCCGACGGCCAGGTCTTCGACATCATCCGGAAGAACCTGGGCTCGGCGAACCTCTTCACCTTCGGCATCGGGTCGTCGGTGAACCGTCACCTCATCGAGGGCATGGCCCACGCGGGACAGGGCGAGGCCTTCGTCATCACCAGGCCCGAGCAGGCCGCCGCCGAGGCCGAGAAGTTCCGCGCCTATGTCTCCTCGCCGGTGCTCACGAACCTCAAGCTCACCACGAACGGCTTCCACATCCAGGACCTAGAGCCCATCCAGCTGCCGGACGTGCTGGCGGATCGGCCCGTGATCTGCCTCGGCAAGTGGAAGGGTGAGGCCAAGGGCACCGTCACCCTCTCCGGCATCAGTGGCAGCGGCCCCTGGAGCCAGACCTTCGAAGTGGGCCAGGTGAAGGGCCGCAGCCACGGGGCCCTGCCCCAGCTCTGGGCCCGCCAGCGCATCCAGATGCTCTCGGACTATGACCAGTTCGGCCAGGACGAGGCCCGCAAGGCCGAGGTCACGCGGCTGGGCCTCACCTACCACCTGCTCACGGCCCACACCTCCTTCGTGGCGGTGGACACGCTCGTGCGCAACACCGGCGGACACAGTACCACGGTCACCCAACCCCTGCCCATGCCCGAGGGCGTGTCGGACGCGGCCGTGGGCTACGCGCGCGGTGGCGTGGTCGGCGGGGTGGTCGGCGGCGTGGTCGGGGGCGTCGCCGCCAGCCCCATGGCCTATGCGCCCGCACCCATGGCGAAGCGCGCCGTCGGGGCTTCGGCCGTCGTCGAGGTGGTGGCCCAGGATCGGGCGGCCCGGCAGGAGAAGGCGAAGGAGGCCTCCTTCCTCCGCATCCGGTCCTTCGCCGGCATCACCGGCACCTCGGATCCCGCCGCCCTGCGCCGCGAGGTGGAGGCCCGTCTCCTGGATCCCGCGCTGACCGCGGCCCTGGCGGGGATGCCTGCGGGCACCACGCTCGAGCTGAAGGTGGACGCCGCCGGCCAGGTCGTGTCGGTCACGTTCAGCCAGTCCTTCCCGGGCGCCGCGAAGGCCAAGGCCCTGGTCGCCATCTGGCGCCTACGGAGCTGGACCGGCGGCCTGGCCGGCAGCCTGGAGCTGACCCTGGGGTGATGCCAGGCCAGGGCCATCGTTCGCAGTCCGCTTGGTAGGCACGACCGCACCTGCCGTCCGGTACTGGACTGGGCGGCAGGTGTTTTCATGGATCGCTGCCAAAAGGTCTGGCTGGTCAGTCTGTCGAACGCACAGCTCTCCGTTTGGATCGCCGAAGGGTGGCCAGCGGGTCAGCATTAGCGGGCAATCCGCTCATGGAAGCGCGGAGCGTGAGGCGTCGTTTGTCGAACGTGAAGGCGTGGGCGGACAGATAACCTCCCGTCCCCGTGGATCGCACGATCACGATGATCTCGGCTGGATGGCGGCTTGATTCCTTCGAAAGCACGACCTTCTCAACGGCTCCGTCCCGATCCAGGACCTTGCCTGCGCGGAAGAAGGTGGTCTCGTCACCAGCAGGTGCCGCGTCGTACAACCGGATGCTGAAGCTGCCCGTGGAGCGCGGTTCGAAGTCTCCTTCTGCCACCACGGCCGTCTGTCCCGAAGGCAGTTTGACTTTCGTGACGAAGCGTTCCGGCTCGGAGGCAGGCATGATGGCGGCCGCCATCAGAATCAGGGTGAATGCATGGAGCTTGTTCATGGTTCATGCCTTGCAATGGTGGCAAGGTGGCGTCAACTGGACAGTCCTCTCCGTCGGCGCCAAGTTGCAGGAAGAGTGCTTCAGTGCAGGATCGGCGTGATGCCTGGGAACGGATCCCGATCGCTTGCTTCCACGGCCGTGGTGGTTGAGGCGCCTGTGGCCAGGATGTAGCGGAAGGCCCGGCGGGTCGTCAGGCTTCCGGTGCTGTCCTGATCCGCGGCGATGCCCATCAGCACCCCGCCACCGGCTTCGCTGAGGAAGCCGCGGCAGTCTGTCGTGACGCCAGGCGTGGCGGCCAGGTCCGCGACCATCGTGACGGCCTTTGCGACGGGATCGAATTTCATCAGCCTGCCCGTCGCCGTGCCGTAGTAGAGGTTGCCATCCGAGGCATCGAACAGGGGCGTGCCTGGCAGGTCCACGGCGCCGGCGACCGTGAGCACGGCCGTGACCGCGGGTGCCACCGTGACCGGGCTGCCCACCTGCATCTTCAGGATGCGGACCTGCCGCGTGGGGCTGGTGGTGGGGCCGATGGCCGTGGTCATCAGGTACAGCTGGCCGGTCTTCTTCGCCAGAGTGGGGCCGAACAGCGGCCACCAGGCCTCGTCCGCGGCACCGCCGGGTGTCAGCAGCGCGGAGCCGCTGGCAGGGTGGTTGTTGGCGTCGCGGGTGGCGAGGTCCACGCACCAGACGCGGCTGCCATCAACTGCATCCGCGAAGGTCGTCGGCGTCACGAAGACCAGGACATTGCCTTGCGCGGCCATGGGCGACAGGTAGCCCAGGGCGCCCGCCGCCGGGCCCGCCGAACCGGGGGAATAATCGAAGAAGTGGATCTCGCCCGTGGGTGCCCCGGAGGCGGCATCGAGGGCAAAGAGCCCTGGGGCGAGTACGACACTCGGCGAGAAGAGAAGGTGGAGGTAGTAGGGCACCAGGGACCAGACGGTGCCGTTTGCAGCCTGGGTGAACGAATGGGGCGCGCGCATCGCAGTGGTGTACTGCGGCTTCCCCTGGGCGACCAGGTCGGCGAAGGGCAGGGGGTAGTCCCGGGTCGCTCCGGTGGCCGGATTGAGCGTGTAGACACCCTGGTAGCTGCGCGTCGGCGTGAGCCCCGCGGCGGTGCGGATGTTCGTGCCGCCGAGCACCAGGCCCGAAGCCAGCTGGAGCGGCTGCCCCACAGGCTGGCCGGTGGTGGTGGCCCCCAGGGGCACCGAGGTCGCCTTGCCGGTGAGCCGATCGTACTTGATCACCGCGCCGCTGCCGTTGGCGCCACCGTAGAGGGCCAGGGTGACGAGGTAGCGGTCCGCGATGGGCTCGGTGGAGCGACCGCCAGGGCAGGTGCCCCGACAAAGACCCAGCCCAGCGCCGCACTGCCCCGCACGAGGTTGTACAGCGCGAAGTTGGACATGTCGATGACATCGAGGCTGCCGGGGAGTGGGCCATCCATGTCGAGGTAGCTGACCCCAGCGCCACCCCGATACAGCGTGTCCAGCGGCAGGCTGTGGTAGGGGGCGGTCGAGGGCGTGGTGGTAGAGGCGGGCAGATTCGCGAGGGTCCGCTCAATGGCGGCGGGGATCTGCTGGGCGCCCGGCATAGAGGTTCCGGTCATGAAGACCAGTCCCGTCGTGGGGCTGACGCCCACGCCCGCGGGCCACAGGCGCTGCGTGGTGCCGGTCTCGTAGCTGGACAGCCGTTTACGCTCGATCGGATCGATGGTGGGGTTGGTACTGAGTTCGATGATCTTCATCGAATTGAGGTCCGTATTCGCTTCGTCCACCCCCGCGTTGACCACGAAGGCCCCGTTATGGCCGATCACCGTGAATACACTCACCGGTCTCCGCATGCCGAGGAAAGTCGATGGGGGGAAATAGGAATTCTCCGGACCGGTGAATCCCACTTTGGATTTGATGTTCCAGAACGCGGAATCGGTCTGATTGTCGTTGGCCCCGTACCAGTAGCTGTTGGTGAAGTCATCCCACCAGGGCTGCAGGAGCTGCTCCCGGCCAGGCGCGGTGAAGGCCGTCGAGGAGATCTCCCAGGGGCCCGCCCAGTTGGCGGGCGTGTGCGGCTTCAGGAGCATCTGCTTGGCCGGATTGCTGCTCGCTTGCCCCTGGATGTTGTAGTGCACCTCGTCGGTGACGAGGTAGATCATGTCCGCGCCCCCGGCCTTGACGAGGCGCGGCTTGCCGTCCACCTTCACCATCTGCCGGTTGAAGGGCAGGGTCCGCCCGTAGTCGGCGAAGTTGTAGACCGGGGTGAATCGCTTGAAGGTGGGGCTGGCCGGGTCGATGTCCACATGGACCACCCCGCCCCCCGGCACCCCAGTGCCGTCCGGTCCGGGCATGGACTCACCACCGCCCTGGGCTACCAGGATGAGGGACTTGCCATCCGGGCTGACCACGGGGCTGGTGAGGAAACCGTTGAGGGGACTGTTCGTGCCATAGCTGGTGAGCAGGGGAATCGTGGCCAGGCATTCGAGTTGATCCGTCTCGGGATCGAAGCGCACGAGGATTCCGGGCGAGTCATCAGAGGACAGTCCCTGCGGCGTGAGCGCGGGCATGCTCGCCCGGTCCAGCGCCGCGTAGAACGTGTGGTCCACGGCATTGTAGGTGAAGCCGCCGCGGTAGCCGGTCTCCCCGTTTTCATCGCTCAGCGAGGCACTCGAGGGTTCCGGGATGCCCTTCGCCTCCGCCAGGGTGGAGCTCTTGGCCAGCGTGGCCGGATTGTAGAGGTTCCACTGACCGATGCCACCTTTGCCCGCGCTGGGGCTGGAGATCAGCAAAGTCTGGGTCAGGGGAGCCGCCACGACCGAGATGCTGTCCGTTGCGTAGATGGTGGCCATTCCAGTCAGGGCGGCTCTTACCACCGTGGTTCCGGGCGTGACCGGGGCCGTGAAGAGTCCCGTGGTGCTGAGGGAGCCGCCACCGGAATCGATGGACCAGGTGATCCCGCCCCCGTTGGAGGCCGTGGCCGACAGCTGCTGCGTGGTGCCCACTGTCTGCGTGTGGCTGGGAATGACGAGGCTGACCGTGGGGGGTGGTGGAGGCCAGGATGGATGCGAAGCGTCGAAGAGATGGCAGCCCATGAGCAGCGCCGCGCTAAGCAGGCTGAAGACCTGGGGCCACCAGGGGCGCCGCCGTTCCTTGGTGCTGGGTGCCGAGAGAAGGACGGGGCGAAGGCTGGGCATGGAGACCCCCTGTTGTGCGCTCATCGTCGAACCTGACTTGAGGGTTGATTTCCGGCTGGCGGCGTTGGAAGAAGCCGGCAATCGTGGTACGGGTTGGCGGCTGGGGCGGGGCGGACTACCTTCGTACCCATGCGATTGCATCTGGGAGTGACCTTGATGCTGCTGTTAGGGGGAGACGAGGGGGCTGCCCAGCCGCCCCGAGCGGCGGGGGAGACCGGCTACGCGACCGCCCGGGCCCGCATGGTGCGGGAGCAGATCGCGGCCCGGGGCATCACGAACCTCCGGGTGCTGGAAGCCATGGGCCAGGTGCCCCGCCACGAGTTCGTACCCGCGGAGCTGCGGTCCCGGGCCTACGAGGACGGGCCCCTGCCCATCGGCCACGGCCAGACCATCTCCCAGCCCTACATCGTGGCCTTCATGACCGAGGCCCTCGATCCAAAGCCCACGGACCGTGTGCTGGAGATTGGCACCGGCTCCGGCTACCAGGCGGCGGTGCTCTCCGGGCTGGTGGCCGAGGTCTGCAGCATCGAGCTCGTCGAGCCCCTGGCCCGGCGGGCCGAAACCGACCTCCGGCGACTGGGCTTCACCCATGTGAAGGTCCGCTGCGGCGATGGCCACCTTGGCTGGCCCGAGGCGGCGCCCTTCGATGCGATCATCGTCACCTGCGCGCCGGAGGAGGTGCCTCCGGCGCTGGTCGCCCAGCTGAAGGCGGGCGGCCGGATGATCATCCCCGTGGGCTCCCAGTGGGGGGCCCAGGAGCTGGTGCTGCTGCAGAGGACGCCCGCGGGCCTGGAAAAGAATGCCGTGCTGCCGGTGCGGTTCGTGCCGATGGTGAAGGGGCGCTGAAGGCCGCGGCTTTTCCCGCGGAAGAGCCTCACCAAGGTGTCACGCTCAATCCGTGGAATGTCTTGCAGCACCCGCCGGAGTCATTCCGCCCCCAGGGGTGCCGGCCTCATCTCCCCCGCGGTGGCCGCCCGATGCCGGATCCTCTTCCAGGTGACGATGGCCACCAGGGTGGAACAGGCCAGGAAGTTGCCCAGCAGCACGGCTGACATCTTCGGGGCGTGGAGCACCAGCCGGCTGTAGAAGTGGCCCGTGAGGTGCGCCACGGCGAAATAGCTCCAGGTGGCCCGCGAGATGGCGCTGGCGCCGTTCGGGCACCTCAGCGCGGCCATGATCTGCGGCAGGTAGGCGAACAGACGGAAGGTGTTGGTGACCACGAACAGCCAACTCACCAGGTCCACGGTGCTGGGCATGGTTTCTCCCCTGGGATGCCGGCCCATCCGGGGCCAGTGGCGTTCGGTGGATGGAGGATCTCGACGTCAGTCCCTGGATTGCTCCGCAGAGAACGGATCGCGGACGAGGGTGGCTCCGGATTCGATCCTGGCGAAATACCTCCGGATTCGACCCGTGGACCCCAGGCAGAAGGCCAGGATCGCCCTCCACGAGGGCGGCGCTGAAGCGACAGGCACGGAGGAAGGGGTGCTGGCCGAGACGGGCATGACGAGCCTCCACCCAGGGTCGCGGGTGCCGGGTCTCGGCACGACGGACCGCTGATGGGCCCAGATTGCGACTGGAAGCGATCCGCGGGCAGAGCATGAACATGCGTTTTTTTCTGATTCGTGATCAATTGCAGTGCGCCTTCAGGAGATGAGACCTTGGCGCAGAGCCTTGCTCACCGCTTCGGACTTGGAGTGCACGTGCAGCTTCTCGTAGATGCTGCGGATGTAGTTGCGGACGGTGTTCTCGCTGACTCCGAGCAGGTCCGCGGCCTCGGCATAGCCATGTCCTTCCGCCAGGAGCGCCAGGAGCTGGAGTTCCCTCGGGGTGAGCTGCCGCTCCGGGGGTTCGGGCCGCGGCGTCTTGCGGAACAGCACCACCACCTTCCGGGCGATCTCCGGGGACATGGGCGAGCCGCCATCACGGGCCTCCTGGATCGCTTCCAGCAGCCGCGCCGGCGGCGTCTTCTTCAGCAGGTAGCCGGCCGCACCATTGCAGATGGATTCGAACACGCTCTCCTGTTCGCCGTAGACCGAGAGCATCAGGACTTCGATGGCGGGCCAGCGATCCTTGATGATCCGCACCCCTTCCCGGCCTGACATGCCGGGCAGGTTGATGTCCATGAGCAGGACGTCCGGTGCGTCCCGGGCCAGGGCCGGCAGGGCCTCCTCCACCGATTCGTAGGCGCCGGTGCAGTGGAAGCCGGGACTGCCATGGATCAGCAGGCGCAACCCCTCCCGCGTGGAGCCGTCGTCCTCGACCAGGGCCACCTTGATCGCCGTGCGCTCATTCATCCTGGGCCTGGGGGTGGTGAGGTTCCATGGTAGGGGTTGGGGGCGCTGGGGGGGATGGCATGATCATGCTCCCCCCCGGAAGGGCAGGTCGAGGCGGATGGTGGTGCCCTCGGGGCCCGACGCGACGTCCAGGTGGCCTCCGATGTCATGGGCGCGGACCTGCATGTTGATGAGCCCCCGCCCCCGCTGGGATCCCGTGGACTCCGATCCCGGCGGTTCGGGGGGCAGGCCGGAGCCGTCGTCCCGGATCTGGGCGGTGAGCCGACCCTGCCCCAGGGCCACCTGCAGGTTCATGGAGCGGCATCCGGAGTGCTTGAGCGCGTTGTTGATGGCCTCCTTCAGGATGAGGTACATGCCCCGGCGTTGCTCGGGCGTGAGCTTCACCTTGGCGGGATCCGGCGGCAGGGTCATCGTCCAGCGGATGTCCTTCGCCTGGAGCGAGGCGGAGGCGAACTGCCCGATGCGGGCCAGCAGGTGCTGGAGGTCGTCCCGCTTGGGGTTGATCGACCACACGATCTCGGCCATGGAATCCACCAGGTCGCGCGACGACTCGGCGATCTCCGAGAGGAAACGAGCCGTCTCCGGCTGGTCCTCCGGCGTGCGCCGTTTCACCACCTCGCTGAGAATGGCGATGCGGGAGAGGCTGGCGCCGATGTCGTCGTGGAGATCGGCGGCGATCCGGGTGCGGATGCGCTCCACCTCCAGCAGGTGCCTGAGCCGGTAGTTGTAGCCAAGCCAGGCAACCCCGAGAAGGGAGCCTGCGGCGACCGTGAGGAACCACCAGCGTATCCAGAGGGGGGGAAGGATCGTGAAGCGGAATTCGGCGGGAGGGTCGCTGGTCCTGCCTTCCTCACCCATGGCCCGGACCTGGAAGTGGTAGTGGCCGGGGGCGAGGTTGGCCAGATCCACCCTGCGGTCCAGGCTGGCCCTGCTCCAGTCGTCCGATACCCCTCGCAGCCGATACTGGTAGCGGAGGGTGTTCCCACCCAGGCCTCCAGGGCTGGTGAAATCCACCTCGATGCGGTTCTGGCCGGCGGGAAGGTCCGGCAGGTCCCACTCCGGGGCACCTGATTCAGGAAGCGCTCTGGCCGTTCCTGCCACCCGGAGCGAAATCAGGAAGATCGGGGGTGGCTGCTCGGGCTTCGGCGCGGGCGGGACGTAGCGGGACAATCCGCCGCTGAGGCCGAACCACAAGGTGCCTTCCCGGTCCCGGATGGCCGCCCGCGGGACGCCAGAGGCCAGCCCCTGGGCCTCGGACAGGTGCAGGACCCGCCCGTGCTCCAGATCAACCCGGTCGATCCCGGCCCCGGTGCCCACGTAAACCCGGCCCCAGCGATCCTCCACGCAACTCCAGATGGAATTGCCCGCCAGTCCCTGGTCGGTGGTGAAGGCGCGGACGTGCGGCACGGCCGCGGTGGGATCCTCGATGATGCGGACGCCGCCCCTGGAGCAGGCCACCCAGAGCCGCCCGCTGCCATCCAGCATCATCGAGCGGATCCAGCAGGCCGGGATCCCATCCGCCTCGGTGAAGAGGTCGAACCGACCATTCCTGAAGCGGCCCAGTCCTGCTCCGTTGAAGGCGACCCAGACGTTCCCCGCCTGGTCCTCCGCGAAGGCCGTGGCCAGGGAAGGCCGTTCGGGAATGCCCGCCTTGCCGTTGAAACCCTCGATCCTGTCGCCGGCCCGCACCCAGCGGCCCAGGCCGTTGAGGGGGTTGGCGACGGTGGAGAACCAGATGTCGCCGCGGCTGTCCTCGAATACCGCGAAGACTTCGTCGGAGCCCGAGCCGGAGATCTGCTGGACCTTGTAGGTCCTGGCATGCCTGGCCCCCGGGAGGGCCGCCGCGCTGGGGGTGACCTCGAACCGGCAGAGTCCCTGGTCCGTGGCACACCACCAGGCTCCCAGGTGGTCCTGGAGCAGAGGCTGGTGCCAGCCCCAGCCCGGTCGGTGGCTGCCCGGAGGCATGCGCAGGGTACTGGAAAGCAGCCGGTTGCCCACCATCCGGCGGATCTTGAAAAGGGTGTCATTGGCCGTGACCGCCACCAAGGCACCCGTCCGGTCCTCCAGGAGGGAATTGATCCGCTGAAACGGCCGGTCACTGGGCACGTAGGTGGTCAGCCCATCCAGAATCCAGCGCTGGGCGCCGTGATCGGTCCCGACCCAGAGCTCCCCGCGGGCGCCCTCGGCCAAGGCAAGCACTGGGACCTCCAGCCCCTCGTCCAGGCCATAGCTGTCCACCTTGGCGCGCTCGATGAGGCTCAGGCCCACGCCTGTGCCCACGATGATCTTGCCTTCCCCCGTGCGGAGGAGAACGTCGCTCACGAGGTCCGGGAAGCCGTTCCCGCGGGTGTATGTTTCGAGGACCTCAAGCCTGGAAGCCCCGGCGGACAGCCTCAGCCGGCCGACGCCCTTGCGGGTGGCCACCCAGAAGCTGCCGTCACCGGCGACCGCCAAGCTGCGGACCCAGGTGTCCGGCAGGCCATCGGCCTTGGTATAGCGACCCACGCGGCCGTCCGGTTCCAGACTGTAGAGCCCGCTGCCGGCCCCGATCCAGAGGCCACCGCCATCCTTGCCGGCCAGGGCGGTGACGATGGGATCGTCCGTGGTTTTCTCCGGGAAGCCCAGGTTGATGGACCTCAGGGAGCCCGGGCCGGGCGAACGATCCACCCGGAAGAGGCCGGCGTGGGTGCCGCACCACAGCACACCGGTCCGGTCCTCGAAGAGGCAGGTGACCGACAGGTTTCTGGAGGAGACGGGCACGACCCGCCGCCCACCGCCGGTCGGCGGTCCCCCTGGCACGGCCATGTCCAGCCGGAACAGGCCCTGGCTGGTGGCGATCCAGCAGCTGCCGTCCCGGGCCTGGAGGAAGTCGTTCACCGCATGGGCGGGCCAGCCAGCGTCTGCCCCGAAGCGGACGAAGTCATGGCCATCGAATCGGGCGATGCCTTCGGTGCTGCAGAACCAGAGAAACCCGTGCGAGTCCCGGACAATGCGATTGATCCCTCCCCCGGGCAATCCATCGGAGGCCGAGAAGCTCTTGATGGGGAGCCGTTGTCCGCTCAGGGCGGAAGACACCATCAGGGTGAGGGCTGCCACGACCGATCGGAGGATCCTCATCTCAGGGCGGACACCTCGAGGGGAAAGAGGGGGAGCCGGATGCATGCGTGATCCAGAGGCAGGACATTCCGTTCATGAAGGGAGGAGACCCCGATGGTAACCGGCCCTTCAAGGGGTTCTGCCTGATTCCTGGGACCCCGAGAATGCCGGCCCAGATTGACGCACGCTGGCCTCAGGGCAAGGACCCCGTCCCTCGAATCCGCCGACTGGATGCGCCCACGGCCATCGCGGAAGGTTCAATGGGCAGGGGGTTGCGCCTGCCAGTGGCTACACTGGGCCATGCGGATCCGGAACCCCCTGCTGGGCGAGGTCGGACGGTTCGCCATGACCGTGGCGGCCATCGGCGCCTGCACGCTGATGATGGTGTTCCTGTGGGCCACCTACCAGAGCGTCAACGCGGGGGCCGTGGATTACATCCGCCGCACCCGCGCCGACATCTGGATGCTGCAGGCCAACGCCACCAACATCATCCGCGGCTCCTCGATCATGACCCTGGAGGAGGGCCAGGCGGTCCTGGAGACGAAAGCCGTGGCCTCGGCCTCGCCCGTGCTGCTGCTGCTCTCGTCCGTGAAGCTGCAGGGGCGCTTCTACACCCTCTTCCTCACGGGCTACCGGCGCGAGGCGCCGACGGGAGGGCCGCCCATCATCGCGGCGGGAAGGGCCCTCGCGGGCGATGACGAAATCGTGCTGGACGAGGTGTTCGCCCGGAAACACCATCTGGTCCTGGGCCAGACCCTGGAGATCCAGGGCGTGCCGCTGCAGGTGGTGGGCCTGAGCCGCGGCACCAACGCCATGGTCATCCAGTACGCCTTCGTGAGCCTGGAGCGGGCCCAGGGCTTCATCCAGCTGCCGGGACTCATCTCCTTCGTGGCGATCCGGATCGGGCCGGGCGAGACGGTACCGGCGGTCCTGCAGGCCCTGCGTGCGGCCCAACCCGAGATGAACTTCTTCTCGGACGCCCAGTTCATCGAGAACAACGTGCTGGAGATGCAGACGGGCTTCCTGGCCTTCCTCTTCATCATCACGCTCATGGGCGCTCTGGTGCTCGCCGTCATCCTGGCGCTGCTGCTGTCGCTGGACATCCTGGAGCGCCGCCGGGACTTCGTGATCATGAAGGCCCTGGGCGCGCCGCGCAGCTACCTGCGGGGCCTGGTGGCGGCGAAGGCCCTGCTGCTCGGGGGTTGCGGCGGCGGCCTGGGGCTGGCCCTCTTCCTGCCGCTGCGGGCCCTGGTGCGCGTTCTGGCGCCGGAGCTGGAGACCCAGGTCTATCCGGCGCAGATGGCCCTCGTGCTGGCCGGCGTCCTGGTGATCTGCCTGGCCAGCGCCCTGGTCGCCACGCGCCGCATCGCGGGCTTCTACGCCCTTGAAGCCTTCCGGGCCAGGGGGGACTGACATGGCCGTGGTGGAACTCGCAGGCGTCTCCAGGCAGTTCGGCGAGGGCGAGGGCCGGCGGCTGGTCCTGGACCGCGTGGACTTCCAGGCGGAGGCCGGCGAGATCGTCCTCGTCCTGGGGCCCAGCGGGAGCGGGAAGACGACCCTGCTCACCACCCTTGCGGGGTTGACCCCGCCCTCCAGCGGGCAGGTGCGCCTCTTCGGGCGGGACCTCGGCGGCCTGCACCCGGATGAGCTGCAGACCCTGCGGGCCCGGAACATCGGCTTCATCTTCCAGAATTTCCTGCTCATCGAATCCCTGACGGGCCGCGAGAACGCCGAGCTGGCCCTGCGCTTCGCGGGCTGGAAGGCCGGGCCCGCCGCCCAGCGGAGCCGGGAGGTCTTCCTGAGCCTGGGCATCCCCCACCTCGGCGAGTGCCGCGCCGCGACCATGAGTCATGGCGAGAAGCAGCGCGTGGCCGCGGCCCGCGCCTTCGGGCCCTCGCCAGGCCTGATCCTGGCGGACGAGCCCACGGCCAGCCTGGAGTTCCACCAGGGCCAGGAGGTGATCCGCATGCTCCACGAGTACATCCGCGAAGGGGGCCGCACCGCCATCGTCACCAGCCATGACACGCGGCTGGCGGAGCTCGCCGACCGCGTGCTGTCGTTGCAGGAAGGTCGGCTCAGCCCCGTCGCACCGTGACGGTGCCGCGGCCCGAGTCCAGGCTGAGCTGATCGCCGCTCCGGATCCGCCGGGCGGCGTCCGTGACACCCACGAGGGTCGGCAGGCCCAGCTCCCGGCCGATGATGGCGGTGTGCGAGAGCAGGCTGCCCTTCTCCACGATGAGCCCCCGGGCCTGGAGCATGAGGAACACCCAGCCGGGGTCCGTCATCCGCGCCACCAGGACCTTTCCCCTGGCGTCCGTGACCGTGCCGGGATCCGCCACCACCAGGGCCCCGCCGCTGACCTGGCCCGGTGCGCAACCCAGGCCGGAGAGGGTGAATCCAGCCGCGTCCCCGGCCCCGGATCCCGGCTCGCCCAGAGTCGTGGCCAGGACCCGCTCGGCTTCGGCCAGGCTGCCCTTCCAGACGATCCGCTCCGGCGGGGACAGGGCCGCCTGGGCTGACTGCTCGGCCCGCCTGGTGGCGACCTTCGCTTCGAGCGCGGTTGCGCCGAGGGTGGCCGCGCCGAAGGCCTCGTCCACCGTCAGGTAGAAGATGTCGTCGACCTGGTGGAGGAGACCCTCCTGGGCCAGGCGCTCCCCGGCGGCCAGGAAGATCCGCCGGACCATGCGGTAGAACTCGCCGCGCTTCAGGCGGCTGGCTTCCCGGTGGAGGATCGAGGCCTTGGCCCGCGCCAGGCAGAACGAGAAGACGACTCGTGTCACTGGACGGGGCCCGGCGCTGGCGAGCAGGCCCTCCGCCCGGGCGCGGATGGCGGCCTCGCGGGCCTCCATGTCCGCGGCGCGCAGGCCCTGGCTGGCGCAGGCCGCGACCTGGCGGAGCAGCAGCCAGGGGGCCTCGGCATGGCTGGGCCGTTCCAGCTTGAGTTCCTCGAAGGTCCGGGAGCCGCAGCGCTGGAGGTAGTCAGCCAACGCCGTGTTGAAGTCTGCGATGGCCGAGGCCTCTTCCGGTGAAGTGGCGGCATCAGCCGGCAGCCGGTCCAGCCGGGCCTCGGCGGCGGCCAGGGCCGCGGCGAGCAGGCCCGGATGATCCTGGAGCCGCTCCCCGAGGCGGATGGCTTCCCGGGCGGGCTGGAGGCTCGCCATGCCCGCCAGACCGCAGAGCAGGCCGTTGAACGCCTCGAGGGCCGCCTCCGGCGGGAGGAGGCGGCGCAGGGACCACTGGGCCAGAGCCGTGAACAGGAAGGCGAAGCCGTCGTTGATGAGCGTGAGCTCCCAGCCGTCCACCATGCGGGCGCCCAGGTCGTCGTAGAGGGACCGCAGCGCATCGAGGCCCCCCCGGGAAGCGGTCTGGAGGCGCGCGTCGAAATTCGATTTGAGCGCTTCGAAGCGCGCCAGCAGCGCAGCCATCGAGCGGCGCAGGCGCAGGAACTCGCCCAGCAGGCGAAGCCCGATGCGCAGCGCCCGCGGACCTGCGAGGAGGCGGGTGGCGAGGCCGGGGCCGCCCGGAGCCCCTTCCGCGGCGCGGATGCCCAGCATGCCCTCCCAGATGGGGATGAAGCGCGACGCGAAGGGCAGGAGCGAGAAGAGGGCGTACCAGTTCTCCAGGCTGTAATAGATGCGCCCCTGGAAGTGGACGACCATCTGGTCCAGGTGGGCGGCGCTGCGGTCCAGCTCCGCCGCCCGGAGGCCCAGTCGGAGGGCGAAGTTGCGGAAGATGCGCGCGTAGGCCTGCTGGACGAAGGCGAAGGTGAGCGGCGCGGAGATCCCGGGATAGCTCTCGACGATGTTGCTGTTGTCCAGGAGGTGGATCTCCCCCGCGGGCAGGGCGGTGATGGGCCGGGCCTGCAGCAGGTGGAACCGGGTGTCGAAGGCCCACTCCAGGTCCACCCAGTCCCCCAGGGCCCGCTCGGCCCGCAGGCAGAGACCGGCCAGCTCAGCCACCTGCTCCGGGCCCAGGCAGGGCGCCCGGCGCAGTGCCTCCGGCACCGGCTCCCGGCGCAGGCCCCGGCCCGCGGCGGCGTCCTTCACGAGGCGCTCGGCCTTCACGGCTTGGGTGGACCGGATCGCGCCGCTCCGCCGGTCGATCCGGATGAGGTCCGTCTCGAACTCCCCCGAGACGACCCCGGGACCGAGGCCGTAGGTGGCGCTCAGGAGCAGCTCCCCCAGGTTGCCGTCGGGGCTGACGGAGAAGGCGATGCCCGAGACCTGCGCTTCCACCATGCGCTGGAGGATGACCGCCATGCCGGGGGCCGCAGCCCCGAGGCCGTGATGGAGCCGGTACCTCGCGGCGCCGGCGCTGAAGTAGCTCCGCCAGCAGGCCAGGACGGCCTGCTCCAGGCCCTCGGCCGGGACGCAGAGGAAGGACTGCAGCTGGCCGGCAAAGCTGGCTTCGGGAGAATCCTCCACGCAGGCCGAGGAGCGTACCGCGAACAGGTCCGCTCCCGGCAGGTGCTCCAGGGCCGCGCCGCGGAGGGCGTCCGGCGGCAGGACCAGCGCATCCACCGCGGCTCGCCCGCGCGCGCAGAGGGCCTCCAGGCCCGATCGGTCCTCCGGCGACGCGGCGGCCAGTCCGGCATGGAAGTCCCCGAGGGCGGGCCCCAGGGCGCGCCGGAAGGTGTCGGCGGAAAGGCAGAACCAGTCGGGTACGGGCAGGCCCGCGGCTCCGAGCCTCGCCAGCCCCAGGGCCTTGCCCCCGCAGGCCTCCACGCGAAGCTCGTCGCGGGGGTCGAGCAGGCGCCAGTCCACGGCCTACCCCATCCCGCCGGCGCGGGGTCCGCGCAGGGCCAGGTCGCAGAAGGCGATGGCGTAGAAGGCGATGGCGTAGGCCTGCCCGACCATGCCGAGCTTCGGGCCATCGGCTTCCGGCTGGATGATGAAGCGCAGGAGGGCGCCGGCGAACAGGAGGAAGGCCGCCATCTGCGCCGCCAGGGCCAGGATCGAGGTGCCGAGGCGCGGGCCCAAGGCCACCACCAGACCCAGCATGCCCAGGGCCACGGTCAGGGTCAGGAGCGCTGCGCGGCGGGGACCGAGCAGCGACGAATAGGTCTGGTACTGCGTTTCCTCGGAGGGCCGGCGGAGCTTCCGCGAAAGCTCCCACAGGAGCGCCGGCAGGTAGAAGAGCAGGCAGATCAGGAGGTCCCCGCGCCGGGCCACGAAGGGGGATGGCAACCCCGGGTCCGCGCCCAGCCATCCCAGCGCGCAGAGCTGCAGCAGGAAGGCCGACGGATTGTGGCTCAGGAGGGCCAGGAACAGATGGCTGGTGATGAGCCGGGGCAGGAAGAAGTACCTGAACATCAGCAGGCCGTAGATGAGCAGGGCGAGGTAGTACCCGTTGAGCCGGGGGACGAGCAGCTGGACGCCGATCAGCCCCGCGAGCGCCACCCACCACAGGAGCCACAGGTCGCCCGGAGTGATCCGCCCCGAAGGCAGGAGGCGTTCCGGGAAGTGGATCTTGTCGGATTCGGAATCCTTGAGCTCGTCCGAGACGCGCAGGAAGAGCAGGAAGAGGAAGGTCCCGAGAATGCCCGCCAGGGTGGCTCGTCCCAGGCGGGGCGGGAGGCCCCGGGCGGCGAGCAGGGACCAGGCCAGGGCGAGGTAGCTGATGGCCGCGAAGGGCGCCGTGAGCAGGGGCGGGTAGGTGGTGGACAGGTAGAGCCACAGGCGCCTCGGGGAAGGGGTCATCGCGGTCCCCCCTCATCGAAGCGGACCTGCCCCGCGTGCCCATCGAGGCTGGCGCGCTGGGCGCCGGCCGCCGCAGACAGCAGGCCCTTCACCGCCAGCACCGCCGGGATGCCGTACTCCCGGGAGATCACGGCCGCGTGGGAGAGCAGGCCGCCGGTCTCCGTCGCCACCCCGGCGATGAGGCCGAAGCAGGGGGTCCAGCCCGGGTCGGTGTACCGGGTGAGGAGGATGTCGCCCTGGGCGAGGCGGTCCGCCTCGAAGATGTCGGCGATGAGGCGGGCGGGGCCTTCGGCCTGGCCGGGGCTGCAGGGCAGGCCGGTGAGGGCGCCCTCACCGGCCTGCCGGCTCATCCCGCCGGGCTGAAAGTCCCGACCCCGGCCCAGCTCATCCGGGTTCTGGAAGTTCCGGAAGGAGTCGTAGTAGGCGCGGTGGAGGCGGATGCGTTCCTTGACGTCCGTTCGGGTCGCGCGCCCGTCCAGGAGGCCGAACAGGTCCGCCAGGTCGAGGAAGAAGACATCCTCGGCGGTGGCCAGCCAGCCCCCTTCCAGGAGCCGTCCGGCCAGGTGCAGCGTGACCTTCCGGACGAGGTGGTAGTGCCGGGTGGACAGGTCGCGGTATTCCTCCCGCCACCAGAGGAAGCGGCGCATGCGCTCGATCTTCCGCGCCGAGGCCTTCCGTTTCCAGGGCGGCAGGGACTCGATGAAGCGCTGCCGCTCCTGTTCCGCCGCCAGGGACTGGGCGGCCGTGTGGTCCTGCGGCGAGTGGGCGTCGTCGAGGTCGATGAGCTGCCGGAGGCTGGAGAGGACCTGGGAGGGGTCCTCGTCCAGCCGGGGCACCCGGATGTCCAGCTCCCGGGTCGAATGGAACTTGAAGGCTTCGATGTGGGCGCGCAGTTCCTCGAAGCCCGGGCCCGGCTCACCGGAGCGCAGGGCTTCGGAAATGCGGAGGAGGGGGGTGTCCCGCCAATAGGCGCAGGCGCCGGGGGAGGTCCGCAGCTGTCGCGAGAGCTCCCACAGCCGGTAGTTCGGCTGGAGGTGGGAGAGTTCCTGCAGGCCCGACAGGAGCAGGAGGATGTCGGCGCCCTGCTTCTGCAGCTCGCCCTTGTACAGGCTCTGGAAGTTGCTGTTGTTGAAGATGAGGTGGAAGTAGGCGTACTCGCTGCGGAAGAAGTCCTGCTCGATGAAGGTCCAGTAGAAGGCGAAGAAGGCCTGCTCGTCCAGGCTGTGCAGGTCCAGGCCGTCCAGCTCCCGCAGCCTCGCCAGCTGCCGGGCTCGGAAGGCCTCACAGGCTTCCAGTTCGGCCTGGAATGAGCGCTTCAGCGCCAGGACGACCCGGAGGGCCCGCCACAGGCTGCCAAGGCCCAGCCGGGAGGTGCGTCCCTCTCCCGCGTAGGCCGGCTCGATGCCCAGGTCCGCATCGAAGTGGCGCTCCGTGAAGCCGGGCAGGCGCTCGAGGCAGGTCTTGATGATGCCGACGTTCCAGTAGGGCCGCCCGAAGAACATGTCCCCCCAGACGATCCCTTCCACGGCATCGATCATTCGCACGGAGCGCAGGTATTCGGGCATGGCCCGTTCCCAGACCAGGTCGTAGAGGGCCCACATGAAGGGCGTGCAGACCGTGGAGGACACGCCCCCGTCCTTGAAGTCCGCCGTGGTCCACTCGCCTTCCAGGTCGCGGACGTGGATGCGCGTCTCGGGCCGGCTCTGCAGGATGTGGAGGGTCCCCTCGGCGAAGGCCCACTCGATGTCCACCGGGTAGCCGCTGCGGCGCTGGATGTCGAGGGCCGCGCCGCAGAGCTGGCCCAGCGCCTCTGGGGACAGCACGGGAGCCTCCGCCAGCTTCGGATCGAGGCGCCCTTCCATGACGCCCCCACCGTCTGCGCAGGCCACCTTCCATTCCTTGCGGGCCACGCTCCGCTCGACCTCCCGGCCCGCGAACCAGTCGAAGCGGTAGCAATCCGGGGTCACCCGGCCCTGGACGAGGCTCTCGCCGAGGCCGTGGACGGCTTCCACGAGCATCACCGTGTCTCTGCCGCCGATGGGATCGACCGTGAACAGCACGCCGCTGTGGTCCGCCCGCACCATGCGCTGGAGGATGACGGCCATGGCCGAGGATTCCAGCGGGAGTCCCCGTTCCTGGCAGTAGCTCACGGCGCCCGGGTTGTACAGGGAGGCCCAGCAGGCCAGGATGGACCGGGTGATCTGCTCGACCGTGACCTGGTGCAGGAAGCTGGAGTACTGGCCGGCGAAGGAATGCCCGGGCAGGTCCTCCTGGATGGCGCTGGAACGGACGGCCCAGCTCTGCCCAGGATGGGCCGACACCCAGGCCCGGACCGCCCCGTCGAGCCAGGGTGGAGGCGCGGCCGCCAGGATGAGCCCCCGCCAGTGATCGCAGACCTCCGCCGGGGACGCCCCTTCGCCCGGGGTCGTGGCGGCGATTCCGGTCTCAGCCAGGAACCGCCGGAAGGCGGAGGCCGGAAGGACGGCGCCGGGGGGGACGGGCAAGCCCCAGGTCAGCAGCTCCAGCAGACCCCTGGCCTTCCCGCCGAGCTCCGCAGGTGGCAGGGGGTCGGCCAGGAGTTCCGTGAAGTCATGAATGAGCTTCATCTAGGCCGCCTGCTTCCTGAGACCCACCAGGTAGAGGACCGCATTCACGGCGAGGTGCACGCCGGTGCCGATGAGCAGGAGCAGGAGCCCCGTGCGCCACCCGTACGGGTAGAAGAGGCGCAGGGCCACCAGGCACCCGAGGACGGAATCGCCCTGGTCGATCAGCAGGAAGAGGGCTCCCCGCAAGCCCGGGACATTGGCGCCGGGCCGGACGCCCAGGCGGCGCTTCATGAAGCTGTTCGGGAGCTCGGCCAGGACGTAGCCCAGGCCCCAGAGCGCCCCGAGCACGGGCACGAGCCGGGGTGGGAAGGATGCGAAGGGCACCAGGGACAGGGCCCGCGCCCCGGGGAGGGTGGCGTCCAGGGCGGCCTGGAGCGAGAACCAGACGGAGGCGAAGGCGATCATGCCCAGGAAGCCCTTCCAGGTCTTGTTGTCGCCGAAGATCCGGGCCCCATCGCGCCAGCGCCGGCCGCCATCCATGGGCACGCGGAGGCGGCCGTGGAGGGGCAGCTTCACGTAGGCCATGTTGCAGATGCCCGCCAGGATGATGGGGGCCATGAGGTAGAGGAGCCTCGCCAGGGTGGCTGCCGTCATGGGGTGCCTCCCGCTGAGCCGAGGGCGCTGCCGCAGCGGACACCGGATTCGAGTCCCGTCGCGGAGTGGGCCAGGATGTCCTCGTCCAGCCGGAGGCGGCCCGGCTGGAAGACGAGCACGAGGGTCGATCCGTACGCGAAGTGGCCCTTCTCCTCCCCGCGCCGGAAGGCAGTTCCCGCAGGATGGTTCTGGACGATGCCATTCACCGTGAGGGCCGCCACCTCGACCTGGATGACCTGCCCGAAATGGTCGGTCTCCAGCACCGTCCACTCCCGCTCATTGCCCCCGAAGACATCGGAGCCGGCCGCCAGCGAGATGGGGGATACCGAGTGGAAGAAGCCGGGTACGCGGTGCACGGGGCCATGCGTCCCGGAATCGAAGTACACGAAGCGATGCGCGTCCGCCGGGCTGAGCCGGAACACGAGGAGGGTCCCGCCTTCCCAGGCGGCGGTGTCCAGGCCATGTCCCGTCAGGGCGGCGAGGCTGAAGGCGCGTCCCTTGACCGGGTAGGCCCGGCCCTGGGCACAGGGGTGCGCCAGCAGCTTCGCATCCGCCGGCGCGATGAGGGTGGCTTTCCCGGGGGCGATGGGGCGGCACTCGGGCTTCAGGCGGCGGGTGAAGAAGTCGTTGAAGGACATGAACGCCTCCACCGGCGACTCGAATTCCTCCGCATCGATCCCGTACCGCTCGATGAAGGGGCGGATCTGTCGGCGGCTGGCGGGCCGGTTCCACCGCCAGGCGTACCAGCGCGAAAAGGCCCGGCGCTTGAGGATGAGCTCCGTGAGGAGGCGGCCCAGCGCGCTGCCGTAGAGGAAGGCCATGGCGGACGCTTCGAACACCCGCTCCTCGGCCATGGCCTTCCGGTGGCGGTCGAAGTAGGGAAGGGTCGTCTCCGCGCTCATGGGACCAGGCTCCGGGCGTAGAGGTGGTACTCGTGGCGCTCCACGTGGGGAAAGCGGGCTTCGACCGAGGCGAAGGACGTCTCCTCGGCGACCAGGGCGATGATGAAGGGAACCTCCGCTTCGATGGCGTTGTGGCAGGCGGCGTGGGTGAGCAGGGAACCCACGCCCAGGTGGCCCGCCTCCCGCCGGATCCCCAGGTAGAGGTCGACGTGGGCGGGATTCGCCTCCCGCGCCAGGAGGTACCGCAGCCTGGCCAGGAGGGAGGAACGTCCCCGCATGGCGCGGAGGCCCCGCCCGGGATCCGGGAGGACGATGTTGAAGCCCACGTCCCGGCCCTGGGGATCCACGGCGATCTGGATGAGCTCCGGGTTCCAGACGGCCGTGAGGCCCCGGTACAGATCGCTGAACTCTCCGGGGGCCAGGGAGCTGAAGCCCAGGAAACTTGTGTACGAGTCCTCGATGATGGCGTGGATGGAGGCCAGCTCTGCATCGACCCGTGCCGGGTCCGGGTGGCGGATGCGAAAGCCCCGGGCCCGGGCCGAGGCAGCGAGCCTGACCTGATCGTCCCGGAGCAGTCGCGCCTCGGCAGGGGGGAGGAAGAGGCTGTGCCACCGCCGGATGGGCTTGAAGCCGGCGGCGCTGAACTGGCCCGGGTACCAGGGCTTGTGGGCGGGTTCCCCGTGGAAGGTGGAGTGACCGGAGCCCGAAGTCAGGAAGCGGTAGCCGGTCCAGATGGAGCCGTTCATGGGGCCCCAGGCCATTGCGCAGCCCTGCTCCCGCAGCCAGTCCTGGGCCCCGGCGAGGAGGGCCGCGGCCGCGGCGTCGTCCGCTTCGCACTCGTAGAGGCCGAGGGTGCCGAGGGGGGCGCCATCCACGGGGAGTCGTGCATTGATGAAGGCGGCGCAGCGTCCGACCGTCCGCCCGCCGCGGCGGGCCAGGAAGGCCTGGAAGCGCAGGAACGGCGAGCAGGGGTGCGACCCCGCGAACCACGCCCGCAATTCCGGATCGGGCACCGGGGAGAACGCCGCATCCCCGTCGTAGAGGCGCCGGGGCAAGGCGGCAAAGCGCTTCCAGTCCGGGAAAGTGGCTTGAACGACGTCGATCATGGTGGTTGACCGGAAGGATACCCCCGGGGGACCGGGCGGTCCTTTAAAAAACCATGGGATCGCCTTTGGGAAGAGGGGGCTACGCGGGGCACCGGTGGCGCGCACCAAGGCCCGCACCACTGATGATCCTGCCGAACCGGGCACTCCCGGCCTGAGGTTCGAATCCTCTCGAAACGATGGGTCAAAACATCAGAAGGGGCCCTCTGTGAGGGGCCCTTCACTGGATTGAGTGGTTCGTTCTCCGTATTTGGCGCCGCCACACCAGGGCACGGATTCGAACGCGTCTGGCTGCGCCAGCCGCCGGTCTTCCTCCGACGCGACATTCAGTCGCGTCTCCGGAATCCCATTCGGAGGTTCGAATCCTCTCGGTATGACGGGTCAAAACACCAGAAAGGGCCCTCTGTGAGGGCCCCTTCTGGTGTTTTGGTCGGCGCGAGAGGATTCGAACCTCCGACCCCTACCACCCCAAGGTAGTGCGCTACCAGGCTGCGCCACGCGCCGTGAACTATTGACTCTAGACCGGGTGGGGGCGGAGGTCAAGGTTTGGGTGGCGCGGAGAGCCTTTCGAACAGGGCCCGCACGGACTTGATGACGGGCTGGAGGTCGGTGCTGGTGCGGAGGAGCCGCGGGAAGGCGGCCTTGGGCTTCTGCACGGGGGCCGCGGGGAGCTCGTCGGCTTCCAGGCCCAGGTCGAGGCGCTGGACGAGGTGGCCGTGGGCCAGCAGCTCGGCGCAATCGGCCACGGTGAGGCCTTCACCCAGCCAGGCCTTGATGCGCTTGAGGCGGGGCAGCTCGTCCACGTGGTAGTAGCGGAGGTTGCCCTTGCTGCGCCGCGGCTTGATGTCGGGGATGACGTCTTCCCAGTAGCGCAGGTCCTTGGGGCCGACGCCCACCATCTGGGCGGCCTCGCCAATCTTGAACCACTTCTTGTCGCTCACCCGCGGCCTGCCTAGTTCTCCCTGGGCTCGATGCCCAGGGCCTTGAGGCGCTTGTAGAGGTTGGAGCGGTCCATGCCCACGCGCTCGGCGACGCGGGTCATGTTGCCGTTCTGGAGGCGCAGCTCGCGCTGGAGGTACTGGGTCTCGAACCAGTCCTTGGCCTCTTTCAGGCTGGCGAACTCGGGGAAGGAGAAGGGATCCTGCTCGGCGAGGTGGCGGGCGGCCAGGGGGCCCAGGTCGCGGGGGCCGATCTCGCTGCCGCGGCCCAGGATGACGGCGCGCTCCATGAGGTTCTTCAGCTCGCGCACGTTGCCGGGCCAGTCGTGGCGCAGCAGCGTGTCCTTGGCCTCGGGGCCCAGGTGCCGGGGCGGGCGGCCGTACTGGCGGCCGATGCGGCTGATGAAGGCCTCGGCCAGGGGCAGGATGTCCTCGGGGCGCTCCCGCAGGGCGGGGATGCGCAGGGGCACCACGGCCAGGCGGAAGTAGAGGTCCTCCCGGAAGCGGCCCCGGGTGATCTCCCCGGCCAGGTCCTTGTTGGTGGCGGCGATGACGCGCACGTCCACGCCCACGGCGCCGCCCCCGCCCACGGGCTCGACGCGGCCCTCCTGGAGGGCGCGCAGCACCTTGGCCTGGGTCTTCAGCGACATGTCGCCGACCTCATCGAGGAACAGCGTGCCGCCGTCCGCCTCGCGGAACTTGCCCTTCTGGTCGCGCACGGCGCCCGTGAAGGCGCCCTTCTGGTGGCCGAAGAGCTCGCTCTCGATGAGCTCCTCGGGGATGGCCGCGCAGTTCACCTCGACGAAGGGGGCGTCCTTGCGGGGGCTCTGCAGGTGGATGAGGCGGGCCACCTCCTCCTTGCCGCTGCCGTTCTCGCCCGTGAGCAGCACCCGGCCCTCGGTGGGGGCCACCAGGGCCACATCGGCCATGAGGCGCTTCATGGCGGGGCTGTCCGCCAGGAAGAAGCGGCCGCCTTCCACCTCGGCCAGGAGACGCTGGTTTTCCTGCTCCAGCTTGGACTGGCGCAGGGCATTGCCCACCACCAGGAGCAGGCGGTCCAGGTCGATGGGCTTCTCCAGGAAGTCGAAGGCGCCTAGCTTGGTGGCCTGCATGGCCGTGTCGATGCTGGCGTGGCCCGAGATCATGACCACCGGCAGGTCGGGCCGGACCTGTTTGGCCTGCTTCAGGGTCTCCAGGCCATCCTGGCCCGGCAGCCAGACGTCCAGCAGCATGAGCTGGAGGCTCTCGCCATCGGGGTTGTGGAGCAGGTCGATGGCCTGCTCGCCCCGCTCGGCCTTCACCACGTGGTAGCCCTCGTCCTTCAGGGCTTCGCCCAGGGACCGCCGGATTCCCGGCTCGTCATCCACCAGGAGGATGGTTGTGGGGGCGCGCATGGATCCATGCTGGACGCGGGACAAGCCTTTGTCCAGCAGGGGGTTGGCTAGATTTCTGCGAGCGCCTTCTCCGTTGCGGGCAACAGGGCGGAGGCCAGGTCGGCGGCCGCCTGGTAGTAGGCGTGGGCGGACACCTGCGGGAGCTGCCCGGCCACGACCTTCACGAGGGGCGAGAGGTGGTCCCGGAGCAGGCGCCGGGCCAGCTCCACGAAGCGCTGCCGCTCGGCCAGGTCGCCCTCGATGACCTGGGCCAGCAGGTGGCTGAGACAGGCCAGTTCCAGTCCCAGGTGATCGGGCGGTACGGCCAGGTCCTCCTGGACGCTGATGTCGGCCTCGTCATAGATGCCCTGGAGGGGCCCGAGCACCTCCGGCGCCATCTGGTGGCCCCGGGCCTGCACGGACTCGAAGAGGTGGACGACGTCTGTGTCCCTGGCCTGGAGGAAGAGGCGGGTGTACTCCACGGACTGCTCCTGGAGGACGAGTGTGTGTGTCGCCATCCGGGCCAGGGGCTCGGCCAGGGCGGGGCTGGGGCCGCCGTTCAGCAGGTCTTCCAGGACTTCCTTCAGGTCTGCATCGGGCTCCAGGAAGGCCTCTGCAAGGATCTGGGCGAGGTCAGCCAGCAGCGCGAGCGTCATGTCGGTCCTTTCAGCGCAGCATTCCCATCTTGTGGAAGCTGCTCAGCTGACCAGCGTAGACGAAGATGTAGCGCAGGAGGAACCCGCCGAAGAGCACCAGTCCGGCGGCCGTCAGGGCGAGGTTCCGGTTCCCGTGGAAGGGCCGCCCCTTGAGGAGGCTGGGGGCCAGCTCATAGACCTCGATGCCCAGGGGGACCAGCAGCCCGAAGCCCAGGAAGCAGACCCAGAAGACGAAGGTGTAGGGGCCGCCCAGGATCAGCCAGAGCGCCTGCTTAACCGCCAGCACGGAGAGCTGCCCGTGGATCAGGTAGGGCAGGATGATGAAGAGCTCCAGCGAGATGAAGATGACGTCCAGCCAGACCAGGAACTTCAGGTCGCGCTGCTCCACGGGGTTCCGCTTGTCCAGCACCAGGGCCAGCAGCAGGGCCGCCGTGCCGCTGGAGAGGGCCGAAAACAGGAACATCTGGGCCACCAGGTTGGTGTTCCAGAAGGGGCGGGCCGAGACGGCGCCCAGCAGCACGCCGGTGTAGATGCCCACGCCGATGGAGAAGGGGAAGCCCACCATGGCGATGGTCTTGCGATGGGCCGAAATATCCACGTTTAGGCGGTGGACCTGTGTCCAGGCGGCGGGCACCTTGGCGAAGAGCTGCTGCCGCCAGTCCTCGGGCAGCCAAGCGTAGGCGTACGCGAAGGCGATGAGGGTGAAGAGGGTCAGAAGGTACGACCCGATGGACATGGGGCTCTCCCACCGGAAGTGGGTGAACAGCTTGTAGAAGCGGTACCAGTGGCCCAGGTCGAGGATGAGCAGGCCCGAGCCCAGGGCCACGGGCCAGGGCGCCAGGAGGGCGCCCATGCGGGCGATGCGGGGGTGGGCCGGCTGGCCGTCCACTTCCAGGTAGTTGGCGAGGCCCGCGGCGAAGAAGAGGCCCGCGGACAGGCCGCCAAGGAACAGGTACACCACGATGAGGAGACCCCAGTTGAATTCGTGCATCACAGTCTCCTAAACCAGGTAGTAGAGCTGGGGGCCATTGCCCGTCTGGGGTTCTTTGACGTGGTGCCGCCGCGTGGAAAGCAGCTCGTGGATGCGGCTGGCGGGATCCTCCAGATCGCCGAAGACCCGGACCTTGCTGGGGCAGGTCTCCACGCAGGCGGGCAGGACGCCGCCGTCGATGCGATGGGTGCAGAAGGTGCACTTGTGGACCGTGCCGCTCTCCTCGTGGAAGTAGCGGGCGTCGTAGGGGCAGGCGATCATGCAGTAGCGGCAGCCGATGCAGTCATCCTCGGCCACCAGCACCACGCCGTCCTTGCGCTGCCAGGAGGCCCCCGTGGGGCAGACCCGCACGCAGGAGGGGTGCTCGCAGTGGTGGCACTGCTCGGGCTCGAAGTCGATGCGGAGCTTGGGGTACTCGCCCTGGTGCTCTTCGTTGATCCAGTTGCGGAAGTTGCCGATTGGGACCTCGTTCTCGGCCTTGCAGGCCACCGCGCAGGCCTTGCAGTTGATGCATTTCCTGGAGTCGATGACGAGGGCGTAGCGCCGTTTCTTCATGGCCATGGTTCACCCCCTCAGGCGTTCGCGACTTTGACGAAGGTTTCGTGGAAGGCGGCGTTGCCGGAGACTTTGTCCCAGGCTGTTTCAAGAAGCACGGCGTCGCTGGCGCCCACGTTGTAGACCAGGCTCTGCATCTTCGACTTCTTGCCGAAGCCGTGGAGCATGAACACGCAGTCGGGGCGGATCTCCTCGGTGACCCGGGCCTTGAGCTTCACGGTGCCCACGCTGCTGGTGACCTGGACGATGGACCCGCTGCGGATGCCGAGGCGTTCCGCGGGTTTCGGGTTGATCCAAAGGTCGTTCTCCTTCATGTGCTCGTTCAGCCAGACATTGTTCGTCTGGTTGGCGTGGGTGAAGTAGCCGACGCGGCCGAGGATGAGGCGGAAGCGATCGCTGGGTGGCGGCACGGGCGCGCTGTAGACCGGCAGCGGGTCGGCCCCGGCCTCCTGGAGCCGCTCGGAGAACAGCTCGATCTTGCCGGTCTTGGTGACGAAGCGGTGGTCGGGGGTGAGCGTCTTGCCGTAGCTGGGCTGGCCGCTGGCGGCCCACACGCCATGCTTCTTCATGTGCTCGGCGGCAAGCGGAATCGGCAGCTCCTTGAACTCGGCCTCGACCCACTGCTCGATGGTGTAGTCGAAGTAGTCGGCGAGCCCCAGGCGCCTGGCCAGGCCCTGGACGATCTCCAGGTTCGGCTTCGTATCGTGGATGGGCTTCACCACTTGCTGCCGGTAGACCACGGCGGGCCAGATGCCGGCCATGACCTCGACCGGATCAGTCCGTTCCAGGTAGGTGCTCTCGGGGAAGACCACGTCCGCATACCAGGCCATGTCGCTCATCTGGACATCGATGACGCCGATGAAGTCCATGCCCTCAATCATCTTCAGGGTCTTCGCCTGGTCGGGCATGGCGTTCATGGGGTCCTGCTTGTAGACCATCCAGGCCTTCACAGGGTAGGGCTTCCCGCTGAGCACGTTCTCGCGCAGCTTCAGGTAGACGCCATCGCCCTTGGCGGCCAGGGGGAAGTGCTTGTCGATCTCGTCCACGCGGGGGGCCTTGGGTTCGTCCCAGGGCATGAAGAGGAACTCGCCCTTGGGCAGCTTGGCGTTGGGCACCATGCCGCCCACCTGGTCCCAGTTGCCCACGATGGCGTTGAGGATGGCCTGGGCCCGGCGCATCTGGAAGTCGTTCTGGTACCAGGAGGAGCGCCGCCCGGCGTAGTAGAGCGCGCGGGGCGCGGCGTCCGAGAACTCCCGGGCGATGCGGACGATGTCCTTCGCGGGGATCTCCGTTTCCTTCTCGGCCCACTCGGGCGTGTAGGGCTTCACGTGCTCGGCCAGCTGGTCGAAGCCTGTGGTGTAGGCGGCGACGAAGTCTTTGCTGTGGCGGTTCTCCTTGATGATCACGTGGATCATGGCGAGGATGAACGCCAGGTCGGTGCCGGGCTTGATGGGGTACCACTCGTCGGCCTTAGCGGCCGTGACCGTGAAGCGGGGATCGAGGTAGACCAGCTTGGCCTTGCGCTCCATCACGCCGCCGATGAGGTCCATGGTGTCGGGCGTGATGATGCTTTCGAAGCGGTTGGCGCCGGACATGATGACGAACTTGCTGTTGAGCAGGTCGAAGCTCGGGACCGTCCCGAACGTGGCGCTGTAGGCCAGGTTCACCGAGGCCAGGCACAGCGTGGGATGGCGCACGAGGTTGGGCGACCCGAAGGCCAGGCCCAGGTTCTTGAAGAAGACCTCCTGGAAGCCCTCAGTGGACGACCACAGCGTGCCTTCGGGGCCGTGCTTGGCCTTCACCTCGGCGAGCTTCTTGGCGGCGAAATCGAAGGCCTCGTCCCAACTCACGGCCTTCCACTTGCCCTCGCCCCGGGCCCCCACGCGGATCATGGGCTGCTTGAGGCGGTCGGGGTCGTAGACCTGCTTGATGGCCGCGTTCCCGCGGGCGCAGAGCATGTCGCGGGACTTGGGGTTCTCGGGGTTCGGATTCAGCTTCTTGACGACCCCCTTCTCCACCACGGCGATGGCGGAGCACTTGTTGGGGCAGAGCTCGCAGGTGGTCGGGACTTCGCGGTTGTCAGCCGCCGCGCTCCGGCCCTTCTTGAAGTAGCTGAGGCAGCCCACCTGGAGGGTGGTGGCGGCTCCGGCGGTGGCGCCCGCGGCCTTCAGGAAGAGGCGGCGATCCATGCGAGTGGTGCCCATGTTGGCTCCTTCTCTATCGTGGGAAGGGCCGGAGGGAAACCCTCCGGCCCTTTCCGCGCGGGGTCAGAACTTGACTTCGATCGACGCGTAGGTGGTCTTCACCGCGGCGGGGAAGCCGTACTGCAGCATCGGGTTCTTGCTCAGGTCGTAGGCGTCCTCCCAGCTCTGGCCGGGCATGGCGGGGCCAGGGGAGATGTGCCAGCCGCTGAAGGCGTGGGTGTACTTGTAGTCCAGGTAGCCCAGGCGGAAGGCGGCATTCTTGGCGAACTGCCAGTGGATGTAGCCCTCCCACACGTCGCCGCGGGTGCCGAGCTTTTCCGTGGCCTCGCCGGTGGCGGGGCTGTAGGTGAACCAGCGAGGCGAGCCGTGGTTGAACTCGACCCCGAATCCGAGGGTCTGGATGGGATCCCAGCGCATGCCCACGTAGTAGGCGCTGGCGGTCTGGCTGTGCGTCGCATCGCCCAGGAGGCCGCCGAAACCGGCGAGCTGCTGGGTGCCGCCCATGTTGGCGGGGAAGGTCCAGTAGGCGCCGTACTGGCTCATCTTGCCGTTGGGATTGCTCTTGATGTGCCCATAGCTGGCGAAGTAGGTGAAAGTGTCGCCGATCTTGTGCTTCCAGGTGGCGGTCCACTGGTCCATGTCGCCCAGGTTGTTGGTGGCCGTGACGTACTGGGTGCTGGGCATGCCGCCCATGCCGGGCATGGCGGGCACGGGGAAGTTGTTGGTGCTGCCGTACGGGATGTCCGTCATGTTCCCGAAGCGGTTGAAGCCAAGGTAGAAGTTCGCGCTCTGGACGCTCTCGCCGAGCTGGAAGAGCAGGGGCATGTCGTACATGACGCCCAGCACGGTGCTGTCCTTGAGGGGGCCGATGTTGTTCACCTGCATGGTGGCCGCGGCGGCATTGGGGCCCTGGGCGGTCCAGTTCACGTTGGTGAAGTTGAAGCCCACGGGGGCGGCATTGGCCTTGACGTTGCCGCCGCCGCCGAAGCCGGACTCGTAGCCCACGCCGTAGCAGATGCCCAGCAGCGTGCCTTCGGGCAGGCCGAGCTTGTCGAGCTGGAACTTGAAGCCGATGCCATCCACGAGGGCATTCACGGCCAGGGCCTGCGGGGTGGCCTGGCGCTCGCCGCCCTCACGCACTTCGAACGGCGGGCCATCGGAGGTGTTCTGGCGGCCGATGGAGAGGATGCCCACGGGGAAGTCGTAGACCAGGCTGGCGCGTTCGACGCGGAGCACGTCGGTCCCGGGGACCTTGGCGTCGTTGAAGGAGTTGGACACGGTGTTGGGCGAGCCGTTGAACACGGGCACGTCGGCGCCGCCGTGGACCTTGTACATCGTCAGGCGCCCCATGATCTTGGCGTGCTCATTGATGGTGATGCCCATCTTGAGGCGCAGGCGGGTGGACCACTGCACGGCGTTGGTGTAGTCCTGGCCAGGGACCTGCTGGGTCAGGGCCATGAAGGGATAGGGGTAGCCCGGGGGCAGGGAGCCCGCCGGGGCGCCGGCGCTCTGGGCGAAGCCCATGAACTGCTGGTAGGGCTTGAAGGTCCACTTGCTGCTCTCGAAGCGGGTGCGGAGGTCACCGCCCCACTGGATGTTGTCGCCGGCGACCTTCGTCTCGACCTTGACGAGGCGGGTGTCGATCTCCTGCGCGGCGGCGGCCTTCTCCTCGACGGCTTTCAGCTGCACCTTGAGCTGTTCGATCTGTTTCTGCAGGTCCGCGTTGGACTGGGCGCTCAGGGCGGCAGGCGCCAGCATGGCGACCAGGGCGAGCATGATTCGGGAGTTCATGGGGTGTTCTCCGGGGGTGGGTTTCAGGGAAGGGGAGGGACGTCGCGGGAACGATCAGCCGCCGCAGGTTTCGGGCTGCGGGGAATCCGAGGCGTGGTTCACCAGGAAGGTCTGCACGTCCTTGACCTGCTCGGGCTTCAGGACGGTGTCGAGCTTCTCGGACCCCTTCTTGTGCTTGCCGGCAGCGAAGTAGGCCTTCCACTGGGCCTGGGTCTTGGAGAGCGGCGTGATCTCCTTGGCGGCGCTGCCGGGGGCATGGCAGGACTTGCAGGTCTTCTTGAAGAAGAACTTGCCCTTGGTGTCGCTGCCGCCTTCGGCGGCCAGGGGCGCGGCGAGCGCGGCGGCAAGGGCGAGGAGCGCGAGGGTGTTCCGCATGGAGCACGTCCTTTCTTGGGGGGAATGGGAGGCAGGGCGACGCCATCCCGGGCCGGGGTGGGCGCTGGGTTCGTTCAATCCGCGGAGGGCCTGCGAGAAAGCCGCGCGGGTGGATCTCGACATTGATGATGAAGAGGTGGATAGCGTGGTCAAGTCGTTCGTGACTATGATCACTATTAATTAAATAACCACAGAGTAATTTGATTCCACGACCCCCGGTTGGCATGGATCAGGAGACCTTCCAGCCGGGCCGACAGGCGGCTGCTATGGTGGGGTTCCAAGGATGCCGCCATGGACCCCGATGCCTCCCTCCCCACGCCTGAGCAGGATGCGGCCGTCACGCCGGTGATGGGGCCTTCGCTGCGGCGGCAAGTCTTGGTGTGCACGTCCAAGAGCTGCACGGCGAACGGCTCCGAGGCCGTGCTGGAGGCCTTCAAGGCCCAGCTCATCGAGGAACAGCTGCTCTTCTACAAGCACAACCGGGAAGGCGAGATCCAGTGCATCCAGTGCGGATCGGTGGGCTTCTGCGCCATCGGTCCGGCGGTGCTGGTCTACCCCGACGGCATCTGGTACGCCCACGTCACGCCGGCGGACGTGCCTGAGATCGTCGAGAGCCACCTGAAGGGCGGGGTGCCCGTCGAGCGGCTGGTGCGGAAGCGGCTGGGCTAGGCCCCGCCCTCGAACTCGGCGCGTTCCTCCGGCGTGTCCACATCCACCCATTCAGGACCGTCGCAGGGGATGGCGAGGTGGGGGAGGGCGGTCGCCAGGCCCATCAGCGAGCGGGTGGTGGAGGTGATGAGGCTGGGGCGGAAACCATCCGGCAGCCAGCCTCCCAGCGGCTGCAGGTGGCCGCCGTGCAGGGCCATGACCCAGTGGGTGGCCTCGGGATCCGCGGCTTCGCCGATCCTCGCCCATTCCGTGAGCCGCTGCGGGGTCCAGCGCACCTGGTCGCAGGCGGCGACCCACCAGCGGTCCACATCGGGGCCATCGGCCCGGGCCCAGACCCGCAGCGCCACGGCGGGGCCTTCGCGGGGATCTTCGAGGCGCGGCAGGTCCGGGTGGTCCGGCAGGGGATCGCCGAGCACCTGCACCGGCCCATCGGGAAACACGGCGGCGAAGACCCGCACCAGGTGGCCTCCCCAGGAGCCGCCCCCGGGGTGGGCCAGCGCGTGCTTCGGGGCGCCCATGCGGGTTCCGCTTCCGCCGCTCAGGAGCAGCAGCCCGGTCTTCATCCGCCGACCTGCCACATGCCCTGGCCGAGCGTGGGCTGCCCGCCCGTGCGCATGGGATGGCAGTCCAGCTTTTCGGTCAGGGCCTGGCGGATGAGCCGCACGAGGTCGTCATGCGTGGCGTGGTTGCGGAGCGGTTCCAGCAGGTCCACGGGCTGGTTGCCGAACAGGCAGGCCTTCAGGGCGCCCTGGCTGGTCAGGCGGACCCGGTTGCAGCGGTCGCAGAAATCCGCGCTGAGGGTGGAGATGACGCCGACCTTTCCGGTGCTGCCGGGGATCCGGAACAGCCGGGCCGGGCCCTCCTCCAGGCCGAGCACGGGTTCCTCCTCCAGCTCGGAACCGAGGCCCTCCTGGATGGTGCGGAGGATCTCCGCCGCGGGCATGAACTGATCCTGCCCCCAGCCATTGCCCTGGTAGGGCATGAACTCGATGAAGCGCACCTGGAAACCGCCCTGCTGGGCGAGGCGGGTAAGCGGCAGGATCTGGTCCTCGTTCCACCCGCGGAGCACCACGGCGTTCAGCTTGGTCTTCAGCCCCACGGACCGGGCGGCTTCCAGCCCCGCGAGGACCTTGCCCAGCTGGTTCTTCCCCGTGAGGCGGGCGAAGGTGGCCGCGTCCGCCGCATCAAGGCTGACGTTGACGCCGGCGAGGCCCGCGTCGCGCAGGGCCCGGGCCTTGCGGGCCAGGTGGAGGCCGTTGGTGGTCAGGTGCACGCGCCCTTCCACCTCGGGGCTGATGCCCGCGATGATGGTCTCGAGGTCGCGCCGCAGGAGGGGCTCCCCGCCGGTGAGGCGGACCTTCCGGATGCCCAGGCTGGTGAACACCTTCACCAGCTGGACCACCTCGTTGCGGCTCATGGCCGGAGGCTGCCTCCGCTCGGCGACCCCGGTCCGCGGCTTGCAATAGACACAGGCGAGGTTGCACTGCTCGGTGACGGACACCCGCAGGTAGGTGATGCCGCGGCCCAGCCCGTCCTTCAGGCCATCCTTCACGCGGAGCATGCGCGGCAGATGGTTCTCGGGCGGGGTGGCAAAGAGGGGGGACACGTCGGCTCCAGGCACCTACAGGATGCAGGCATCGATGGGCTCCGGTCCGTGATCGTGCCCAAGGTCACAGCCGGCACCGGGGTGGGAACCTGGATCCCCCGGGCCGCCGTTCTGCGCATACCCGCGTTCGTGGGACCATGGGGCCATGCTCGTGGACGCGCACTGCCATCTGACCGGTTCCCACCTGGCCGACGACCAGGTGGAGGCCACGCTGTCGCGGGCCAGGTCCCATGGCGTGACGGGATTCATCGCCGTGGGCACGGACCTGGAGGATTCCAGGGTGGTCCTGGCGCTCACCACCCGCATTCCGGACGTCCAGGCCAGCCTCGGCGTCCACCCGCACGAGGCGAAGAGCTGGTCGCCGGAGGTGGAGGCCGAACTCGGCAAGCTGCTGGCCGATCCCGCCGTGCGCTTCGTCGGGGAGACCGGGCTCGACTGGCACTACGACCTGAGCCCGAGGGACGAGCAGGAAGCGGCCTTCCGCGCCCAGATCCGCCTGGCCAAGGCCTTCCGCAAGCCGCTGATGATCCACACCCGCTCGGCCCCCGAGGCCACGCTGCGCATCCTGGAGGAGGAGGGCGCCGACGCCGTGCGCGGCATCATCCACTGCTTCAGCGAGGACCGGGCCTTCGCGGTGCGGGCTCTGGACCTGGGCTTCTACCTGAGCTTCTCGGGCATCACGACCTTCAAGAAGGCCGAGGCCGTGCGTGACGTGGCGGCCTGGGCCCCCGCCGATCGCATCCTGGTGGAGACCGACGCGCCCTTCCTGGCCCCGGTGCCCTACCGGGGAAAGCCCAACGAGCCGGGCTTCGTCCGGTTCACGGCCGAGGCCGTGGCCGAGCTGCGGGGCATCCCCGCCGTGAAACTCGCCGAGCTGACCACTCGGAACCTGGAGGCCCTGTGCGGCTGGGCGCCCTCTTCCTGACCGTCGCGGTCCTGGCCGCGCCCGGACTGGCCGCCCAGGGGCGCCAGCCGCTCCCGTGGGAAGGGCTGGCACCCCTGGACTGGCAGGCGCGTCCAGACACCGCCGCAGGGACACCGTACGAGGCCACCCCCTCCTCCGGCCCTGTGGAAGCCCGGCTCACCGCGGACGGGACCCTCAGCGTCAAGGATGCCCGGGGCATCATCCGGTTGCAGACCGGCCTGCCCGGGCGCCCCCTCAAGGCCTGGCGGGACGGGGGCCTCCCCCTGCCGGCCCCTTCCGGCGCCTGGTCCTTCCCCTCGGACTCGCCCCTGAGCCAGGGGCTGGGTGGGCTGCTCTGGGGGGCCGCGGACTTCCGCCCCTTCCTGCGGGGCCTGCTGTGGGTCATCGAGGATGGGGAGACCGTCCTCACCGTGGCGCACCCGGCCACGGCCCGGGTCATCCACCTGCCCCTGCCGCCCGGAAGGGATCTCCACCTGAGTTTCCTCCCGGATCGGCTCGAGGTGAGCGCGGGTGAGGTGGACCGGGGGGCCCCGCGACGCTGGGCCATCCCCTGGATGGGCCTGCTTCCCCGGCTCGCGGCGCTGGGCCCGCAGACGGGTCCCGCCAAGGCGGGTTCGGCCCTGGCCCCCTTCCCGAAGGAGTGACCCCCGGGGTAAATGGCCAGTTGGCACGACCCTGGCAGTCCCTCCGGCGGGAACCGATCCTTCGGGAGCCGGCATCCATCCCGCGGAGGGACCATGCACTCGACCTTCTCCTACTCCCGACTTGCCGCGCTGCTGCTGCCTGCCGCGATCCTCGTGGCCGGCCCGCAGGCGCCCGCGCCCCCCGAAGATGAGACCTACCAAGGCGAAGCCCCCGAACGCTACGCCATGGTGCGGGCCCTGGAAGGCGATGTTCGCATCCGCAAGGGCGACCTCGAGGAGAGCCTGAGCCGTGGCACCCCCATTGCCGAGGGCGATGTCGTGGAAAGCCGCGGTCGTGGCGTTCTGCAACTGGGCGATGGCACCCGCGTGGCCTTCGGTGGTGCGACCCGGTTCACCGTGGCTGCCCTCTTCACGGACCGCAAGGGCGAGAAGCAGGTGCTGCTCCGCCTGGACTACGGCCGGATCCGCGTGCTGCTGGGCGGACAGTCCGATGCCCGCTTCCGCGTGGACACGCCTTCGGGCACGGCCACCTGCTTCGACAAGGGCGGCTTCACCCTCGAGGCTGAGCGGGACCGGGTGGTGCGCCTGAAGGTCCACAGTGGCCGGGTGACGTTCGCCAACGAGCGGGACGAGGCCCGCATCACCGCCGGGGAGCGGCTGACCGTGTACAGTCCCCAGGACGGGCTGGATCGCGTCCGCGGCTTCAACACCTATGACGGCGACGAGTTCGACCGCTGGAGCGACCGGGCGGTCATCGTCCAGCGTGGCGAGAGCTGGGATCGCGTCCCCCCTGAGATCCGCTACTACGCCGATGAACTCGACCACAACGGCCGCTGGGTGCAGTCCGAGGAATTCGGCTGGGTCTGGCAGCCCAACGGCGTGGCCGAGGACTGGCGGCCCTACTACCAGGGCCGCTGGGCGCCTTATGCGGGCGGCATGACCTGGGTGTCCGACGAACCCTGGGGCTACGTGGCCTACCACCATGGGCGCTGGCACTGGGGCCTGGGCGTGGGCTGGTTCTGGATCCCCGGCATCCACTACAGCCCAGCCTGGGTGGCCTGGAATCACACCCCTGGCTACTACGGGTGGGCGCCTCTCGGCTACTACAACACGCCCTGCCAGTGGGGCTACGGCGCCTGGCGCGGTGGCTTCGCCTGGAACGTGGTGGCCGTGGTCAACATCAACCTGGGCAGCGTCCACCGCCACATGTACAACGACGTCACGGTGCTCCACCACTTCAACGACGTCCCCGGCGGGACCGCCTGGACCGGCGGCGGCCGTGATCTCCGCGCTCCCTGGCAGCGCTCGCCCCTGATCGTCTCCAACGCCGAGTTCCGGAATCCCGGCCAGATCCAGGTCGCCTTCCAGCGCGACGTGCACCGGGAACGGATGGTGGCCTACGAACGGCAGGCCCGTGAGACCACGGGACGCGAGGTTCTCCGCCGCGACTTCCGGCCGGCGGGTCCGGTGGAAGTCCGCCCCGGCTCGCCCGCTTCCGTTCCCGCCCGCATACCCTTCGAGGACCGCAGCCGAGCTGGCGCCGGTACTGCTGATCGCGCGACGCTGCCCCGGGAACGGCCGGTGGAACCGAAGCCCCGCATCGAGGAGAAGCGCCCCGGCCAGGCGCCCCGCGAACGGCCCATGGAACCCCGCCCCCAGGCCGAGGTGCCGCGTGAGCGCCCCGTCGAATCCAGGCCGCGCCCGGAGGAGCGCCGCCCCGATCCACGGCCCCGCGTCGAGGATCGCCGCCCTGAGCCCAGGCCTCTTCCGGAGAAGTCGGTGGAGCCCATGCCGCGGGAGCGCCCCGTGGAGCCCCGTCCCCGCTTCGATCGCGAGGAACGGCGCCCCGAGCCGGCGTTTCGCGAGCGCAATCCCGAACCCCGTCCCCGCGAGGAGCGTCGCCCGGATCCCCCCAAGGCCGCCGAGCGCGAGAGCCGACCCGCCCCCAAGCCGGAAAAGCCCCGCGAAGAGAAGAAGAGCGAGGGACCGCGCGAGTTCCGTCGCTGAATGAACGTGGATCATGAAGAAGGGCCCCATCCGGTGCCCTTCTTCTTTTCGTCGGTGCGGAGCGCCTGGATCAGGCCACCTCGATCGGGTAGATCCCCTTCTGAATGAGCTCACTGGCGATGCGTCCCCGCAGGCGGGCGCTGCTGGTGGGATGGAATTCCGTGAAGGCCTTCACGCCGGCCAGGGCGTGGCGCAGGGCCTCGCCCTCGACCACATCGGCGCAGAGCATGCGGGCATTGCCGTGGACCTTGTGCCAGCTTTCGTTGACGAAGAGCTCTGTCATGTCGCGGGCGATCTGGGCCCAGCGGTGGCCGGTCTCGACCATGCGCTCGGCGCGCACCACGGCGCTTTCCATGGCGTAGATCTCCATGAGCATGTCGCTCATGCGGGCCATGACCTCCTGGTTGTCCACCAGCTTCTGGCCCAGCACCTGCACGGCCAGGCCCGCGGCCAGCATGCACTGGCGCTTGCTCAGTTCCACGCCGTGCTTCAGGCGGGCGAGGGGGCCCGTGAAGGTTTCGGCCTTGATGGGGTTGGCGATCTCCTTGGCCACCTGCTGGCCGAACTGCATGAGGGGCAGCTCGCCCTTCATGGCGCGCTTGAGGAGGGTGCCCGCGATGAGCAGGCGGTTGATCTCGTTGGTGCCTTCGAAGATGCGGTTGATGCGGCAGTCGCGCAGGGCCTTCTCGGGCGGGTACTCGGCGCTGAAGCCGTAGCCGCCGTAGGCCTGCACGGCCTCGTCGGCCACGAAGAAGAGGGCCTCGCTGCCCCAGACCTTGGATATGCTGCACTCGATGGCGTACTCGTCGATGGCGGCCATCTTGTCGGCGCCGGCGGTGGGGCTGTCCCAGCTGGTGGCGTGCAGCGCCTCGTCGATGTACCCGATGGTCCGGAAGTTCAGGGCCTCGAGCACGAAGATCTTGGTGGCCATGTCCGCCAGCTTCTGCTGGATCATGCCGAAGGCATTGATGGACTTGCCGAACTGCTGGCGCTCGGTGGTGTAGCGGATGACGTATTCGAGGATCCGCTTCATGCCGCCCTGGCTGCCCAGGCCCAGCTTGAAGCGGCCGATGTTGAGGATGCCGAAGGCGATCTTGTGGCCCTTGCCGATCTCGCCCAGCAGCCGGTCCTTGGGGATGCGGCAGTTCTCGAGGATCACGGTGCGGGTGGAGCTGCCCTTGATGCCGAGCTTCTTCTCCTCGGCGCCGGTGCTGATGCCGGGATCGGTCTTCTCGACGATGAAGGCGCTGAAGTGCTGGCCGTCGATCTTGGCGAAGATGATGAAGACATCGGCGAAGCCGGCGTTGGTGATCCACATCTTGGTGCCGTTCAGCACCCAGCTGTCGCCGTCGAGCACGGCCGTCGTCTTGGCCGCCAGGGCGTCGGAGCCGCTGCCAGCCTCGGTGAGGGCGTAGGCGGCCAGCCACTCGCCCGTGCCGAGCTTGGGCAGGTAGGCCTGCTTCTGGGCCTCGGTGCCGAAGTAGACGATGGGCAGGGTGCCGATGCCGGTGTTGGCGCTGTAGGTCACGGCGAAGCTGCCCTGCTTGCTCATCTCCTCCAGCACGAGCATGGCCGTGCGCTTGTCCACGTCCATGCCGTCGTAGGCCTCGGGGATCTCCAGGCCCAGCAGGCCCAGTTCTCCGGCCTTCTTCATGAGCTCCACGGTGAGGGGCAGGTCCAGCTTGTCGATCTGCTCGTCGCGGGGCAGCACCTCGCCCTGGATGAAGTCTTTGGCGGCCCGGGCGAATTCCTTGGCGTCATCGCCGAATTCCTCGGGCGTGAACTGGGGCATGGCCCCGATGGGGGTCAGCAGGAAACTGCCTCCCTTGACCTGCTCTGCAGCAGCGTTGCTCATCTCGGTCCTCCGGATTGGGTTGGGTTCAAGATGGAAGGCCCGAGGCCGCTTGCCTAGCCTCTACCTTCGGTCAACGCGCTCCTACTCTGGTTCAATAGAAGGTCCCAGGAGGTTGGATGCTGGAAGGCAGGCAAGTGCAGCAGATGTTTTCGGCCATCGCCGGGAAGTACGACCTCCTGAATCACGTGCTTTCAGGCGGCGCGGATTTCTGGTGGTGGTGGCGCATGGCCCGGGCCAGCGGAGCCGGTCCCGGGAAGCGTTTCCTGGACGTTGCGGCGGGCACGGGGGATTCGAGCCTGGCGCTGGCGCGGCGCGGGGCCGAAGTGGTGAGCACGGACTTCACCCACGCCATGCTGCGCCTGGGGCCTGCGAAATTCGCGCGCAAGGGGTTCGCAAAGCTCATCTGGGCCTCCAGCGACGCCGACGCCCAGCGCCTGCCCTTCCGGGAGGCCAGCTTCGACGGGATCACCATCTGCTACGGCATCCGGAACGTGGAGGACCGCCCCCGGGCCTACGCCGAGTTCCTGCGGGTGCTGCGCCCCGGCGGGCAGCTCACCATCCTGGAGTTCAGCACGCCGGTCCTGCCCGGCCTCAAGGCCTTCTACGACTGGTACAGCCTGCGGGTGCTGCCCCGCATCGGGAGCTGGATCAGTGGAGACGCCTCGGCCTACACCTACCTGCCGGAGAGCATCCGGACCTTCCCCGATCAGCAGGCCCTGGCGGCGGAACTGGAAGGCGCGGGTTTCCGCGAGGTCCGCTGGACGAACCTCACGGGGGGCATCGTGGCCCTGCATGAAGCACTGAAGTAATCAGACCGCGCGGTGCCGCTCCTCGACCATTCGGTCGAGCACCTGGACCACCTCTTCGCTGGCCCGCTCGGCGGCTTCGTAGTGGCCATAGATGCGGTTCTGGACTTCGGAGTCCTTCTCCCAGCCGCCAGCCAACAGGCCGGCCGCCTCCTGGATGTGCTGGTGGACCCGGGCGTGGGGGGCCTCGAGGCGGTTGAAGGACGGGACGTGGGAGAACATCTCGGCGCCCTGGCCCTCGTAGTACCAGGTCCCCAGGCGGCAGCCCCGGTGATCGGTCTGGATGGCGCGGGACTCGGCGGACTGGGCGCCCTGGTGGATCACCCGGTACCCGTTCTGCTTGAAGAGGAAGTGGTCCACCTTGACCAGGGAGGCGAAGCTGAAGTCCTGGGCCTTGTTGATCTGGGTGAGCGAGGTGTTGGCGGAATCGGCGAACTTCAGCACCTGGGCGCGGAATTCCGTGACGGCGTTCCGGCTGCCCTCGGCGATGTCCTTCACCTGCTCGGAGTCCTTGATCATCCGGCTGGTGGCCTCGCCGAAGGATTCGATGGTGGCCGCGATGGAGGCGGCGGCATCCTTGGTGTTCTCCGAGAGGGTGCGCACCTCCTCGGCGACGACGGCGAAGCCCTTGCCGATCTCGCCGGCATGGGCCGCCTCGATGGCCGCGTTCAGGGCCAGCAGGTTGGTGCGGTCGGCCACATCCGTGATGACCTGGACGATCTGGTTGATCTCCTCGCCCTTTTCGTGGAGCAGGGTCGTCTGGGCATTGGTGCGGGCGATCATCTCGGCCACCTGGTTGAGGTTCGCCACCAGATTCTCGATGGTGGCCCGGCTGCCCTCGGCATCCCGGGCGGTCTCCTTCGAGATCTGGCCCACGATGCTCAGTTCCTGGGTCATGTCCATGAGGTATTCCTGGATGGACTTCAGGTTCGCGATGAGGTTCCCGGAGTTGAGGTCGGTGATCCGGCCGATCAGCTTCTCCTTGAGGGCCATCTGCTGCACCTGGCCGAGGCTTTCCACCGACACGTTCACCCGGACGATGGCGTCCTTGAACGAGCCGTGCAGCCCCTGTTCCATGGCCAACCGGTAGGTCTGTCCGTGCGTGGCGTGTTCGAAGGCGGAGAGCACCTCGCGGAAATAGGCCTCCTGCTGGTCCAGCAGGTCGTTCACGGCCCAGGCCAGCTCACCGGTGGCCGCGCCGGTCTTGATGCCGGTGAGGCGCTGGTCCAGGCTGCCCCGGGCAGCCGCCTTGAGAATGGCGGTCAGATGGTCGATGGCCTTCCGGATGCGGATGATGGAATAGAGCGCCAGCGCCAGCAGGAGGGCCGTGGCGCCGAAGTCGACCCAGGCCCAGGTCGTCAGCCGGCTGGCCCCGGAGGCCAGGTGGCCGAAGAGCAGGAACAGCCCCAACGAGATGGCGACGAGGTAGTGGAGCCTAGAGCCCAAAGATAAATTCTTCATAGCTCACGCCCTTCTTTTCGAGGTGCTGGTGGAGGATGTCCGTGGAGGCCTTCATGCCGGCCTGGCCGTCCCCGGCCCTGCGCTCGGCCTCGAGCATGATGCGGTAGAGGCCCTCGACGGCCTGGATGGCCTCAGGCCTCGGCTTCCGACGCACCGAGTAGTAGCCGATGAGATTCCCGTGGGCGTCGAAGGAGGGCGTCACGTTGGCGAAGACCCAGTAGAAGCTGCCGTCCCTGGCCAAGTTCTTCACGTAGGCCGAGATCTCCTGTTTCGATTGGATGGTGTCCCAGAGGAGCTTGAACACGGCCCGGGGCATGTCGGGATGCCGCAGGATGCTGTGCGGAGCACCGAGAAGCTCGCGCTCCGAGTAGCCCGAGATCTCGATGAAGATGCGGTTCCCGTAGGTGATGACGCCCTTCAGATCGGTCTTGGAGACGATGAAGTCGTCCTCGCCCAGGACCTTCTCATGCTGGGTGGGTTGGGGCCTGACGCTCATGGGGGGATCTCCACCCTACTGATATCGGGTGGAGATCCCCCTGGGCCTGAGTTTTGGGCCTTCCAGCGGGTCAGACCGCCGAGATCGGGTACCGGCCCTGATCCACCAGGGCCTGGGCGATCCGCTGGCGCACGGCGGACAGGGCCACGGGGGCCGGGGCCTGCATGGCGAGGAGGTCCGCCACCAGGGCGTCCAGGACCGCATCCGAGGCCAGCTCTGCGGCCAGCATGCGCGCTTCGGCCTGGATGCGGTTCCAGGCCTCCTGGGCGTAGGCCGTGGCCAGGTCCAGGGCCAGGGCGGACCAGCGGTGGCTGGCGGCGGCCATCTTCTGCGCGCGAACCACGGCGGCTTCCATGGCGTAGATCTCCAGCAGCATGTTGGCGATGCGGGCCGCAGCCTCCTGGTTGTCGAGGATCTTCGGCCCGTGCAGCCCCTGGGCCAGGGCGATCACCTTGAGGGCCCGGGCCTTGGACAGGGCCACGGTGCGGAGCAGGTCATCCTGGGGTAGGTCGAGGGGCGCCGAGGTGGCCTGGGCCAGGGGCAGGCCGTCCACGCCGCTGCAGCGCTTGAGGAAGGTCTGGGCGATGAGCAGGCGGTTGATCTCGTTGGTGCCTTCGAAGATGCGGTTGATGCGGCAGTCCCGGTAGATCTTCTCAGGGGGATACTCCGCGCTGAAGCCTGCGCCGCCGAAGGACTGCACGGCGTCGTCGGCCGTGGCGAAGAGGGCCTCGCTGCCCCAGACCTTGGACATGGAGGCCTCCATCGCGTACTCATCGATGGCCTTCATCTTGTCGGCGCCGCCGGTCTCGCTCTCCCAGCTGGTGAAGGCCAGGGCCTCGTCCAGGTAGCCGATGGTGCGGAAGCTCATGCTCTCGCCCACGAAGATCCGCACGGCCATGTTGGCCAGCTTCTGCTGGATGAGGCCGAAGGCGTTGAGGGGCTTGCCGAACTGGGTGCGCTCGCCAGCGTATTTCAGCGTGTATTCCAGCACCCGCTTGCCGGCGCCCACGGAGCTGGCGCCCAGCTTGAAGCGGCCCACGTTGAGGATGCCCAGGGCGATGCGGGCGCCCTTGCCCTTGCCGCCCAGCAGCCGATCTTCGGGGATGCGGCAGTTCTCCAGGATCACGGTGCGGGTGGAGCTGCCCTTGATGCCCATCTTCTTTTCCTCGGCCCCGGTGCTGATGCCGGGGTCGGTCTTCTCGACGATGAAGGCGCTGAGGTGGCTGCCATTGATCTTGGCGAAGATCACGAAGACATCGGCGAAGCCGGCGTTGGTGATCCAGGCCTTGGTGCCGTTCAGCACCCAGTGGCCGTCCTGCAGCACGGCGGTGGCCTTGGCCCCCAGGGCGTCGGAGCCGCTGCCGGCCTCGGTCAGCGCGTAGGCCGCGCACCACTCGCCCGTGGCCAGCTTGGGCAGGTACTTGGCCTTCTGCTCGGGGCTCCCGAAGTAGACGATGGGCATGGTGCCGATGCTGGTGTGCGCCGTGTAGCTGGTGGAGAAGCTGGCCTGCTTGGCCATCTGCTCCAGCACCAGGAGGGCCGTCTTCTTGTCCAGGTCCAGGCCGCCGTATTCCTCGGGGATCTCCATGCCCAGGATGCCTAGGTCGCCGGCCTTGGCCAGCAGGTCGCGGGTGAGCTCCAGGTCCAGGTGGTCGATCGCCTCGTCCCGGGGCAGGATCTCGCCGTTCACGAAGTCCCGGGCCGCCTCGGCGATGGCCAGGGCCTCCTCGCTGTTCTCCTCAGGAGTGGCCTGGGGCAGGGTGCCGGCGGGATGGAACATGAAACTGCCGCCGCGTACCAACTGGGTCTCGTCCTGGGCCATGGGGAACCTCCAATCCAACCATGATCTACCCGGAGTCAGGGCCTCTCCAGTTCAATTCCCGAGAACTGGATCACAAATAAGGACCGACGAGTCAGATAAGTCGCCTCTGCCCCTTGGGGTGGTTCAGAACGACCTGCCTGACCCGCTCGATCCAGGTGGGACGGGCTCCGGGTTCGAGCCGTTCATGGGGCAGGCCCCGCTCCTCCAGCAGCTTGTCCACCAGCTGGTCCACGGCCTGGGCGAAGAACGCATCCGTGTCCCGCACGCCATCCGCGGCGAGCTGCCCACTGAAGGGCACCTTGAAGAGCAGGTCGTAGCTCTTCATCCAGTGGTGCATGTACCGCTCGATGGGCAGCTGGCGGCCGAAGGCCAGCATCATGTAGGCGTAGTTGTCCAGCACGCTGCGGTCGCAGACGAGGACATCGTGCTGGCTGCCCGAGCGGATCTCCTCGGCCATCTGGGTGAGGAAGATCCAGGTCTGGGCCTCCAGGGAGGTCTTCTGGTTGATGGGGAGGGGCGAAAGCCGGGCCACCTCCTTCACGATGTCCACGTGGACGCCCTCCCGCTTCAGGGCCGCGGCCAGTTCGTAGCAGAGGGTGGTCTTCCCGACGCCGTGGGTGCCGATGAATGCGACCTTCACTCGGCACCTCCTGTGCCTCGCCCTGCGGGCTTCGGCTTCACCAAAGTGGCCCTTCGCTCCTGCTTCGGGCTCACACGGCACCTCCTGTGCCTCGCCCTGCGGGCTTCGCCTGCGGCAAAGTGGCCCTTCGCTCCTGCTTCGGGCTCATCGGGTTCCGAATCGTCATGCGTCCAGTATCCAGGATGACTCAGAGGGCGGGTGTGCCCTTGGTCACCCTTGTCGGCCGGTCAGGCCTTGTTCTGCTCGGCGCGGCGGGCCTGCATCTCCTGGCGAAGCTCCTTGGCGCAGTCCGGGCAGACGCCATGGCTGAAGGTGGCCTCGGTGTGTTCGGAAATGTAGGTCTCCATCTGGTTCCAGTAGCCCTGGTCATCCCGGATCTTCTTGCAGTGGCCGCAGATGGGCAGCATGCCCTTGAGGTTCTTCACCTCGGCCAGGGCGTGGGTCAGGTCCTGGATCAGGTGGTCGCGTTCGGCCTGGGAGTCCATCTGCTTCCGCCAGGTGGTGCGGGCCATCCAGGCCAGGACCAGGGAGAGGGTCACCAGCCCCAGCACCGCCGAGCCCGAGAGCAGCGCCTCCCGGTACCAGGTCTGGAGATACTCCGACTCCGCAAGGCCGACCAGGATGTAGAAGGCCGGGTTCGTCATCTTCCGGAAGGTGTAGGTGCGCACCTGCCCATCCAGCACCGAGTGGGTGCTGAAGTGGCTGACCTGCCGTCCGGACTGGACGGCTGCCAGGTAGTCCCCGGAGATGCGCGGGTCGCCGATGATCTTGTCCTGATCCGGGGTGGCGGGGTACCTGGCCAGCAGATCGAGTTCCCCGCCCCGGAGGGAGATGGACCCGTGCCTCCCGATGTCCACCTGGGCCAGCTCCCGGGTCAGCTGCTCGAGGGTGACGGTGGCGAAGACGACGCCCCGGAACACGCCGGCCGGGTGTTCCATGCGGCGGGCCAGGGTGATGGCCCAGGCTCCGCCCGCCCCGTCCCGCGAGGGGTGGGAGATGAACAACCCCGTCTGGGGGGTCCGGCGGAGATGCTGGAAGAAGGGTTTGTGGGAGAGATCTTCGCGTGGATGGCCGTCGGTGTTGTCGGGCCGCTCCAGCCGCCCCTGGGCATCCGTGGTGCGCAGGGAATCCAGCAGGGCCACCCGGGAGAACTGGGACTGGAGGCGGGCTTCGATGCCGGCCGGATCCGGGGTGTGGTCGGTCCGCTCGGCCTCGTCCTTCACGGACATCAGCACCAGGTCGATCTGGCGGATGGAGGCCATCAGGTACTGCTCGAGCACCTGGGCCAGGTTGTCCGTGGTCTGTCCCGCGTGGTGCACGTACTGGCGCCGGCTGTTGGCCAGGGTCCAGCCCGCCAGGCCGATGACCAGCAGGTCGAAGAGGAGGACGGCGAGGATCAGCGAGCGCAGCTGGGACCCCGAGGTTCCCTTGATCTGTCGTGACGTTTCGGTCATCCGGGTTCCCTTGTGCAGCTTGGGTTCTGAGTAACCATCGACCGGATCCGGGCCTTGGGTGAATCCCAGTCAGAGCAGGCTGCGGCCATCCATGACGCCGGGCTGCTCCAGTCCGAAGAGCTTCAGGAGGGTGGGCGCCACATCGCTGAGGGCGCCGCCACTCCGGAGCTGCCGGGCCTCGAAGCCTTTGGCCACCAGCAGGGCAGGAACGGGGTTCAGGGTGTGGGCCGTGTGGGGGTTGCCATCTTCGGCCCGCATGCACTCGCAGTTGCCGTGGTCCGCCGTGATGAACAGGGCGCCGCCCATGGCCAGAGTGGCGTCGGCAATGCGTCCCACCGCGGCATCCACGGCTTCGCAGGCCACAACGGCTGCGGCGAGGTCGCCCGTGTGGCCGATCATGTCGGGATTGGCCAGGTTGCACACCAGCAGGCGGTAGGTGCCGGTGCGGATGGCCGTTTCCAGGCCCTGACTCACGTCCGCCAGGCTCATCTCGGGCTGCAGGTCGTAGGTGGCCACCTTGGGGGATGGCACCAGGCGCCGCTCTTCGCCCTCGAAGGGCTCTTCCCGGCCTCCGTTGAAGAAGTAGGTGACGTGCGCGTACTTCTCCGTCTCGGCGGTGCGGAACTGCTTCCAGCCCTGGGTGCTGATGAGCTCGCCCAGGATGAGATCCAGGCTCTGGGGCGGGTAGGCCACGGACACGAAGGGCTCCAGCTCCACGTCGTAGGCCGTGAAGGTGACCAGCTTCACCGCGGGGCGGCGCTTCGGCGCGAATCCGGCGAAGGCCGGATGCACGAGGGCGTGGCACAGCTGCCGGGCCCGGTCCGCCCGGAAGTTGAAGAAGAGGACCCCATCGCCATCGGCGAAGGGGTGGAAGGCGTCCAGGCGGGTGGGGGCGATGAACTCATCGGTCTCCCCGCGGCCGTAGGCGGCGGTGATGGCCGCCAGGGCATCCGGTGACTGCTGGGGCGCCTCACCGTCCACGTAGAGTTTCCAGGCCTGCTCGGTGCGCTCCCAGCGCTTGTCGCGGTCCATGGCCGTGTAGCGGCCGCAGACCGAGCCGATGGTCACCAGGGGCGTGTTCCGCAGCTGGAACTGGAGCCACTGGAGGAAGCCGTCGGCGCTCTTCTGGCCCGTATCGCGACCATCGGTGATGGCGTGGATGGTGGTGGGCACGCCCTCGGCCTGGGCCCACTGGGCCAGGGCCACCAGGTGGTTCTGGTGGCTGTGGACGCCACCATCGCTCACCAGGCCGAGCAGGTGCAGCCGTTTCCCCGAGGCCTTCAGGCCGGCCAGCAGGGCGCCGATGGCGGCATTCTCGCGGAAGCCGCCCCGCCGGATGGCGGCGTCGATGCGGGTGAGCTCCTGCCACACGACCCGGCCTGCGCCCAGGTTCATGTGGCCCACCTCGGAGTTGCCGAACTGGCCCTCAGGCAGGCCCACGGCCTCGCCACTGGTCTGCAGCTGGGTGGCGGCGTAGGTCTTCCGTAGGGCGTTGAAGCGGGGCATGGCGGCCATGAAGGTCGCGTCGAAGGCATTGCGGGGGCCGTCGCCGAAGCCGTCGAGGATGAGGAGGGTGACTGGGCCTTGGATCATGGATGCATTCATCCCTTCTTCGCCGTGCGCTGCCGGGCCTTCAAGCCCTTGGGCAGGTCCTCCGGCACGAAGCCGATGCGGTGCTCGGCATGGGTCTCCTCCCCCTCGCCCTGGAGGGACTTGAGGACGAGGTCGAGCTTCTGCTCCAGGGCGGAGACCCGCGCGGACAGTTCGGCCTGGGAGGTGAGCACGTGCCGGGCCTCCGCGAAGGCGGGCAGCAGGGCCAGTAGGGTGGGTTCCTTCCCGGGCAGCAGGCCGGTCAGCAGGGCGGCGCCGGCCTCCGTGAAGGCCAGCACCGGGCCATCCGGGATCTTCTGCCGCTCCTCGGCCGTGAGGGCGAAGACCAGGGACTCGTGGAACCGCTCCGGATGGGACTGCACGAGGCCTGCCAGGGCCTTGGCGTCCAGACCCAACTGGTCGGCCAGGGCCCGGTCCGGCAGGGCGGCGGTGTCGCGGAGCCAGAGCAGGCGGGACAGGACTTCGACGGGGGCGCTCACGGCTACCTCTTCGGGCGGAAGCCGATGGGCTTCTTGACTGGGGTGGGAGGTGTCATCAGATCGCGGATGGCTTCGAAGACCACCCGGAACTGGCCGTCGTATTTGCGTTCCAGGGCATCCATCTTGCGAGCCAGGTCCGAGTGGGCGGCCAGCATCCCCCGAAGTTGGGTGAAGGCCCGCATGACGGGGCCCCATCCGCGAACACCCGAAGGGTAGGAGCGGGAGGACAGTGCATTCGCACTGTCCGATCTGGGGGTAGTCCCCGAGATATTGACTTGAATGGCGCGCTCACTGTTGAGAACGCTGGAAAGCATGGCCACTCCCAGTTCTGTGAAGGCGTACGGGACCGAGCGGCGGCCACCCCATGAACTTGAGATCACAGATTGTGATTTCAAGTCGCTCCATTCTCGGTCCGTGAGCTGGAACATGAAATCGTCAGGAAACCGCTCAAGGTTCCGCTTCACGGCCTGGACGAGGGCCCGGCTCTCGACCTCATACAGGGCCGCCAGATCGGCATCGAAAAGAACCCGTTCGCCCCGCAGGACATGGATGGAATGGAGGATCCGCTCCGCCGGGACAGCCATTACGGCACCTGTTCCCCATGCGGATGGGACAACAGGTAGAGCACGGCCATGCGGACCGGCACGCCGTTGGTGACCTGATCGAGGATGAGGTTGTTGGGGCCGTCGGCCACGTCGCTGGTGATCTCCAGGCCGCGGTTGATGGGGCCTGGGTGCAGCACCACCACGTCCTTCTTCGCGCGCTTCATGCGGGCGGGATTGAGCTGGTAGAACCGGCTGTACTCGCCCTGGCCGGGGATGTAGGCGCCGGTGCCCCGCTCGAACTGGGCCCGCAACATCATGATGGCGTCCTGATCCGGGATCACCGCGTCGAAGTCATGGCAGATCTCGATGGAAGGCCAGGTGGCCTTCATCTCCTGGGGGACCAGCGTCGGGGGCCCCACCAGGGTGACCTTGGCGCCCATGCGGGTCAGCAGCCAGAGGTTGGAGCGCACCACTCGGCTGTTGCGGATGTCGCCCACGATGGCGACCCGCAGGCCTTCCAGCTTCCCGAAGTGCTTGCGCAGGGTATAGGCGTCCAGCAGGGCCTGGGTGGGGTGCTCGTGGGCGCCATCGCCGGCGTTCACGATGCTGGCCTTCATGTGCCGGGACAGCAGGGCGTGGGCCCCGGGGGCGCTGTGCCGCATGACGATGAGGTCCGGGTGCATGGCCTCCAGGTTCATGGCCGTGTCGACCAGGGTCTCGCCCTTGTTCAGGCTGCTGGTGTCGGCGTCGAAGTTGATGATCTCGGCGGAGAGGCGCTTCTCGGCGATCTCGAAGCTGTTGCGGGTGCGGGTGCTGTTCTCGAAGAACAGGTTCACCACCAGCTTCTTGCGCAGGGCGGGGACGATCTTGATGGCGGGGCGCTCACAGACCTCCTCGAAGGCTTGGGCCTGGTCGAGCAGGGCGGTGATGTCCCGGGGACTGAGGGGCTCGATGCCCAGCAGGTGCTTGTGGGGGAAGACATAGCGCTCGGAGGTCATCAGCAGGCCTCCACGGTCACGCCGTCTTCGCCGTCGATCTCCTTCACCCGGACCGCCACCCGGTGGCCCGGGGGGACCTCGACCCGCAGGCAGGCCAGGTCGGCCTGGATGGGCAGCTCGCGGCCGCTGCGGTCGGCCATGACCAGGAGCATGACCCGGCGGGGGCGCCCGTGGTCCAGCAGGGCGTCCAGGGCGGCCCGGACGGTCCGGCCCGTGTAGAGGACGTCGTCCACCAGGACGACGGTGCGCTCCTTGAGGGTGAAAGGGATCTCCGTCGGGCGGACGATGGGGCTGCCCACCATCTCGGTCAGGTCGTCCCGGTAGAGGGTGATGTCCAGGGAGCCCACCGGCACCTGGGCTCCGGTGGTGGCCCGCAGGAGGCTGGCCAGCCGCTCGGCGAGGGGGAGCCCCCGGGAACGGATGCCCAGGAGGACGACCTCCTCGTCCGGGCCCACCCGGGCCATCAGGTCCGCCGCCAGACGCCGGAGCGCGGCTTCCATCTGGCCGGGGTCCATGGGGCAGGGGCCTGGGGCAGCGGGCATGGAACCTCCGGGGTGCGCCCCCTCGGGGCGCGCGCACGGTTTCAAGTCTATCCCAGCCCGGTCCGCCTCCGGGCCGTTCGGGGCAGCTTTTGCAGGATTCAAGTCTGAATCCCCCCCCTCCGATGCCCCATGTGAGGACGCCCATGAGCAAGGAACGCCGACAGTACCAACGGATTCCCCTGGAAGCCACCCTGAGTTTCCAGGAGTTGAGCTTCCACAAGGGGGACGTGCCGGCCACGAGCAGCTACAAGGATGTGTCGGGTGGCGGGCTCCTGGTGGATTCCCCCCGGGCCTACCCCCTGGGCACTCTGCTCAAGCTGGAACTCCGCGTTCCGGGCTGGGGCCGCTACCAGAACCACTTCGGCCCCGTCCAGGACGCTGAGGTCCGGCCTCTGGTCGCCCTCGGCATGGTCGTCCGCGTCGAACAGATGGACCCCGGAGGCTATGAGCTGGGCGTCAAGTTCCAGAACGTCTACCCCGATGACCTTGAAGCCCTCGTGAAGTTCCTGGAGGCCTCCGCGCCTCCCCCCTCCCTCTGACCCCAGTCACACCACTCATTCCAGGAGGCCCCCGTGAAGATCCTCATCGTGGACGATTCCTCGACGATGCGGCGCATCATCATCAACACCCTGTCCCGCATCGGCTACACCGACGTGGTCGAGGGTGAGAACGGCAAGAGCGGGCTCGAGAAGCTCGGCCAGGGCGGGGTGGAAATGATCATCACCGACTGGAACATGCCGGAGATGGATGGCCTCGAATTCGTGAAGACCGTCCGTGGCCAGAACGCGGCCATCCCGATCCTCATGGTGACGACCAACGCCGCCAAGGAGGACATCGTCGAGGCCCTGCAGGCCGGCGTGAACAACTACGTGGTGAAGCCGTTCACCCCGGAGACCCTCAAGGAAAAGATCGAGTCCCTCCTCGGGTAGGGAGCAGGCCATGGACCAGTCCGAAATCGACGCCCTCCTCGCCGGAGGCGGAAAACCCCCCAAGAAGCCCAAGGCGGCCGCCAAGGCCCCCGTCGCGGAGCCTGTCCCGGCGCCGCCCGCCGCCTCTGTGCACGCCGAGCCCCACAAGGACGGCAGCGGCCACGTGATCTCCGAGCTGGATACGGTCACCTCGGTCACCGAGCGCGA